>CAYQSE010000285.1:0-6605 GCA_964419905.1 uncultured Enterobacteriaceae bacterium
CGGCCCCGCAGCAGCTGGCGGAGGCGCGCCGACAGGCGCTCGCGCCCGCGCGGGCGCTGATCCTCGGTCGCAGCGCGCCCGACGAAGCGGGAGAGGCGGCCCTCAGGCGCCTGCGCGCGGCCGGCGTCGACGCGACGTGGCGCGCCTGCGACGTCACCCGAGCCGACCAGGTGACGGCCGCTGCCGAGGCGCTCCGCGCTGCCCACGGGCGCATCGACGTCGTGGTCCACGGCGCGGGCGCGCTCGCGGACGGGCCCGCCGCCGAGGTCACCGACGAGGGCCTGGCGCGCGTGCTCGGCCCGAAGCGCGACGGGGCGCGCCACCTCCACGCCGCCACCGCGAGCGACCGGCCCGCGCTGTGGGTCGTGTTCTCGTCGATCGTCGCGCACGTCGGCAACCCCGGACAGGCGAGCTACGCCGCCGCGAACGCAGCGCTCGAGGCCACGCCGCACCCGACCGCGACGCGCTCGGTCGCGCTCGCGTTCACCGCGTGGTCCGACGTGGGCATGGCCGCGGCCCCCGGTGTCGCGCGCCTGCTCGCGGCCCGCGGCGTGCGCGCGCTGTCGCCCGAGGCCGGCGCGGCGGCGTTTCGCGCGGCGCTCGGGGTCGACGGGGTCGCCGCGATCGCACTGGAGGCAACACCGACGCCCGCGCTCCCGTGGCCGCTCACGCGCGTCCATGCGCTCGCGCCGGGCCAGCGCGGCGCGCTTGGGATGACCCTCGACCCCACGGCCCCAGCGCTCGCCGATCACCGCGTCGGCGGTCGCCCGCTGGTGCCCGCTGCGCTGTGGGTCGAGGCGCTCGCGGCGGCGGCGCGTTGTGTGTACGGCGCGCGCGGGGCGTGCGCGCTGGACGCGTTCGAGGTGCGCGCCCCCACCTTCGTCGAGTCGTCGCGCGAGGCGCGCGAGCGCGTCGATGGCGACGCGCTCGAGGTGCGCGTCGACGACGTGGTGGTCGCCAGCGCGACGCGCGCGCGGGCCGAGCGCGCGCGAACCGCACCGCCCGAGCCGCTGGCGGCCCCCGCCCGAGCCGACGCGCTGTACCGCGCCGACCTGCTGTTCCACGGCCCCGCCTGGCAGGTGCTCGAGCGCGTCGAGGCGGGCGCGGACGGCCTGATCCACGCCGACGCGCGCGGCCCCACGCCCGTCGTCGCGACCGCCGTGGACGCCGCGCATCAGGCGCTCTCGGCGTGGATGGGGGCCGCCACCGGCTGGCTCGGGCTCCCGGTCGGCGCAGGGCGGTGGGTGGTCGCGGATGCGCCGCCAGGACCGCTCCGCATCGAGGCGCGCGCCCGCGTGGAGGGCGACGGCGCGCTCGCCGACGTGCGCGTGATCGCGGCCGACGGCACCGTCGTCGCCGCCGGCACCGACGTGCGCCTGCGCCGCGCGGCACGGTGGCCCGCGGACGCGCCCCTCCTGATCCGGAGCCCGAGATGAACGCCCCGCGCCTGAACGCGATCGGACGCGCCGTCCCGGAGCGCCGCTACACCCAGGAGGCGCTGTACGCGCACAACCCGTGGTCGCTGCCGCCCCACCTCGAGCGCCTGTTCCTCGAGGCGCCGGTGCGCAGCCGCGGCCTGTTCGTGCCGCCCGAGTTCTACCGCGCCGGGCGCCCGCTCACCGAGACGAACTCGGCGTGGAAGGAAGGCGCGATGGCGCTCGGCGCCGCCGCGCTCCGCGACGTGCTCGAGCGCGGCGACGTCGCGCGCGAGGCGGTCGATCTGCTCGCGGTCACCACCGTCACCGGGTACGCCACACCCGGCCTCGACCTGCTGCTCGCGCATCAGGAGGGCCTGCGCAACGACCTCGCCCGCGCACACTTCAACTGCATCGGGTGCCACGCGGCCATCCCGCTGCTCAAGGTGGCCGCCGACCACGCCGCGCGGCGCCCGGGCTCGGTCGCGGTCGCCCTCGCGGTCGAGATCTGCTCCGCGTGCCTGTCCGACGAGCCCGAGCCGCAGAACATCGTCGCGCTCTCGCTGTTCGGCGACGGCGCCGCCGCGGCGCTGGTGAGCACCGAAGGCGACGGGCCGCAGATCGTCGACTTCGGCTCGCGCTACGACTACGCGCACATCGACAAGCTCGCGTTCGGGCTGACGACGCGCGGCTTCCGGATCGTGCTCGACCCCGGCATCCCCGACCGGATCGCCGCCGAGATCGAGGCCGCGGTGGACGCGGTGCTCGCGCGCAACGGCGCGTCACGCGCCGACGTCGACATCTGGGCCCTCCACCCCGGCGGCTCGCGCATCCTCGACCGCGCGGGCGAGCGCCTGGGGCTGACCGACGCCGACCTCGCCCCGAGCCGCCGCGTGCTCGCGAACCACGGGAACATGAGCAGCCCGAGCGTGCTGTTCGTGCTCGCCGAGGCGCTCGCCGAGGCGCAGCCCGAGCCGGGTCGGCTGGGGATCGTCGCCGCGTTCGGCCCCGGACTCGGCATCGAGGTGATGTTGCTCGCGTTCTGAGGTAGGCCTCGGGGCAGGCCACCCTCCCGCGGAGCGCATCATGTTCCATCGACACGCGCCGCTGCTGCATCCGGTCGCGCTGCTCGCGATCGCCGTGCTGCTGTTCAACGACCATGTCGGCAAGTACGCGTGGCCCGGTGTGGTCACCGGCAAGGTCTCGGACTTCGCCGGGCTGGTGTTCTTCCCGCTGTTCCTCGTCTCGGGCGTGGAGCTCGCGTGCGCCACGGCCCGACGCGGCGCGCCGCCGAGGAACCGAACGCTGGCGGTCTGCGTGGTGCTCACCGCGGTCGTGTTCACGCTGGTGCAGCTCGACACGCCGATGACTGCGCTGTACCGCGTAGGCCTCGGCGCGCTGCAGTGGCCCGCGCGTGCCGTCGCCGCGCTGATCGGCGGCAGGGCGCTCCCCGCGCTGGCGCCGGTCGCGGTGTGGCCCGATCCCACGGATCTGCTCGCGCTCCCTGCCCTCGCCATCGCTTGGTGGCTCGGAAGCGCGCGAAGTGGTGGAGATCCCGTGTCGACCGGCATCCGCTGAGCTAGACTCGCGCGGCGGAAGGTGGGTGGATGGGCATTCGAGGCGGATTGATCTGTACCGTGTTGCTGGGCCTGCACGGGTCGGCCAGCGCGCAATCCCGGGTCTGCGAGTACGAGACTTCGCAGTGGGACACGGACGTCGGGGCCATCGAGGCCGCGCTGACGTCCGCGAACCTGAAGGAGGCGCGCATCCTGATCGAGCTGCACGAGCGGCAGATCGAGTGCCTGAGCGCGCCCGTCCCGCCGCACGCGCTCGCGCGCTACGGCCAGATCCGCGCGTATGTGGCGTTCCACCAGCAGGACGACGTCGGCGCGACGCGCTGGGCGCGGCTGGCGGAGCAGACGAGCCCGGCGACGCCGTGGCCCGCGTGGGTCCCGCCCGAACACCCGGTGCGCGAGATCCTGGCGTGGGCCGATCCGACCGAGCTCGTCGGCGCGAACGGCAAGGGCGTCGCGCACCCGAAGAAGGGTGCTGTCCTCGTGAACGGCCGGATGCTCTCCGAGCCGACCGTGCCGGCGGACACGCCGCTCCTCGTGCAGATCCACGACGCGAAGGGCGCGCGCCTGGAGTCGTTCTGGCACGACGGCCCGCTCCCGCCGCGGCTGCTCGCCGACGCGCCGGTGACGGCGCGCGCGCCGAAGTGGCTCGTCGTGGTCCCCGAGCCGGCGCGCGAGGCGCCGGCGATCGTCGCCGCGGTCGAGCCCCCCGAGCCCGTGGTCGAGCCCCCGGTGCCCGTGGTCGACGCCCCAGCGCCCGAGCCCGAGCCCGTGGCCACCGCGCCCGAGGCCCCCGCGCGCCCCGCAGCGCCGTCCCGGAGCGATCTCGGCTGTCCCGACGAGCCCGTCACCGTCGCGAGCATCGCCGAGCTGTCCGCGCAGGCGACCGATGCGTTCGCGAACACCGACCGCGAGCGGTTCGACGCAACCTACGACGACCTGCGGGTGCGCATCCCGTGCCTCGCCGAGGTCATGGCGCCCGCGGAGGCGGCCGTGGTGCACCGCCTGTTCGCGTTCCGCGCGTTCGTCGCCGGCGACGACCAGGCGACGCTGCGCTCGATGCAGGTCGCCCAGCAGCTCGATCCCGCGTACGCGCTGCCCGAGTCGATCGCCCCGCCAGGCGGACCGCTGCACCAGCTCTACGAGCGCGGGCGCGAGAACCCCGACGTCGCCCGGGTCGGCTTCGGCGAGCCCGACGGGTTGAGCGGCTATGTCGACGGCAGCGCGTCGGCGCGGCGCCCGATCTCGGCCCCTACCTTCCTGCAGCTTCGCACCGAGGACGGCGACGTTCACTGGTCGGCCTACCTCACGCCCGAGGATCCCCTCCCCGCCTGGCTCCCGTCGGTCAAGGAGGCGGTGCTGGCGAGCGTAGGCGCCCAGGTCGTCGACGAGTTCAAGGCGCTGCGGGTCGCCCAGGAGACCCGGCGCGAGCAGCTGACGCAGGCGCGCGCCGATGTGTTGGGCGAGGCCGAGCGCGCGTTCACCGAGGCCGCCACCGCGGCCCGCGCCGGCGACGACAGCGGCCGCGCCGCGCTCGAAGCGTTCGTCTCCCGCTACGACGACGCGTCGGTCGCCGTCGGCGACGCGCAGGAGGCGGTCGTGGTGCCCCAGGTCGCCGCCGCGCGCGCGTGGCTGAAGGTCTACGCCGACGAGCAGGCGGAAGAGAAGGTCGCCGCGCACGCCGCCGAGGTCGAGCAGGCGCGCGACGAGGTCCGCGACACGGCACGCACGGACTGGCAGGAGACCGAGGTGCTCATCGCGCAGGCCGACTACGAGAGCGATCGCGCCGTGTTCGCGTTCATCGAGCGCTACGACGGCGCACGGGTCGAGGTCTCCGACGCCGTCGAGCCGGTGTTCGTGCCGCAGGTCGACACGGCCAAGGACTGGGCGCAGATCTACACGCTCGCAAAGGACAAGCTGCCCGACACGTCGGACTCGCTCAAGATCGTGCTCGACCTCGCCGAAGAGCGTCGCACCGTCGACACCTCGGTGATGCAGCGCATCGCGCGCGAGACGACCGCCCTGCTCGGGCGCGCGCGCGAGGACTGGGAGACGGCGATGGCGGTCGCCGAGCGCGACGACGCCGCCGGCCGCATCGCGGTCGAGCGCTTCATCGGTCGTTACAGCGCCGCCACGATCGACATCGACGGCGAGGTCGTCGCCGTCGACGTGCCCGAGGTGCCGATCGCCACGGCCTGGCTCGCCGGTCCCCCGGCGGCGCCGGTCGAGGAGACGGTCGTGCTCGGGCCGACCAAGCGCGGCAAGCGAATTGGCGCCGCGGTGGGCTTCGGTGCAGCGGGCGCCGGCCTCTACGGCGCGTCCTGGGTGTCGCGCCTCGCCTACGACCACGACCGCAGCAACGCGATGTTCTACACCACCAACGGCATCTATGCCGGCTCTGCGGTGTTGAGCTCGATCGCGCTCGGCTACTTCATCAGCGCGCTGACCACGCCCAAGGAGAAGCGATGAGGACCCTCCCGCTGCTCGCCCTGCTCGCGCTCGCGGGGTGTCCCCCGTTCATCTGGCCGAGCCAACACGACTTCGGCCAGGAGTCATCGAACCCGCCGGGCGAGACGCCGTGGATCGACACCGACGAGGACGGCGAGGTGATTGGCCGCGATACCGACGACGACGCCCAGTCCCCGTATCAGGAGCCATGGGCGTTCCTCGCGTCGTTCTACTTCGCGGTCGACGTCGACGGCAGCGGCGCGCCCGGCGTCGTCGGCTACGGCGTCGCCGAGACGAGCAGCGCGCAGTACCCGGCCGGCGTGCTCGCGCTCTTCACCCAGAACCTGCAGCCCATCTGCGTGGTCGCGTTCGTCGAGGAGGGGGCGGACGTGAACACGCCGATCCCGCCCACCTTGCTCGACGACGACATCCACACCGGCTTCGAGCTCCCGACGGGGGCGCAGATCTACCAGGACTGTGACGGCAAGCTCGACCCTCAGTACTGGGGCAACAACCTCGAGGCGCAGCTCAGCGCGTTGCGACCGGGGGTCGGCATCACGGGAGCCGTCTCGTCCACCGTCGAGGCCGAGGTTCAGCAGGCGATCCAGGGCGGAGCGGATCCCGACGCCTGGGAGCGCGAGTTCGAAGGCAACCTCGTCGGGGCGCGCGCGTACGTCAACGGCACCCCGGTGGTGGGCAACCAGGGTGCCGAGCTGGCGTTCGGACGCGCGCTCGCGCTCAGGGACCCCTCCTACACCACCCACCTCCCGTGGGTCGCGTGGGGCGACGTCGACAACAACGGCGCTTGGGACGCCGGCGAGTACGCCGACCCGATCTCCGCGGACGAGATCCTCGCCACCCCGCCCGACCGCGCGGCGTGGATCGTGCAGATGCCCAGGCCGCACACCTACGGCGTCCCGCTGCGCTACATCCTGACCGGCACTCCCTGACCCCCTTCCCGCCGCTCTACAGAAGCTACCCCTTCAGGCACGCATCCCCACCGCGTCTCGGCCAGCATACCCGAGCGCTCCTGGAGGGTCCGTCCAACCAGCGGCAGGTCATCGTCATCACGTCTCTACGAAGGATTCCTGAAGGCGGGTCCACGACGATCCAGGAACGTGGGGCGGGCGTCCCGCCCGTCGATTGATCACTTCTCCAAGAAGTCCGG
>CAYQSE010000286.1:0-6556 GCA_964419905.1 uncultured Enterobacteriaceae bacterium
CGCCGCGCCGAGGAAGAGCGCCGCCTCGAGGAGGAGCGCCGCGCCCGCGTCGCCGCCGAGCAGCGCCGCCGCGCCGAGGACGAAGCCCGGCGACGCGCCGACGAGGAGGCGCGCCGACGGGCCGCGACCGACACGTTCGACGCCAGCGCGATCAGCTTCACCACCGCGCCGAGCGACATCCGCATCGAGTCCCCCGAAGACATCTCGTTCGCGCCGGCCCCGAGCCCCAGCCCGCGCGCCTACACGCCGGATCCCCTCGCCGATCTCGATGATCTCGACGATCTCGACGATCTCGACGGCCCCGCGCGCCCCTCTCGCAGCGCACCGGCACCGGCCTACGACGACCTCGACGCCGGGCGCCCGCCCCAGCGCCGCACCGAGTCCCCCGCGCGCAGCAGCACCCAGGCGAAGAAGCCCACCTCCGACGCGAAGCACGGCGTGAACATCACCGCGCGCGGCGGGTTCAGCCCGTTCCAGGGCCTGGGCTTCATCACCTACGGCGGCGAGGTCGCCGTCCCGCTCGGCCAGTCCGGTGTGTACATCGCCGGCGGCTTCGAGGCGTTCTCGGTCAACCGCGTCCTGCCCCCCGAGCTGCAGGAACAGCTCCAGCGCGAGCGTGCCTGGGACACGATCTTCCCGATCAACGCCGGTGTGCTCTACAAGCTCGACAAGGGCGGCGCGGTCGTACCGTTCTTCGGCGCCGACATGAGCTTCGCGCAGTACTACGTCGATCAGGACTCCGGGAAGGGCTCGTGGACCGCCGGCGCGCGCGCCCGGCTCGGCGCGGACTTCTTCGTCAGCCGTGCCTTCGGGCTGTCGGTGAACGGCGCGCTGGGGTTCTGGAGCGGCAAGAACTGGGTGGTCATCGACCAGGGCATGAAGAACACCGCGCTCTTCCCACAGGTGTCTGGCGGCGCGGTCTTCCGGCTCTGATGCTCAGCTACGCGCTGTGCCTGTTGATCGGCGTGGCGCTTCCGCTCGGCCTGTTCTACGTGGCGGGCCGACGCGCGTGGCGTCAGCTCGCCGTGGCCGAGGCGTACCGCGTCGTGGCGCGCAGCCTGGGCCTGTCGGTCGACACCCGCGGGGTCAGCGTGCACGGCCATCTCGACGGGCGGCGGCTGTATGTCGGTGAGGTGCTCGTCGGGCACGGACGCGACCGACGCATCGAGCACCGCGGCCTGATCAGCCTGTCGCGGCCGCTCGGGCTCGGGCTGCTGATTCGTCGGCGCAGCTCTCGAAGCTGGCTGCGCCGTCGCGCGCGGGCGGCGCGCGTGCGCACCGCCGACGAGGAGTTCGATCAGCTGTTCGAGGTGTTCGGCGATGACGAGGCGCGTGTTCGGACGCTCCTCGACGGCCAGGTCCAGGCCGCGATCATCGCGTTCGCGCACCGGTGGCCCGATGTGATGGTCACCGACCACCACGTACGCATCGTCGCGAAGCGCGCCGAGGCCTCGCCGGGCGATCTGGGCGCGCTGGTCGAGGGCATGCGCCGCCTCGCCGACCTGCTCGTCACCCGACGCCGCGAGGTGCCTGTCCCCGACGCGCTCCTCGACGTCGCGCCCTCGTGGGAGGCGCTCGGCCTCGACCTCGGTGTGGCCTTCGATCCTTGGCTTCCGGCGCTGCACGGCCCGATCGACGGTCGCGAGGTGCAGCTCACCGCGCGCCGTGAGGCCGAGGGGTTTCGCTCCGAGCTGATCATCGCGCTGCATCCACCGCGCGACCTGGGGCTGTTGCTCCAGCCCCAGACACTCCCCGACGGCTACTGGAGCGTCGGCCAGGACATCCAGGTCGACGAAGCGGCGTTCGACAGCGCGTTCGTGATCAAGGGCTACGATCCGAGCGCCGTGCGCCGCCTCCTGAACGACGAGGTGCGACGGGGACTGCTCGCGCTGGTCGCGCAGGGGCTCGTCATCGAGCTCGAGGACCGCCGCCTGCGCCTGCGCGAGGGTCCGATGACGCGCGACGGGGTCGAGGCCATGCTGCGCGACGCGCTGGCCGTCGCGCGCGCAATGGGCGTGTAGCCGCGCTGTTAGCGCTTCTTCGTCTCGACCGCGATCCGGCGGCGGATGGTCTTCATCGCGTCCGACAGGCGCATCTCGACCGTCTCGTCCTCGTCGACGTAGGCGGCGCGGACCACCTCGCGGGTGGGCTCGTCCTCCTCGATCACGGGCTCGTCATCGGGCGCGCCGAGGCTGCGCAGCGCGGTCTTGCCGTCGACCTCGTAGGTCTCGGCGAGGTTGGCCTGCATCAGGCGCTGCACGGCCAGACGGCGCAGCTCGGGGGCCTCGGGGATGTGATGCCCTTTCCACCGGTGGATGAAGTAGTGCGCACCGACGAACCCGCCGCCCGCCTCGAAGTGCGTCTCGGCGCGGCGAAGCTCGCGCAGGATCTCCCGGTCGACGTCATCCGGCTCTTCGGGCACCTTCGCGGAGGGCACCGACAGGTCGGCGTACGAGTACTCTTCGATGTGATCCAGCAGGTTGATCACGCCCCACGCGCTGCGGAACAGCGTGCGAGAGAGCCCCGAGTCGCCGAACGTCGCGACCCACGCCTGCTTGCCGAGGCTGTGGATGGCCTCGAGTCCGGGCGCGATGTCGAGATCACCGCTGAACACGACCGCGATGTCGTAGGCATCGCGCGCCGCGAGGAGGATCATGTCGGCCACCAGCGAGGTGTCGACCATCTTCTCTTCGGTGTACGCGATGACCTGGCGGCAGTGCGGGCAGTCGCGCGTGCTCGCGCGGCGGTTGAACCGCTTGACGAAGAAGCCGGGCCGCCGCTCGAGCTCTTCGAGCAGGTCGGTGAGCGCGTGGCGGTCGCTGTCGTCCTGCGGTCCCGGCACGCCGGTGTAGTAGTAGGCCGCGAACAAATGATCGCCGCCGACCTGCTTCACCGTCCACTTCGCGAGGGCGCCGTGATCGAGCCAGCGGTCCTCCGCGGAGCGGCGGAGGGCCTTCATGTGGTTCTTGCCATCGAAGAAGAGAGCGACGCGCATCATAGAAATCCGGGGGCACACAGCGGGTCAGAGGACCAATGCGCACACGATAACCCCCACCTGCGCGGATGTCCCGCGCCGGATTTTCTCGCAACGCGGCGAGAAGGGTCCTTCAATTCCTGATGTAGGGTGCCGAGGAGACGGCATGTGGAGGTCCGCGGATGCCCGAGACGCTTTGGCTGGCGGCGGCGGACACGCAGCGAGAGCCGAGCCCCCTGTGGCGGGCCACCACCACCGGCCTGTTCTACATGTTGGTCTGCTCGGCCTACATCGTGATCTCTACGCGGTTCGCGGCGCAGCTCTCGGGTGACGCCGCGCAGCTTGCGCGCATCGAGACGGCGAAGGGCGTCGCGTTCGTCGTGATCACCGGGGCCCTGTTCACCGCGGTGGACTACGCGCGGTGGCGGTACATCGGCCGGCAGCGGCGGCAGCTCCACGCCCAGGCGATCGAGCTCCAGCGCAACGAGCGGACCGCAGTGGCCCGCCTGCTCTCGGCCACGCTCGCGCACGACGTCAACAACCTCCTCGTGGTCATCGCCGGGCTGGTCGAGCAGCTCCGGGAGCACGCCGACTCGGAGGTCCAGGAGACCCGGTCCCACATCGAGGAGGGCGTCGGCCGCCTCACGCGCCTCGCCCGCCGGATCGCGTCGGCCGCGGCGAGCGACGAGACGACCGAGCCCGAGGTGTTGCGGCTCGACGACGAGGCCCAGCGCGTCGTCGACCTGACCCGCGCGCACCCCGACGTCCGGCGCTGCGCCGTAGACGTGGTCACCGAAGGTGCGGTGCAAGCCAGCGTCCGCCCCGATCTCTTCGAAGAGGCACTGATGAACCTGATCATCAACGCCGCCCAGGCGAGCGAGCCCCGCGGTCACATCGAGATCCACGTGCGGCGCGAGGGCACCGAGGCCGTCGTCGAGGTCCACGACGACGGCCCCGGGCTCACCGACACGCAGCGCGAGCACCTGTTCGAGCCGTTCTTCACGACCAAGGCGATGGGCACCGGGCTCGGCCTGCTCAGCGTGCGCGCGCTCGCGGGGACGAGCGGTGCGACCGTCTCGGTCGACCGCTCCCGGCTCGGCGGCGCCCTGTTCCGGCTGCGGTTCCCGCTCGCCGCGTGACGATCAGGACGCGTCGCCGAGCGCGCTCACGGTGGCGCGCTCGAGCAGCTCGCGAAGGCGCCGGCTCATCGCGCCGGGGTCGGCCACCACGCCCTCGGTGAGCAGCGCCTGATCGAGCAGCAGCCGCGCGATCGGCTCGACGGCCTCGACCTGCCCACGCTCGTGCAGCGTCGCGAGGTTGCGGATCAGCGG
Source organism: uncultured Enterobacteriaceae bacterium (assembly GCA_964419905.1). GTDB lineage: Bacteria > Myxococcota_A > UBA796 > UBA796 > JAFDJI01. Next base: position 4,306 of record CAYQSE010000286.1, read on the forward strand.
GTGCTTCGGGTTGAGCTCGAGCGTGCGCTGCGCGGACGGGATGTTCTCCTGCCGCGCCGCCTTGAGCAGCCGCTCCATGTTCGCGCTCACGCCCTGCTCGTCGTCGACGAGCACACACGGGGAGTCGGTGAGCCGGGACGAGCCGCGCACGCCGGCCACCGCCCCGTCGAACACCTCGGCCATCCACGGCGCGAGCCCGGAGAGATCCGCCCGCTCGGCAGGCTCGCCCTCCTCCTCGGGGAGCTCCAGCTCGCCACGCGCCACCGACTTCAAGGGGATGCCCTCGTACTCGGCGAGCACGCTGATGAACCACTCGTCGACCGCGTCGTTGAGCAGCAGCACGTCCCAGCCGCGCTTCGCGAACGCCTCGAGGTGCGGCGAGCGCAGGCTCGTCTCGCGCGACGGGCCGGCGAGGTACCAGATCGCGTCCTGCCCCTCGGGCATCGCCGCCTTGTAGTCGGCGAGCGAGCCGCGGGCCTCGGCGTCGGGGTGCGACACGGCGTTGAACCGGAGCAGCGGGAGCAGCAGCTCGCGGTACTCGGGGTCGTGGTAGTACCCCTCCTTGAGCACCGGGCCGAACGCCTTCCACACCGCCGCGTACGGGTGACTTCCCTCGGCGGGCGCCTCCTGCCCCGCGAACGTCGCGAGCTCCTTGAGCACGCGCTTGGTGAGCGCCTTGCGGATCTTGCGGACCACCGGCGTCTTCTGCACCAGCTCGCGGCTGACGTTGAGCGCGATGTCCTCGCTCGACACCGCGCCGCGAAGGAAGCGCAGCCAGTCCGGGAGCAGGTCGCGGGCGTGCTCGTTGATCAGCACCCGACGCGCGTACAGCCGCGGCCCCTTCTCGGCCTCGGGCTGGTAGAGATCCCACGGTGCCTCGGAGGGCACGAAGAGCAGCGCGCTGTACTGGATCGGCGAGTCGGCAGCCGCATGGATGACCAGCGCCGGATCGCGCCAGTCGAGCGCGAGCTCACGGTAGAACTCGTTCGCGTCGTCCTTGCTCACCGCGCTCGGCGGCTCGAGCCACAGCGCCTTCGCCTTGTTCGCCTGATCGCCGTCCACCGCGATCGGCCATGGGAGGAAGTTGCTGTAGCGGCGCACGATCTCGCGCAGGCGATCGGCGGTCGCGAACTCGACGGCGTCCTCGCGCAGCTTCACGGTGATGCGCGTGCCGCGGTGCGTGCGCTCGCCGGGCTCGATCGTGTAGCTCCCCTGCCCCTCGCTGCGCCAGAGGATCGGCGCCTCGTCGGGCAGCGCCGAGCGGCTCTCGACGACCACCTCGTCAGCGACCATGAACGCCGAGTAGAAGCCGACGCCGAACTGCCCGATCAGCGACGGCTTGTCGGCGGCGTCCTGGAGCTTCTTCACGAACGCCTTCGTGCCCGAGTGCGCGATGGTGCCGAGGTTCTCGATCGCCTCGGCCTCGGTGAGGCCGACGCCGTCGTCCTCGATCACCACGTTGCGCGCCTCGGCGTCGACCGTGACGCGGATGCCCGGCGTGTCGGTCGCGAGCGGCGCGAGGTCCTCGCGCGTCAGCGCCAGGAAGCGCGCCCGATCGAGCGCGTCGGCCGCGTTCGACACGAGCTCGCGCAGGAAGATCTCCCGATCGGAGTACAGCGAGTGGATCATCAGATCGAGGAGCTGCTGCACCTCGGCCTTGAACGTGTGCTCGTGGGTCGTCATCGGATCACCTCATGAGGTCGGGTTCGGGGCCGGAGGGATAAGCACCCTGCCTGACGGTGGACACCCCCGATCGGGGTGTTACGACTCCGTCTTCAATTGAGACGGTGTCTCAACTCGAAGGCCCGGGGCCTCCACACGGCCCATTCCAAGCAACGACAGGAGCCAACATGAGCATCATCGGCAAGCCCGCCCCCGCGATCAACGGTCAGGCCGCCCGCCAGGGCGAGATCGTGAACCTGAGCCTGGACGACTACAAGGGCAAGTGGGTCGTCCTGTTCTTCTACCCGCTCGACTTCACCTTCGTCTGCCCGACCGAGATCATCGCGTTCAGCGACCGCATCGCCGAGTTCAAGAAGCGGGGCGTGGAGGTGCTGGGGGTGTCCATCGACAGCCGGTTCAGCCACCTGGCGTGGATCAACACCCCGCGCGAGAAGGGCGGCCTCGGCAAACTGGAATACCCGCTGGTGGAAGACCTGACCAAAAAGATCAGTAGCGACTACGGGGTGCTGCTGGACGCCGGCATCGCCCTGCGGGGGCTGTTCCTGATCGACAAGTCGGGCGTCATCCG
>CAYQSE010000287.1:0-6497 GCA_964419905.1 uncultured Enterobacteriaceae bacterium
GTCGTCGCCGCCTTTGCGGTGCTTGACGGTGAGGGGCAGCGCGGTGGCGGGCGGCATCGCCCCTACCGCGCGCGCCACGCGATCGGGGTCGCGCATCAGGCACACGCCGAAGTTCCCGTCCTGTACGCGGCTCGACGGGCAGCCGACGTTGAGGTTGACCTCGTCGTAGCCGAGGCCCTCGGCGATGCGGGCGCACTCGGCCAGGTCGACCGGGTCGTCGCCGCCCAGCTGCAGCGCGATCGGGTGCTCGACGGGATCGTAGCCGAGCAGCCAGTCGCGGTCGCCGCGCAGGATGGCGCCGGTGGTGACCATCTCGGTGTAGAGCAGGGCGCCCTGAGAGATGCGCCGCATCATCCACCGGAAGTGGCGATCCGTGCGATCCATCATCGGCGCCACGCTGATCGGGCGCACGACGCCGCGGCGTGGGTCGAGGTCGGCGGGCTCGGCTTGGGGTATGCTCACGGCCGCTCCATATCCCGGCGGGTGCGTTATCGTTCCGGCGGGAACGGGGCCGCCGCGGCCCCCCGCATGAAGGCTCTGGTTTGGCTACGTTGCACGGCACCAAGTTCACCGGGCGGGGGCTCGCGGGCACCGGGTCCGACCTGCTCCACGTGGTCGGCGACGGCGGGCGCGCGCAGGTCGCGATCGCGTTCCACGAGGATCTGGTCGATCACCCGTCGCTCGCCAAGGGCATCGACCCGGTGGCTGCGTGGCTCGCGTCGCCGGGTGTCGACGGCGTCGCGCCGATGGTGGCGTGGGACGCGAAGGACGGCGTGCTCCTGTACGACACCGGGGAGTGCGTGACGGTCGCCGAGGTGCTGCGCGCCTACCGCAAGCTCGACGCGCTGCCCGGCACCCGCGCGGTGCTCGACCTGATGCGGCAGGCGGCCGAGATCCTGGACGCTGGGGGCGAAGCGGGCGCGGAGCACGGCGTGTACAGCCACGGCGCGCTCGCGCCGGATCGGTTGGCGATCACGCCGGCTGGCAAGGTCGTGCTGCTCGGGTTCGGCGTGCCGGCGCCCGAGGTGCTCGCCTACCTCGAAGAGGCCCTCGACGACGTCGATCCCGCGGCGCTTCGCTACTGCCCGCCCGAGCGCCTGGAAGACAAGGACGAGGACCTCCGCAGCGACCTCTACGCGCTCGCGCTGATCGGCGCGGAGCTGCTGTTCCTCGAGCCGATCCACGACGGCAAGGCACCCGACGCGGTCCTCGATCAAGTGCTCAACGGCGAGGCGCCAGCGACCATCGAGGAGCTCGGCGAGGAGCTCGGCGAGGAGATGCTCGACCTGCTGTGCCCCGCCGTCGAGGCGAAGCCTGGGGAGCGGTTTCGCGACCTGCGCGAGTTCGTGGCCGCGGTGCAGGCGGCCCTCGGGGGCGCGGACACCTCCACCCTCGTCGAGGTGGTGAAGCGCGCGCGTGGCGTCGACGTGTCCGACCGCCTGCCCTATCCGGTGGCGGGGGCGTCGGCCGTGGCGGCGGCGCCAGCGCCGCCGCCACGGGAGCCGGAGCCCGAGCCCGAGCCGGAGCCCGAGCCGGAGCCGGAGCCCGAGCCGGAGCCCGAGCCGGAGCCGGAGCCGGAGCCCGAGCCCGAACCGGAACCGGAACCGGAGCCCGAGCCGGTCCGCGCCGCACCGCCCGAGCCGGTCCGCGCCGCACCGCCCGAGCCGGTCCCGGATCTCCCCGCGATCGAGCTCGCGGTGCCGCCGTCCGCGGTACAGGGCGACGCGACGGTCGAGCAGATCCGGGCGCACGCCCGCTCGGTCGTGGAGTGGGCCGAGCGGCTCGCGCGGCAGACCGATGACATCGCGTCGATCGCGGCGCAGCAGGCGCGCGGCGTGCAGGACGACCTGTCACACCTGGTCCGTCGGGCCGAAGACGCGAAGTCGAGCGCGCAGAAGGGGGCGACGTCGGCGCGCGGCGCCTCGAAGCTGGTCGAGCTGGACGAGGACGCGGACGACGCGATGGTCACCGTCAGCCTGGTGAAGAGCGCGGCGAACCAGGCCTACCAGGCTGCGACCGACGCGCTCGAGGCGCTCGGGCAGATCCGTCAGGAGTTCCTGCGCGAGCGCGCGGAGCAGGAGGCGCTCGAGACCTCACGACGCACGGCGGCCGCGGCGGCGCGCGACGCGCAGACCCAGGCGGAGGACGCCGTCGAGCTGCTGGAGCGGCTCGAGCGTGAGGTGTCGTCGGGGGCGTTCTCGGCGCCCGGGGTCGAGGAGGCGCTGGATTCGGCGCGCGACGCCGCCGAGCGCGCCGAGCGGGCTTCGAAGCGCGCCCGCACCGCCGCGGGTGAGGCGCAGTCTTCGGGTCGCGGCGCCGAGGCGAAGTCCTCGGCGAGCCTCGCGCGCGCCGCGCTCGACGAGGCCGAGCAGGGACGCGCCGCGGTCGAGTCCGCGCTGGATGCAGCAGAGCGCGCCGAGATCGCGGGCTTGGAGTCCGCGCGCGGGCACGCGCATCGACAGGCGCAGGAGGCGCGCTCGGCCGCCGAGCAGGCGGCCGAGGCGGTGCAGCGCGCCGAAGAGGCGCTCGCGGTCGGACCGTCGGCGGACGCGAAGCAGATGCGCGACGACGCGCTGCCCCACGCGCGACGGGCCGCCGAAGCCGCCGACGAGGCGGAGGAGGCCGACGCACGCGCCGGCCGAGCCGACCTGTCGTCCGATGCGCGGGCAGCGGCCGAGCGGGCCACGTCGGCCTCCGCGGCGGCCACGCGCGCCGCACAGGAGGCGCGCGCGCTCTCCGATCGCATCGTCGCGCTCGCGGGCGCGGCCGCCGAGGCCGCAGCGGCGCTGTCGAAGGCGGTCGAGGAGGCGAAGCGCACCGCCCAGCGCGCGCGGCAGACCGCCGAGCACGCGCGCGAGGCCGTCGACCGGCTGGTCGACGACACCGCGCCGATCGAGGCGGATCACGTCGTCCGCTCGCGCGATGGGGCGCTCGAGTACGTCGAGTCCGCAGAGCGCCTTCTCCGGGAGCTCGACGCGCTGGCGGCGCGCGCCGCATCGAGCCGTGACGTCGACGCCGTGCGCGACCTCCTCGACGACATGGGGCCGAAGGCCTCCGAGCTCGAGCAGCTCTGTGGGCACGCCGAGGCGCAGATCCGCGAGACGCGCGGCCTCGCCGAGGAGGAGATCGCCGCGATCCAGCGGGAGCGCGCGCGACGTCAGGCGCTCGACGACGCGGTCGCCGAGGCGCAGCAGTACGCCGAGCGTTGTCGCGCGGCCGCCCGGGACGCGCGCGAGATGCTCAAGCAGATCTCCGACGTGCTGCGGCACACGGACGTCGACGAGGCCCGCAAGCTGCGGGTCAAGGCGTTCGAGATCGTCGACATCGCGGAGTTCCAGGCGAACGAGGCGGCGGGTGCGGCACGCCTCGCGGCTCAGGAGGACGACGCGAGCGAGGCGCGGGAGCACGCGGGGACGGCGCGTTCGTTCGCCGAGCGGATCGCCGAGGACCTGCCAGAGGCCTACGAGTCGATCCAGCAGGCCGAGGAGCTCGCACACGTCGAGCTCAAGCAGATCCAGGAGGCGCGCGAGCGTACCGAGGCGGCGCTCGCGACCGCGCTCGACGCCGAGCGCGGCATCGCCGCAGCGATCGCGACGGGCGACGAGGCGGCGGCTGCCTGGGCGCAGGAGGCCACCGTACGCGCCGCGCTCGAGCGCCTCCGGCGGTCGAGCGACGGCCTGAAGCAGGACACGACCGAGGCGACCTACGCGCGGGACCGCGCGGCGCAGGCCGACGACGGCGCCTCTGCGCTCGAGGTCGCGCCACAGGGTGAGGAAGCGGCGCTGCGCGCGTCGAAGAAGCGCGAGAACGCCGAGGCGGCGCTCGTCGCGGTGCAGCGGGCCGTCGAGGCCGCCGTCGCCGAGGTCGAGGCGCTGAAGGCGGCGCGCGCGGACGCCGCGTGGAGCGTCGAGGCGATCGCAGACCGGCTGAAGCAGATCCGCGACGCGGCGAAGCGCCTGGACGGGGCCGTGCGCGAGCACGGTGCCGACGGCGAGGTGGTGCGCGGCCACCAGCGCGCGATGGTCGAGGCGGTCGAGCGCACCACCGCGGCACTCGAGAAGGCACGGCACGCCGCGGACGCGACCGACGCGGCGCAGACCTCGGGCGAGGCCGAGAAGCTGGCCGGCATCGGCCGCAAGGCGCTCGAGGAGGCCGAGCAGCGGCACGAGCAGGCCACCGAGGCCGAGTCCGCGGGCGTCGCAGCGGCCGAGGAGGAGGCACGCGAGCGGGCCGCCGCGATGGCGCGCAAGGTCGCCGCCGCGAAGGAGACGGCTCAGGAGCACGCCCGGCGCGCGCGCGGGGCGGCCGACAAGGCGCGGGCCGCCGTCGATGACGCCGCGCGTGAGCTGTCCGACACCGACTCGGGCGAGGCGAAAGCGCTCGAGAGCGAGGCGCGCGAGCTGCTGGAGGGCGTGCGCGCGCTCGCCGAGCGCGCCGAGGGCGCCGCGGACCGCTGCCAGCGGGCCGGTGCGGCCGACGAGGTCGTCGCGCTGCTCACCCAGGTCGACGAGCAGGCACAGCGCGCGGTCGCCGAGAGTCAGCGCGTGCTGGCGGCGGTGCAGCGGGCCACCGACCTCGCCCGGCAGGCCGAGGCCGAGGCAGCAGCCCTCGACCGGATCCGCAGCGAGATCGACGTGATCGTGCAGCAGGCCGACGACGCGGTGGCGCGGGCGAAGGCCGAGACCCGACGGGTGGCCGAGCTCACCGCCGGCGCCAAGTGGGAGAAGACGAAGGCGACGCTGACCGAGGCCCGCGATCAGGTCGAGGCGGCCGAGAAGAGCACGGTGAAGGTGAAGGCGGCCGCGCCGATGGCGCGGGAGGCCCAGAGCCTGGACGTGGCCCAGCCGATGCTCAACGCCACCCGCAAGGCGCTCGAGCGCGCGGTGGCGGCCGCGGACGCGGCGGCCGAGGTCGTGGTCAAGGCGCAGGGCCTGCTCGAGGAGGAGCAGGAGGCGTCGGCTCGCGCGCTGGCCGAGGCCCGCGCGCAGGCGCGTCAGCCGGCGCAGGAGGCGGCCGCAGCCGCGAAGAAGTCCGAGGGCTGGGTCGAGGTCGCGCACCGGGAGGCCGACGCGTTCGCCTCGGAGCGGGTCGAGGTCGCGCTCGCGCGGCTCGAGCAAGCGTGCGCGAAGGTCGCGCAGCTCTCGGCGCGTGCCGCCGAGGAGGCGGAAGGAGCGCGTGGCGCGGCGACGGTGGAGGCCGCGTCCGCGGTCGAGGCGAAGGTCCGCGACGCGGCCACGCAGACCTTCGACGCCGCCAAGTCGGCGCGCGAGGCGCTCGACGGCGTTCGCGCCGCGATCGAGGACGAGAAGCGGGAGCGCGCCGCCATCGAGGCGAGCCAGATCGAAGCGGCGGAGCTGGCGCACAACGCCGAGGAGGCCGCGAAGGCGTGCGCCATCACCGCGGACGCGCTGCAGAAGGCGGCGTCGACGGCGGAGTTCACCTCGACCGCGGCGCGCGAGGCGCTCGAAGCAGCGCAGGAGGCGGTCCGGGCGGCGCGTGCGGCGTCCGCACAAGCGCTCCAGGCCGCCGAGGCCGCGGTGTTCGCAACGCGAGCCAGCGACGCGGCGACCGCGGTAGGCCTCGCGGCCGGGCAGCTGCAGGAGGCGATCGGCGCGCTCGCGATCGTCGTCGAGCAGGATCAGGCGTTCCGTGCCGAGCTGAAGCGGCTGGAGGCCGAGGCTGCCGAGGAGGAGCGCAAGGCGCGCGAGGCGGCGCACGAGGCCAAGTTGCGGCGCGCGCGCGAGGTCGCCGACGAGGCGCCGCGCGGGCGTTCGGAGCGCGGGCGGGACCTCGGCGGTCGTGTGCCGCCGTCGCGACGTGGGGACGACGGGCCTCCGAGCCGCGCGGCACGCGGGGCGGATGACGGAGCGCCGCGCCGCGCCGACCGAGGCGATCTACGAGATCGGCTGCGCCGGGACCGGGGCGGGGACTCGGACGAGCGGCCGACGCGTGCCCGGAGCGAGGACGCCGGGGGGCGCGACGCGCTGCGCGACCGCCTCGCGTCGCGTCGGAGCGAGGCGGGCGGCGAGCGTCCCCGTCGGAGCCTGGACGATCTGCGGTCGCGCCGCAGCGGCCGCGACGACAGCAGCGACGAGGGGCCGCCGACGCGCCGGAGCCTGGACGATCTGCGGTCGCGCCGGTCGGCGCCGGACGCGGGTGACCGACCGGGTCGCAGCGTGGACGATCTGCGCTCGCGTCGCACCTCGGCCGCGTCGGACGAAGAGGGGCCGCCGACGCGCCGGAGCCTCGATGATCTGCGGTCGCGTCGCTCGAGCCCGGACGCCGGAGAGCGCCAACGTCGCAGCGTCGACGACCTCCGCTCGCGGTCGAGCACCCGTGAGGAGCCCCCAGCGGGGCGCGGGGATCTGCGCGATCGTCTGCGCCGCGGGCGCGATGAGCCGCCGTCGCGCGCCGAGCCGCCAGCGCGGAGCGAGCCGCCGTCGCGCGGCGCGAGTCCGCCGCCGCGAGCGCAAGAACATCAGCACCGCGGTCGCGCA
>CAYQSE010000288.1:0-6461 GCA_964419905.1 uncultured Enterobacteriaceae bacterium
GGGGCGCCGTTCAAGCACTACTTCACCGACCCGGCGAGGGCCGAGGCGGGCATCAAGCGCGTGCTCTCCGAGGGCAAGGTCAGCAACTACGAGCTGACGGCGCGCGCCCGCGACGGCAACCTCACCGCGGTCTCGTACAACGCGACGACGTTCCACGATCGCGACCGACGGCTACAGGGCGTGTTCGTCGCAGCGCGCGACGTCACCGAGCTCAAGCACTTCGAGCGCACGCTCCAGCAGAAGAACGCGGAGCTCGAGAGCGCGTCACGCATGAAGTCCGAGTTCCTCGCCAACATGTCCCACGAGCTCCGCACGCCGCTCAACGCGATCATCGGGTTCTCGGAGGTGCTCAAGGACGGGTTGATGGGCGGGATGACCGACGCGCAGCGCGAGTTCATCGGGGACATCTTCAGCAGCGGCAACCACCTGCTCGCGCTGATCAACGACATCCTCGACCTGTCCAAGGTCGAGGCGGGCAAGATGACGCTCGACCTCGAGGCGGTTCAGGCCGCCTCGCTGTTCGTGAACAGCCTGTCGATCATCCGCGAGAAGGCGGCGACCCGGCAGATCCGGCTGACGATGGACACGCCCGACGACCTCGGCGTCATCGAGGCCGACCCGCGCAAGGTCAAGCAGATCGTCTACAACCTGCTGTCCAACGCGGTGAAGTTCACCGCGGACGGCGGGAGCGTGCACCTGGGCGCCGAGCGCGTACCACGCGCCCGGGTGGGCCACCTCTCGGGCGGCTGGACCGGACGCACCTTCCCGGTCGCCGACTCCCCGTTCACCGAGTTCCTCGAGATCAGCGTCACCGACAGCGGCATCGGCATCTCGCCCGACGGGCTCGAGCACCTGTACAAGCCGTTCAGCCAGATCGACGGGGGGCTGGCGCGCAAGTTCGAGGGCACCGGGCTCGGCCTCGTGATGGTGAAGCTGCTCGCAGAGCTCCACGGGGGTGCGGTCGCGGTCGAGAGCGCCGTCGGCGAGGGCTCGCGGTTCATGGTGTGGCTCCCGTGCCGAGCCGGCGCGCTGCCCGTCGACGGGGCCAGCGCCCCGGTCCCGCCGCGGGTGGCCTGATGGCGCGCGTGCTGATCATCGAGGACAACCCTGCCAACATGAAGCTGGCCGACGTCTTGCTGAGGTCGGTGGGACACACCGTGCTCCAGGCCACCGACGCCGAGGCCGGTCTGACCCTCGCGCGCGCCGAGCAGCCCGATCTCATCTTGATGGACATCCAGCTTCCCGGCATGGACGGCCTCGAGGCCACCGGCTTGCTCAAGGCCGAGCCGACGACGCGCGCCATCCCGGTCATCGCGCTCACGGCCCTGGCGATGAAGGGCGACGAGGAGCGCATCCGCGCGGCGGGCTGCGACGGGTACGTCGCCAAGCCGATCCGCATCCAGGAGTTCCTGTCGCTCGTCGCGGCCCACCTAGCCCGAGGCGCCCTGTAGCGCCATGGGCACCTCGGACCAGCCGCGCGCGCGGGAGTCGGTCGGCGACTGGATCGCCGCGATCGCCTGGCACCTCGACCGCGAGCAGCCGTTTCACGCCTACGACCACTGGAAGACGGCCAGCGCGAAGTACCCGCGCGACCCGGATCTGGCGCTGACGGGGGTGCTCGCGCTGATCAAGGCGCGGTCGATCGACACGGCGCGCGCGGCGCTCGCGGGCATCGCGCTGGACCTCGACGCCGCGAGCGAGAGCGCCCGCGTGCGCGCGGCCGAGGTCAGGCGCCTGCTGTGGGAGATCGACGGCGCCCCCGAGGACCTCGACGTCGCGCACCGCCTCTACTCCCGACTGTACGCCGATGGCGGTCAGCCCGTCCACGGCGTGCAGGCCGCGCTGCTGGCGCACCTCGGGGGACGGGACGCCGAGGCCCGATCGATCGCGCGCCGCCTGCGCGCCGAGCCCGAAGGGGACGATCCGAGCCAGGCGCGCCAGCGCGCGATGATCCGCGGCCACGCTGCGCTGCTGCTCGGCGAGGGCGCCGAGGCGGCCGCGCGCTACGCGACCGGGGCTGGCGATCGCGCGGACTACCACACGGTCGTGGACGCGCTGCGGGTCGTCCGGGCGCTCGCAGGCAGCGGGGTCCACGTCCCAGCCGAGGTCGAGGAGATCCTGCGGCCGCCCACGGTGGTGATCTTCGTGGGTCAGCCCATCGACCCGCCCGGCCTCCCGGTGCCGCTGTTCCCGCCGGCCAAGGAGGCTTCCGTGGCGGAGGCGATCCGTGACGCGCTGGACGAGATGGACGCGCAGATCGGGTACTGCAGCGCCGCCTGCGGCTCGGACCTGCTGTTCGCCGAGGCCCTGCTGGCGCGGGGGGGCGAGGTCCTGGTGGTGCTCCCGTGCGCGGTCGACGACTTCATCGAGGCCAAGGTGGCGTATGCGGGCGAGGGTTGGGTGGAGCGCTTTCGGCGGGTCGTCGAGGCGTCCACCGTGCGCCACGCCACGACCGAGCGCTACCTCGGTCACGACGCCTTGATGCGGTTCGGTAACGACATGATCGCGGGCCTCGGATGGGTGCGGGCCGAGGCGCTCCTCACCGAGCCTCGCCTGCTCGCCGCGCTCGACTGGCGTGCCGCTCCGGCACCCGGAAGCCCCGCCGACTTCATCGACCACTGGGCCGATGTGTCGACGCTGCACCTCGTGATGATCGACCAGCTCGCGCTGGGGGCGGGGCCGCTCGCGGCCCCGCGCGCGCCGGTGATCCGCCACCTCGTCCCGGAGCGGCAGATCAACGCGATGCTGTTCGCCGACGTCGTCGGCTACAGCCGGCTCGCCGAGGAGCACCTGCCCGCGTTCTTCCGGATGCTGGCCCGGGTGACGGAGCGGGTCGCGGCCGCGGGGCTGAAGCCGGCCCTCGTCGAGGCGTGGGGCGACGCGCTGTACGTCGTGATGCCGTCAGCGCGCGACATCCTTCGGTACGCCTTCGTGTTGAAGCAGGCATTCCTGGAGCTGGATCCCGCAGCGTTCGATCTGCCCCTGCGGCTCTCGGTGCGCATCGGGCTGCACGCGGGCCCGGTGTTCCCGATGGTGCATCCGGTCAGCGGCCGACCGGTCTTCGTGGGGAGTCAGGTCAATCGGGCCGCCCGCATCGAGCCGATCACGATCCCCGGCGAGGTCTACGCGTCGACCGAGTACGTCGCGCTGCTCACCGCCGAGGAGAACATCCGCCGTCATGCGCTGCGCTACGCCCGACGAACCTACGCGCCGTGGTTCAAGTGGGACTACCTGGGCGTGCTCGACCTGCCCAAGGACTACGGCGACCAGGCGATCTACCACCTGATGCCCCTGTCGGGGGTCGTCCTCGAGGACCCGGCCGTCGACCTCGCCGCGGAGGTCTGATGGCCGACCCTTACACCCGGGCCCAGGGCGGAAGGAGCGGACGTTACGCCATAGGTGAGGGCCGTTGCCATGAGCCACTACGTCGCCTCCCACGAGACCCGCGGCACTGAGTTCATTGATTCGGAGCGTGGGATCTACCTCCTCACCACCGGCCGGGGCGCCGCAGGGGGGCTCGGGCCCTCGAAGCTGACGTGGGCCGTCGAGGAGGCCGCCGCCGACCTGCGGTCGCGGATCGACGGCTATGAGCGGGCGCCGTCGGGCGAGACGCGCCGGGCCGTGATCGAGACGCTGGAGGCCGTGCTCGACGGCACCGGGCCGGGGTTCCTCCTGGGCAGGGCGCCGGATGGCAAGCCCGACGTGTCGTTCGTCCTGGTCCTGGTCGGGCCGGCGTTCGCGTTCGTCGCGCACCGGGGCGAGTCGCGCCTCGACGTGGTGCGCGAGGGCCAGGTGCATCGGATCACGGCGGTCGACGGCGCCGCGAAGGTCCTGCACCTCGATCTGCTGCCCGCCGATCGGCTCATCTTGTCGAGCCGGGGCTTCCCCAAGGGTGCGAAGCCCCCGACGAAGGCGCTCGCGGCTACGCCCCAGGAGGCCGCGATGGCCCTGCTCACCCTGGCGCAGTCGCTCGATCCGCTGTCGACCGTGGCGGTCGTCGATCCGCCCGCGAGCGCCCAGGCCGAGGCGCTCCTCGCCCGGGCGCGGGCGCTGGGAAAGCTGTTCCTGTTCGACGAGCTGTCGTTCGAGTCCCGGTTGTTGGTCAACGCGATCTGCCACCGCCGCACGCTGAAGCCGGGCGAGGAGGTCGTGCGCGAGGGCACGGCGGGCAACGCGATGTTCGTCGTGGTGAAGGGGCACCTCGCGGTGACGTTGAACGGCGTCGAGCTGACGAAGCTGAAGGGCGGCGATCACTTCGGGGAGCTGTCGCTCGCCGAGGACTCGGTGCGCTCGGCGACCGTCACCGCCATCGACAACGCGCTGGTGGTCGAGATCTCGCGCCGCGATCTCGCTGAGTTCTCGAAGGGCCACCCGGAGGAGGGGCTGCAGATCGCGTGGCGCCTCGTGCGCTACCTCGGCGCGCGCGTGCGCGACCTCTCCGAGAAGGTCGCCGGCCCCTGAGCGGGTGTAAGGCTACGTCGACAGCGACTGTGCTACGGGACCCACGACGCGATCCGGCGTCCGATGGAGACCCCGCGATGTCCTTCTCTCTGTACCTGATCGGCATCGTGGTCCTGCTGGCCGGACTCATCGTGGCGGCGGCCCTGCTGAAGGTGCCGGCGCAGTGGATCGCGGTCGGCGCCCTCGTGGTGCTGGGCATCGGCATCCTGTCCGCGGTGGCCCGAACCCGAACGAAGGACGGCGCGCCGTAGGCACCGTCACGCGACGGCGACCTGCGCCGCGGCCTCCACGGCCGCGTCGAGCGCGGCCATGAACTCATCCACGTGGATGGGCTTGGTCACATAGCAGAGGAAACCCGCGTCCAGGCCTCGCTGAATGTCGCGCGGCATCGCGTTCGCGCTGAGCGCGATCACTGGGATGCTCGCCGTCAGCGCGTCGGCGCGCAGCGCGGCCAGCACCTCGTAGCCGGTCATGTCGGGCAGGTTGATGTCGAGCAGGATGAACGTCGGCACCTGGGCACGCGCGAGCTCGAGGCCGAGGGTGCCGTTCACCGCGGTCAACAGGCGCATCCCGGGGAGTCGCCGGAACAACCGCTCGAACAGGTTCATGTTGGCGGGGTTGTCTTCCATGCAGAGCACCGTGCACGCCGGATCGAACATCAGATCCGAGACGCGGCTCGGCGCGGGTACGGGGGTCTCCGCCATCGGCTCGGCCGAGGAGGCCCACTCGACCCAGAACAAGCTCCCGACGCCCACCGCGCTCTCCACCCCGATCGTCCCCCCCATCAGCTCGGTCAGCCGCTTCACCACCACCAGCCCGATGCCCGTGCCCTCGGTCGTGCCCGCTTCCTGTCCCAGGCGATTGAACGGCATGAAGAGCTGTGCCACCTGCTCGGGCGACAGGCCCGGGCCGGTGTCACGGACGCTGACGCGCGTTCGGTGGGGCGCGATCTCGGCCACCGACACCTCGACCGCGCCGCGCGGGCTGTTGTACTTGATCGCGTTGGAGAGGAGGTTGACGATGACCTGCTTGACGCGGGTGTGGTCGCCCGAGACCCACGTCGGCGCGTCGAAGTGGGGGAACCGCACCGCGATGCCCGCGCGTTGGGCCTGCGGCTCCATCATCGCCCGGCACTCCGTCATGATGTCACCGAGCGACACGGGCTCGAGCGACATGAACAGCTTGCCGGACTCGATGACCGCGAGATCGAGCACCTCGTTGATCAGCGCGAGCAGATACCAGCCAGCCTTCAGGATCTGCGCGATGCTCTCGCTCTGGATGGCGCTGGGGGGCGGGCAGTCGGACTCCATCAGCTCGGCGAAGCCCAGGATCGCGGTCAGCGGCGTACGAAGCTCGTGGCTCATGCTCGAGAGGAACTCGGACTTCGCCAGGTTGGCCTTCTCGGCCACCGCCTTGGCGCTTACAAGCTCGGCGTTCTTCTCCTGCAGCACCCGATCCAGGCGCTTGCGCTCGGTGACGTCGCGCGCGGCGATGAACACGCCACGCAGTCGTCGATCGCGATCGTAGAGCGTCGAGGCGTTGTACGACACCATCGTCTCCGTGCCGTCCCTCGACCGCGCGGTCAGCTCGTAGTTGGTGACCTTCTTCTCCCGGAGCACCTGCTTGATGCCCGCCTCCGCGCGATCGGGGTCGGTGAAGTAGCGCTTGAACGGGGCGCCGATCAGCTCGTCCCGCGTGCACCCGGTGAGCGCCTCCATCTGCTTGTTGACGTCGCTGATGATCCCGAGCGGGTCCGTGGTCATCAGCGCGTCGATGTTCGACTCGATCAGCGAGCGGGTGTAGAACTGCTGGTCGCGAAGGCGCTGATCGAGCCGCTCCTGCTCCGCCTCCACCTCCTTGCGCGCGGTGTTGTCGGTGCCGATCAGCAGGTAGCCGATGATGCCGCCCGACGCGTCGCGCAGCGCGGTGACCGACACCACGGCGGGGAAGCGACTGCCGTCCTTGCGGATGTAGGTCAGCTCATAGATGTCTTCGATGCC
>CAYQSE010000289.1:0-6448 GCA_964419905.1 uncultured Enterobacteriaceae bacterium
GCCGGCCGCCACGCCGACCGCGGCGGCGCAGTCAGCCGCGACGAGATCCCCCTGGCCTACCAGCGCTACATCGAAAACTACTTCCGGAACCTCCGGGCAAAAGATCAGGATTAATGGCGACCACCGCGACTTCTTTAGAATCCGTTACCGCAGAGCTCAGGGCCGTTCGCGACGAGATCGGAAAAGTCATCGTCGGCCATGAGAATGTTGTCGAAGGCGCGTTGATCGCGCTCGTCGCGGGCGGCCACGTGCTGCTCGAAGGCGTGCCGGGGCTCGGCAAAACCACCCTGCTGCGCACGCTCGGCGAGACGATGCACCTCAAGTACTCGCGCATCCAGTTCACGCCGGACCTGATGCCGGGCGACATCCTGGGCTCGATGCTCATGCAGAGCGACGAGTCCGGCTTGAAGTCGCTGCGCTTCGATCCAGGGCCGATCTTCGCGCACCTCGTGCTGGCCGACGAGATCAACCGCGCCACCCCGCGGACGCAGTCGGCGCTGCTCGAAGCCATGCAGGAGAAGACGGTCACCAGCGGCACTCAGACCTACCGCCTCGAAGATCCCTTCCTGGTGATGGCCACGCAGAACCCGCTCGAGATGGAGGGCACCTACCCGCTGCCCGAGGCCCAGCTCGATCGCTTCTTCTTCAAGGTGCAGGTGCCGTTCCCGACGCTCGACGACCTGGTGGAGGTGATGGCGCGCACGACGGGCAACCAGCGGCCCGAGGTGCAGGCGGTGCTCACCCCGCAGGAGCTCACCCGGCTGCGCCACATCGTGCGCGAGGTCGCGGTGGCGCCCGAGGTCATGCGCTACGCGATGCGCCTGGTGCTCGCGACCCAGACCGAGAGCCGCCACGCGCTGCCGCTCGCGCGCACGCACCTCCGCTACGGCGCGTCGCCGCGCGGCGCGCAGACGCTGATCCTCGGCGCGCGCGCCTACGCGCTGTTCCACGGCCGCACGCACGCCGCGATCGGCGACGTGCGCGCCGTCGCGCTGCCGGCGCTACGCCACCGCATGGGCCCGAGCTTCGAGGCGGACGCCGAGGGCCTGGGCGCGGACGCGCTCGTCGGTCGCCTGCTCGACGAGGTGCCGGAGGTCGAGGGCCGCGTGGCCCGCGAGCTCGGCGCGACCGCCTGAGCGCCGTGGCCCTGCTCCCCGCCGATCTCCTCGCCCGCCTCGAGCGGCTCACGCTGGGCAGCCGCCGGCGCGTCGCCGGTGCGCGCGCTGGCGAGCAGCGGTCCATCCGCCGTGGCCGCAGCCAGGAGTTCGCCGACCACCGTCCCTACGTGCCGGGCGACGACCTCCGCTTCCTCGACTGGCACCTCTACGGTCGCCTCGACAGCCTGTGGATCAAGCTGTTCGAGGAGGAGGAGGATCGCGTCGTCCAGTTGCTCATCGACTGCTCGGCGTCGATGCAGGGCGAGAAGCTGGACTACGCGCGTCGGCTCGCCGCCGCGATCGGCTTCGTCGCGCTCGGGCGGGCCGATCGGGTCGCGGTGGCCGGGCTCTCGGACGCGCTCGCGCACTACGCGCCGCCCCGGCGCGGGCGGGCGGCGACCCGCGCGGTGTTCTCGTCGATCGAGGCGGTGCAGCCCGGCGGCGGCACCGCGTTCGAGCAGGCGCTCGAGACCTACCCGCGCCAGCGCGGCTCCGGCGTCGCGCTGCTGTTCAGCGATCTCCTCTACCCCGAGGAGCCCGAGCGGCCGCTGCGTCGCCTGCTCGCGCGCAGCCGCGAGGTGCACGTGTTCCACCTGCTCTCGCCGCTCGATCTGCGGCCCGACCTCGATGGCGACGTGCTGCTGATCGATTCCGAGACGGGCGAGGAGGTGGCGGTCACCGCGGACGCCGACCTGCTCGATCGGTACGAGGCGACGGTGCACGCCTGGGTCGACGAGCTCGAGCAGACCTGCAGGCGCCTCGGCGTCGGCTACACGCGCGTCCCGACGACGCTGCCGCTCGAGGAACTGCTGCTGCGCGACCTGCGCCGCGACGGGGTGCTCGGTTGAGCCTCGCCGCACCGCTGGGCCTGCTGCTCGGCGCGCTCGCCGTGCCCCTGGTGGCGCTGTACTTCCTCAAGCTGCGGCGGCGGCGGGTGCGCGTGCCCTCCGTGCTGCTGTGGCAGTCGTTCCAGCAGTCGGAGCGGCTCGCCACGCCGTTCCAGCGGTTCCGGCGCAACCTTTTGCTGTGGCTCCAGCTCCTCGCGCTGGCGCTGCTCGCGCTCGCGCTCGCGCGGCCGTTCCTCGAGACCGACGCGCCCGTCGGGCGCTCGCTGGTGATCGTGCTCGACACCTCGGCGTCGATGGGTGCTTCCGATGTCCGCCCGACGCGGCTCGACGCGGCGCGCGAGCAGGCGCGGGGGCTGCTCGACCGGATGGGGGCCGGGGATGAGGCGATGCTCGTGGTCGCCGGGCGGAGCACCGAGGTGCGGGTGCCGTTCACCGGCGACCGCGGCAAGCTGGGCGCGGCCCTCGATCGCGTCGTGGTGACCGAGGCCGAGGGCAGCCTGCGCGAGGGCCTCCAGCTCGCGCTGTCGATGGCGCGCACGCGGCCGGGCGTCGAGGTGGCCGTGCTCTCGGACGGCGGCGGCGGCGACCTGTCGGATCTGGCCGTCGGCGGCGCCACCGTCCACTTCCTCCCGGTGGGTCGCGCCGCGACGAACGCGGCCATCCTCGCGGTCGACCTGCGCCGGTCGCCGTCGTCCGATCTCGAGCGCCAGCTGTTCGTGACGGTACAGGCGTACGGGGCGGACGTGCTGGACGCGGCGGTCGAGGTCTACGTCGACGACGCGCTGGTCGCGCTGCGCACCGCGACGCTCGCGCCCGACGCGCCGCTGCCGCTCGTGTTCGACCTGCCCTCGGAGGTGTCGGGGCTGCTGCGCGTGCGCGTGGACGCGCCCGGCGACCTGCTGCCCGCCGACGATCAGGCGTGGCTCGTCGTCAGCCGGCTGTCACTGCGGCGCGTGCTGCTCGTCGGCGGAGACGGGCTGACCGCGCGCGCGCTCGCGGCCGATCCGCGCGTGCGCCTGACGCGGATCGCGCCCGAGGCGTTCGATTCGGCGCTGCTCGACGAGGTGGACGTCACGCTGTTCGCGTCGGGCGCGGTGCCCGAGGGCCTGAGCGGGCGCCGCTACGGGGTGCTGGCGCCGCTCGACGGGTCCCCGGCGCGGTTCGGCGACGTGGTGCGCGGGCCGCGGGTGCTCGGCTGGCTCCGCACCCACCCGGTCGCGCGCTTCGTGTCGTGGGACGACGTGATCGTGGCCCGCGCGCGGGCGGTGACCGCGACGGGCGGCCTGCTGCCGATCGTCGAGTCGGACGCCGGTCCGCTGGTGCTCGCCGGCGAGATCGGTGGCGGTCGGGTGCTCCAGCTCGCGTTCGATCCGCTCGAGACCGACCTGCCGCTGCGGGTCGCGTGGCCGGTCACGCTGCTCAACGCGGTGGGCTGGCTGTCCGAGGGGGTCGCGGGCGCCGAGGGCGCGCTGAGCGTCCAGACCGGCGCGCCGTGGGTGTGGCGCCTGCCCGCCGGCACGGATCCGGCCGCGGTGCAGGTGAGCGGCCCCGACGGTGCGGGCGTGGACGCGGTGGTGGTCGACGGGATGCTCCGCGTGCGCGACACGTCGCGGGTCGGCGCGTACGCGGTGCGCGGCGGCGGGGTGCGCGCCGCGTTCACCGCGAACCTGCTCTCGCCGCGCGAGTCGGCGATCGGCCCGCGCCCGCGCCTCGACCTCGCGGATCAGCCCGTCGCGGTCAGCGAGGCCGCGCTGGTCGGTCGCCGTGAGCTGTGGCGATGGGCGGTCGTGCTCGGCCTGCTGCTGCTGCTGGTCGAGTGGGCGGCCTACCACCGGAGGCGCGTCGCATGAGCTTCGGCATCGCGCGTCCGGATCTGCTGTGGTGGCTGCTCGCGCTGGTGCCCGTGCTCGCGCTCCCATTCGTGTCCCGCAGGCGCGTCCCGCGCGGCCGCATGGTGTTCGCGACCGCGCTGCGCGTGCTCGGCGTGCTCGCGCTCGTGCTCGCGCTCGCCGGGCTGAGCCGCAACGAGCCGGTGGACGCGCTGGGCGTCGTGTTCGTCGTCGACCGCTCGGCGTCGGTCGGCTCGGAGGGCCGCCGCGAGGCGCTCACGTTCGTACAGGCGGCGCTCGGCAGCGCGGGGCCCGACGACGTGGCGGCCGTCGTCACCTTCGGCGGGGATGCGCTCGTCGAGGCGCAGCTCTCGGGGGATCTCCGCCTCGACGGGCTCGAGACCGTCCCGTCGGCGCACCAGACCGACATCGCCGCCGGGCTGCGCCTCGCCACCGCGCTGCTGCCCGCCGATCGCGCGCGGCGGATCGTGGTGCTCTCGGACGGCGAGCAGACCCGCGGCGACGCGGCGTCGCAGGTACTGCTGACCGCGGGTGACGATCTCGAGGTCGCGGTCGTGCCGCTGAACCGCGCGCGTGGGCCCGAGATCTGGGTCGAGGACGTGCTCGCGCCGCCGCGGGTCGCCGAGGGTGCCGCCTACGAGGTGCGCGTCGTCGCGCGCTCCGACCTGCCCGCCGAGGGCGGGCTGCGCCTGTACCGCAACGACGCCTACCTCGGCGAGGTGCCGATCACGCTGACCCCGGGCCGCGCGCAGGTGTTCACCTTCCGCCAGGACGCGGCCGAGCCCGGGCTGTACCGCTACCGGGCGACGCTGCACCCGACCACGCCGGGCGCGGACACGATGCCGCAGAACAACGAGGGCGTCGCCACGGTGCAGATCGCCGGGCGCCCGCGCGTCCTCTACGCCGAGGGCTACCCCGATCAGGCGCGCCACCTCGCAGGCGCGCTCGCCGCCCAGGGCCTCGCGGTGGACGTCGTGAGCCCCGACGCGATCCCGGCGGGCGTGGCGGAGCTTCGCGGGTACGCGGCGGTGATCCTCTCGGACGTGCCCGCCTACCAGCTCAGCCGGCGCCAGCAGGAGGGGCTGCAGAGCTATGTCCGCGACATGGGGCGCGGGCTGGTGATGATCGGCGGAGACCGCTCGTTCGGGCTCGGTGGCTACCACCGCTCGCCGATCGAGGAGGCGCTGCCGGTCCGGATGGACATCGAGGACAAGACGCGCTTCCCGAAGCTCGGGATGGTCATCGCGATGGACAAGAGCTGCTCGATGGGCAGCGGCGCGGGTTCGAAGCTCGCGATGGCCCAAGAGGCGGGGATCCAGAGCGCGGAGCTGCTCTCGGATCGCGACCTGCTGGGCGTGATCGGCTTCGACAGCGCCGCGACCTGGATCGTGCCGCTCACGCCCATGACCGAGCGCGACGAGGTGATCGCGACGATCGCGTCGATTCGGGTCGGCGGCGGCACCGACATCTACCCGGCGCTCGATCGCGCGGTGCGTGGCCTGCAGGCGACGGACGCCGCGCTCAAGCACCTGATCCTGCTCTCGGACGGGATGACCGCGCCCGGCGACTTCAAGGGGGTGATCGGGCGCGCCCGCGCCGCCGAGATCACGCTGACCACGGTGGCGATCGGCACGGACGCCGATCGCGCGACGATGAAGGAGTTCGCGGACTGGGGCGGGGGCAACTACTACCTGGTGACCGACATCCAGGCGATCCCCGCGATCTTCTCGCGAGAGACGCTGCTCGCCTCGCGCTCGTTCCTCGTCGAGGAGCCGTTCCGGGTCAGGCGCGGGATGCCGTCCGAGCTGCTCAAGGGGATCGCGCCGTCCGACGTGCCCGTGCTCGATGGCTACGTCGCGGTGGAGCCGAAGGCCCGAGCGGTGGTCGCGTGGACCACCGAGGAGGAGGACCCGATGCCGGTGCTGGTGCACTGGCGCTACGGCCTCGGTCGCTCGGTGGCCTACACCTCGGACAGCAAGGCGCGCTGGTCGCGCCGATGGGTCGGCACCGACAGCTACACCCGGTTCTGGAGCCAGGTCGCGCGGTGGGCGATCGGCGGCGAGCTCGACGGGAGCCTGGACGTGAACGCCGAGATCCGCGACGGCGCGCTGGTGGTCACCGCGGACGTGTTCGATCCCGACGGGGGGTTCCGCAACTTCCTCGACGGCGAGGTGCGGGTGGTGGCGCCTGATCTGACGGTGCGCTCGCTCGCGATGCGGCAGATCGCGCCGGGTCGCTACCAGGCCGCGACGTCCGCAGACCAGGACGGCTCGTGGCTGGCCGGCGTCGCGCTGCGCGCAGGAGAAGACGTGGTGGCCCAGGCGGTCGCCGAGGCGGTGCAGCCCTACTCGCCGGAGTTTCGCCCGCGCGGCGGCGGCGAGGGGCTGCTCGACGAGCTTGGGCGGCTCGGCGGCGGGGGCGCGCTGGCCGATCCGGCGCAAGCGTTCCGCCGCCCCGCCGAGGCCCGCGCGGTCGCGCACCCGTTGTGGCCGTGGCTGGTCGCGTTGGCGGGGCTGCTGCTGTTGCTCGACGTCGCGGCGCGGCGCCTCGCGCTCTCCGGGCGCGGGCCGGCGGCGGCCGAGGTGGCGCGGGC
>CAYQSE010000290.1:0-6347 GCA_964419905.1 uncultured Enterobacteriaceae bacterium
GGGCGCCGACGGGACGTCCGCGGGCCTCCGCGCCCGGCGCGACACCGTCGGACGGCTCGCGGGCGGGTCGCGCAGCGCGTCGATCCGCGCGACGACCTCGTCCGCAGTCGGACGCTCCGCTGGGTCCTCGTCGAGCATCACCGCGAGCAGGCGCTCCGCGTCGTCGGTGAGGGACACGGCGTCGCGCCACCGGAAGGCGCGGCTGCGATCGTGTAGCGTCGCGGGGTCCTTGCGGGAGAGCAGGGCGACGATCAGGGCGCCGAGGGCGTAGATGTCGGACGCCGGGGTCGCGTCCCCCATGAACTGCTCGGGCGCCATGAACCCGAAGGTGCCGGCCACGGTCGCGCCGCCGAACGTGCCGGGCAGCGTGTCGCGCACCGCGCCGAAGTCGACGAGGACCAGCGCGCCGTCGCTTCGGCGCATCACGTTGCCCGGCTTCAGATCCCGGTGCACGACCGGCGGCGACAGCCCGTGGAGGTAGGAGAGGATCCCTGCGAGCTCTCTCGCGATCGCGAGGGCCTCGGCCTCGGTGTGGCGACGGTCGGCGAGCTCGTCGGCGAGCGAGCGCCCGACCACGAGCTCCTGCACGAGGTAGTGGCGCCGCGCCCGCCCGACGCCCGACGCGAACGCGTCGACGTAGTCGGGGATCTGCGGGTGGCTCAGCTGGCGCAGGACCCGGACCTCGCGCGCGAACAGCGCCTCGCCCTGCGCGTCGATCACGCCGCGCGGGTGACGCTCCTTGATCGCCACCGCGGCGCCGCTTCGCAGATCGCGGCCCCGGTACAGCGTGGCGATGGCGCCCTGGCCGATCACCGCGTCCAGCGCGTACCGCCCCTCGAGCCGCGGGTCCTCCCCGCAGCCGGTGCATCGATCGCGGGGCTTCGGGAGCTCCGCGTGGCAGTGGACGCAGCGCACGCCACGAGCCTACCCGGGTTGGGGCAGCGCCTCCAGCACGCACCATTGTCGTGGCGCCGGCGGGTGAGGGCAGGTACAACCGTGCCCATGCCGTCGCGCTGCCATCAGTCGATCACGCCCTACGTCTCCGAGGCGGCGTGCCTGCAGAGCGAGCCGGATCAGGAGGGGCTCCTGTGGGATCCGAGCGGCGGGATGGGGAACGCCGCGATGGCCGAGGCGCTCGCGACCCGCGGCGCCGACGGGAACTTCGCCGACCACGGCATTCGTCCGCCCGATCAGGGTCCGTTCGCGCGTCGCGTCGCGCTCACCTTCGACGACGGCCCCGACATCGCGTCCACGCCGCTCGTGCTCGACATCCTGAAGAAATATGGGATTGAGGCCACGTTCTTCGTCCACGGCGAGGAGATCGACGGCGAGGAGGCCGAGGCGCTCCTGCGCCGGATGCGTGACGAGGGGCACATCGTCGCGAACCACAGCGAGCGGCACGAGAACCTCGGGCGAAACCCGGAGCGCGCGGGCCCGTCCATCGCGGCTACCCACGACCGGATCGACGAGGTGACGGATCCGAGCGATCCCAGGTTCTTCCGGTTCCCGGGCGGCAACGCCAGCCAGGAGAGCATCGGCGCGGCGGAGGGGCAGGGCTACGCGGTCGTCGGGTGGCACGGCGACAGCAATGACTGGTGCTACAACGATCGCGGTCCCGTGGGTTCGTGCGACCTCGTCGCGCCGCGACACCGCGACAACCTCGTCAGCAACGTGCTCGCCGAGGCCGATCGCTACGAAGGTGGCATCCTGCTCTTCCACGACAACCGGGCGTACACCGCCGACGTGCTCCCGCAGATCCTCGACGCGCTGATCAACGAAGGGTTCACGTTCACCAACCTCGACGACGAGGCGACCTTCCCGCTGCTCAACAGCCAGGCGTCGCAGCTCGCGCCAGGTGCGCACAGGGGCTCGCCCTGAGCGCGGCGCTCGGTCTGCTCGCGCTCGCCGCGTGCTCGGGCGCGCCGCCGCAGTCCGCGCCCGACACGGTGCGCTCGGTCGAGGGGGTGGTGGCGGTCACGCTCGCGACGCCCACCG
Organism: uncultured Enterobacteriaceae bacterium; assembly: GCA_964419905.1. Lineage (GTDB taxonomy): Bacteria > Myxococcota_A > UBA796 > UBA796 > JAFDJI01. The sequence continues at coordinate 1,996 of CAYQSE010000290.1, forward strand.
ACACGCGATGCTTCGTCGCGATCACCACCCGCGGCGACGAGCACTCGTGCGACCTGCCGTTCGCGCTGTGGCGCTCCGACGACGCGGGCGCGACGTGGCGGGAGGTGCTCACGAGCGAGTCGCTGGTGGCAAACACGCTCACGTTCTCGGGCGAGTCGGGGTGGCTCGACGCCGAGCGGCAGTGTGCCGGCGTGCTCCCAGAGCCCTACCGGACCGACGACGGCGGCGTGACCTGGCGCCCGGCGGGCGACGCGGCGCCCTCGGGCCCGGCGGATCAGGCGGCGACGCCCTCGTGTCGGGTGGTCGAGGGCGGCCAGGGGTTCGTGATCGAGCGTCGGGACGGGGCGTTATGGCGGCCTGCGGTGTCGCTGCGCAAGAAGTGGCCGAGCGAGCCCTGAGGCGGTTCGATCGCGAGCAGCGCCTTGCCGCGAGCCTGACCGCGATGGGGTAGACTGAAGCGCCCCCGCTCCGATCCCACCTGCTTCCCCCGCCTCTCTCCATGCGCGTGCTCGGCATCGATCCCGGGTCGACGGTCACCGGCTTCGGCGTCGTCGAGCGCGTCCGGGGGCGCGTCCGCTACGTCGCCTCCGGCTGTATCCGCACCTCGCCCGACACGCCGATGGGTGCGCGGCTCGCGGCGATCCACGACGGCCTGGTCGCGGCGATCACGACGCACCAGCCCGATGCCGTCGCCATCGAGGCGATCTTCCACCACAAGAACGCCCAGAGCGCGCTCGTGCTCGGTCAAGCGCGCGGCGTGGCGCTGCTCGCGATCGAGCGCTGCCACCACACGGCCCACCCGTACAACCCGATGGTGGTCAAGCAGACCATCGGGGCGACCGGGCGTGGCGACAAGGCGGCGGTCGCGCGCATGGTCACGATGCTGCTCGGCGTCGAGGTGCCGGGCCCCGCGGACGTCACCGACGCCCTCGCCATCGCGATCACCCACTGCGCTCATGCCAAGACCGCTGCGCTCGGGATGACCCGCTGACGGCCCCGGGACGCGAGGTCCCGGGGCCGCGCGTCGCAGCTACTGGGCGCCGATGATCTCGACGACCTCGTCGACCTTGCCCTTGGTCACCTTCTGCTCCTGGTCCAGGCGCTGGACCATGCCAGGAAGCTCCGCGATCGCGCCGACGGTGTCTCCGATCGCGTCGATCTGCTCGCCCTGCGCCTTCGCGATGGCGTAGAGCTCGCTGATCGTCTTGCGCTGGGCCTCGATGATGGCGGCGTACTCGGTCTTGAACGCGGCGAGCTCGGCGATGGTCCGGTCGTAGCTCTTGATCGAGTCCTCCACCTTGCCGATGCGACCGTCGGTGAGCTTGGACATCTCGTAGAGACCCAGGATGTCCTTCTGGTTCTCGAACACCGCGAAGAACGCGAGCTCTGCGATGGTGTAGCCGACGCCGGTGTTGTCGCCGCCGTCGAACACGAACTCCAGGCAGCACGAGCCGCCCACGGTGCCGTTACCGGTTCAGTCGCTCGTGATGCCCATGTAGGAGGAGCACGCCGTATCGGAGATGTGACAGTCGGCGTAGGTGCCTGCCCCGGTGCCGCCGTAGCAGTAGATCGACGTCGCGAAGGCGTCAGTCGGTGCGAACGCGAAGGCGGCGACGAGGGTCAGAAAAGATGCGGTCTTCATGGATGGATTCCCCTTGCTGGATTTCGGTTATTTGACCGATCGGGTGATTCGGTCGCGGCACTGATAGCACAGCGATTTTCGGCGAAACCAGGATATTTTCAGACTTTCTGTATAGTTCGCGTCCGAGGCAGATTATCCAATCGGTTGATGAGTTTGGTCGGATCATGACCTGGCCGGTCGCTCCGGGGCGCGCGACGAAGCTTGGCCCCGCTCCAAGCGCGCTCGCGATACACTCGAGCGGCTCGGTGGGCCGCGCCCTGGCGCGCCCTGGCCGGGGCGACCCCTCGGGTGTCGTGCTGGCAGCGAACCGCGGAGGACGAGTGATCGCGAGGCTGTACGGGCGTCCGCTGCATCGGGAGTCGGCGCGGTGCGTGATCGACGTGGCGGGCGTCGGGTACGAGGTGCACGCGACGCAGCGCGCGCTGGACGCGTGGTTTCACGCGGGTGAGGCGCAGGTCGAGGTGTGGGTGACCACGCAGGTGCGCGAGGACGCGATCACGCTGTACGGCTTCGCGTCGACGGCGGATCGGCAGGCGTTCGGCGCGCTGCTCACGGTGAGCGGGGTCGGGCCGAAGGTCGCGCTCGCGACGCTCGACGCCTTGCCGGTGGGCGATCTGGTGCGCGCGGTCGAGGCGGGCGACGTGCTGGCGCTGTCGCGGGTGCCGGGCGTCGGCAAGAAGCTGGCGCAGCGCCTCGCGCTGGAGCTGAAGGGAAAGATCTCGGCGGCGCCGAGCGCGGCGCTGGCGCCCGGACGCAAGCGGGCCCCGGATCCGCAAGACACACTCCCCCTGGCGCTGGAGCGACTGGGCTACACCAAGGCCGAGATCGCGCGCGCGGTCGACGCGCTGGCCGACGCGGGGGTAGATCCCGAGGCGCCGATCGCCGAGCGCCTGCGCGCGGCGCTGAAGATCCTCTATGCGAGCTGAACCATGAGCCGGATCGTCGACCCCACCGAGCTCGAGCGGGCCGATCCGGCGCTGCGGCCGCGCAACCTGGGCGAGTTCATCGGGCAGTCCCGCATCGTCGACAACCTGCGCGTGTACATCCGCGCGGCGCTCGAGCGCGGCGAGTCGCTCGACCACACGCTGCTCGCGGGGCCACCGGGCCTCGGGAAGACCTCGCTCGCGTTCGTGCTCGCCGAAGAGCTCAAGGTGGAGCTGCGCACCGCGTCCGGGCCCGCGATCGAGCGGGGCGGCGATCTCGCGGCGATCCTCACGAACCTCGGCGAGAACGACGTGCTGTTCATCGACGAGATCCACCGCCTGAGCCGCGCGGTCGAGGAGGTGCTCTACCCGGCGATGGAGGACTTCGAGATCGACGTGGTGATCGGCTCGGGCCCGGGCGCGCAGTCGGTGAAGCTGCCGCTGCCGCGGTTCACGCTCGTGGGTGCCACCACGCGCAGCGGGATGCTCACCGCACCGCTGCGCGCCCGGTTCGGCATCCACTGCACCTTCGACTTCTACACGCCCGAGCAGCTGGAGCGGGTGCTCGAGCGCTCGGCGGAGCGCCTCGGGGTGGTGCTCACGCCCGAGGGGCGGCGTGAGCTCGCGCGCCGCGCGCGCGGCACGCCACGCATCGCGAACCGACTGCTCCGTCGCGTGCGGGACTTCGCTCAGGTCGAGGGCGACGGCACGATCGACGCGGCGATCACCGGCAGCGCGCTGGCGCGCCTCGAGGTGGACGCGCACGGGCTCGACAAGCTCGATCGCCGCATCCTCGAGACGATCGCGCTGAAGTTCTCGGGGGGGCCTGTCGGCCTCGACACGCTGGCCGCGGCGGTCGGCGAGTCGTCGGACACGATCGAGGAGACCTACGAGCCGTTCTTGATCCAGCAGGGGTTCCTGCAGCGGACGCCGCGTGGTCGCATCGTGACGCCGCGCGGGCGCGCACACCTCGGGCTGCCGTCCGACGACGAACAAGGGAGGCTGTTGTGAGCGCACGCTTTGCCCTGGTGGCCCTCGCTCTCGCTGCGTGCGGCGGGGCGTTCCCGAAGGCGACGATCGAGGTCGGCGCCAAGCCGATCAAGGCCGAGATCGCCGCGACGCCCGAGCTGCGCGCCCGTGGGTTGATGAACCGCGAGAGCCTGCCCGCGGATCGGGGGATGCTGTTCATCTACCCGGACGAGGCCCCGCGCGCGTTCTGGATGAAGAACACCCAGATCCCGCTCGACATCGCGTTCGCCGACAAGGACGGGGGCATCGTGCGCATCGCGACGATGAAGCCCTTCGACACGTCGTCGACGCCGAGCCTGTACCCCGCGAAGTACGCGCTCGAGATGAACAAGGGGTGGTTCGCCGCGAATGGCGTGGTCGTCGGCGACCGGATCAGCCGGATCCCCGAGGTCGAGGTGCGGTAGGGCTTGCCTCGCGGTCGGCGTTGGCCGATGCTGTGCCAACGACCGAGGGATGCATGGAGACCGTGACCTGTCCGACCTGTGGCGCCAGCTTCGACTACACGGAGATGGACGCGCGCGAGCCCGAGGACGACACGAACACCCAGGTCGGGTGGCTCGTCGGTGGCCGCTGTCCGAAGTGCAGCGGCACGGTCAGCCTCTCTTTCGATCAGCTCCAGCAGATCGCCAATGCGCTCGCGGACGTGGACGAGGCGTAGCGGATCGGCCGGCCGTCCCGGCTGTCGATTGATCACATCTCGGCGGCGGCCCGAGATCATGTGGGGCGGGCGTCCCGCCTGTCGATCCTACACATCTTGG
>CAYQSE010000291.1:0-6289 GCA_964419905.1 uncultured Enterobacteriaceae bacterium
GCGGCGCGGGGCACGGTCGGCCGGGACGGCCGCCCCACCAACACCGGGCTGTCACTTTGCCCAAAATTACGTGGGCCGGCGGGCCCGGCCGGCCGCTCCCTCGGCAGACACCCACGCCACCTCCAAGAACGGACGTGGGCCGGCCGTCCCGGCCGGCCGTTCCCGCGCCGAGCCCGCGACGCTCGAAGCGGCTTCAGTCGCGCTCGTTCTTCCTCTGCCGCTGCAAGAGGTGCATCAGCGCGATCGCCGCGGGCTTGTCCTCGTAGAGCAGCTCGTAGACCTGCTGCGTGATCGGCAGCTCCACGCCGACCCGGATCCCGAGGTCCCGGCCCGAGCGGGCGGTGATCACGCCCTCGGCCACCTCGCCGAGGTCCTCGAGGATCTGCGAGAGCTTCTGCCCGCGACCTAGCGCCAACCCCACGCGCCGGTTGCGCGACAGATCGCCGGTGCACGTGAGCACCAGATCGCCCATCCCGGCGAGCCCCATCATCGTCAGCGGATCGGCGCCCATCGCGACGGCGAGCCGGGTCACCTCGGCGAGCCCACGGGTGATGATCGCCGACCGCGCGTTCAGTCCGAGGCCGATGCCGTCGCTGACCCCGCACGCGATCGCCATCACGTTCTTCAGCGAGCCGCCGATGCACACGCCCACGAGGTCTTCGGTCGTGTAGCAGCGGAACGCGTCGCCGTGGAACGCGTCCGCGGCGAAGTGCGCCGCCGGCTCGGGCCCGGCGATCGCCACCGCGGTGGGCAGCCCGCGAGCGACCTCGAGCGCGAACGACGGCCCGGACAGGATGGTGATCGCGTCGTGCGTTCGCTCGGGCAGCGTGTGCCGGAGCACCTCGGCGACCGTGTCCAGCGTGCGCTCCTCGATGCCCTTGGTCGCCGAGCACACCACCACGTCGGCGGCCACCGCATCCGAACACGCCTTCATCACCTCGCGCAGCGCGTGGCTGGGCACCGCGGGCACGAGCAGCCGCGCGCGCGACACGCTCTCGCCCAGATCGAGGCTCGCGCGAAGGTTCGGGGGCAGCACCACCTCACGGAGGTAGCGCGGGTTGCGGTGCTCCCCGTTGATCGTGTCGGCCACCGCGGCGTCGTTGCCCCACAGCACGACGTCGTGCCCGAGCCGCGCGAGCTGCGCGGCGAGCGCCGTCCCCCACGATCCGGAACCGAGCACGGTGCATGCGACAGCCATCGAGTCCACCCTCCGAGGTCCCCCACGTTAGCAGGGGAAGCGCCGCGAGGGAGCCCCTCGCTCGCCACGGAGGCCCCATGCGCATCGGCATCGCGATCCATCGCGCCGCCCTGATGGACGCCACGTGGACGACGGTGCACCTCGCGTGGGCGGCGCTCGCGCGCGGGCACCTCGTGCGGTTCATCGAGCACACCGACTTCGAGCTGGACCGCACGGGCCGCCTCGTCGCACGCGCGCACGTGTTCGACCAACCGCTCGACACGCCCGAGCGCCTCGGACGGGCGCTCGCGCGGCGCGACGCGGGCCGGCGCACCGTCGATGTGGAGCGCCTCGATCTGCTGCTGCTGCGCATGACCCCGCTCGAGCCCGCGGTGCACACGTTCGCGCTGCTCGCGAAGGAGCGCGGCGTGCGGGTGGTCAACGATCCCGACGGCGCGCAGCGCGTGTCGAGCAAGGCGTGGCTCGCGGCGCACCCGCAGATCCCGTCGCCGCAGACGCTGGTCACGCGGAGCGCCGGCGCCGTGGCCGTCTTTCACGCGCAGGAGCCGGATGGGGTGGTGGTGAAGCCGGCGCGGGGCAGCGGCGGTCGGTGCGTGTTCCACGTGAAACGCGGCGATCGCGACGGCCTGATGCGGGCGTTCGAGGAGGCGCGCTCGGTCGGCGACGGCTACGTCGTCCTGCAGGGCTACCTGCGGGCGGCGGACGACGGAGAGAAGCGTCTGCTGTGGTTGGACGGCGACATCATAGGAGGGTACCTGAGGCGCCGCGCGCCGGGGGACTTCCGGCACAACCTGAAGCGTGGCGGCGTCGCCGCTCCCGCCGAGATCACTGACTCAGAGAGGAACCTCGCCACCCGCCTGTCGCCCCTGCTGTTGGCCACCGGGGTCCGCTTTGCGGGCCTCGATGTCATCGGCGGCGTGATCACCGAGATCAATGCCCTGAACCCCGGCGGCACCGTACACGCCGATCGGCTCTCGGGGACCCGCCTCGCCGACCTCGTCGTCGCACGGCTGGAGCAACAGGCGTCAACGAGTCGCCCCGCAGAGCAAAAGGACGACCCATGGGCTCACCCCGTTCCTTGACCAAGAAGCAGGTGCTCGACCTCCTCGCCCGCCGGCAGCCGCTGGCCGACATGGACATGCGCGGCATCGACCTGTCCGGCGTGAACTTCGACGGCGCGAACCTCGCCCGCACCAAGCTCGCCGAGACCAACCTGTCGCGCGCCACGTTCCGCGCGGCGAACCTCGAGGCCGCGAGCCTGTGGAGCGCCGAGTGCAAGGACGCGGTCTTCGACGGCGCGATCCTCGAGGAGACCGACTTCGACTTCGCGAACCTCGACGGCGCGACGTTCCGCGGCGCGAAGGTGAAGAAGGCGATCTTCCCGCAGAGCCGCGTGCTGCTGCCCGAGGTGCTCGACAGCGTGCGCACCGGCCGAAAGATCCGCATGTCCCGGGTCGAAGACGAGTGAGCCACGGCGTGCCGATCGCCTGCGCGACACGTTGGGAACCGTCCGGCGTCGCCGGGGTCCCAGGGGCGGGGAGCTAGCATGTGGCTCCCGCTCTTCTTCGCGATGGCGATCGGGCCGTCCGACACCGAGCTGGTGCGGCGGTTCAAGGACGGAGACAGGCAGGCCTATGCCGAGATCGTGCGCCGCTACCAACACCGCGTCTACGGGATCTCCCTCCGCTGGATGGGTGACGAGCAGATCGCGCACGAGGTGGCCCAAGATGTGTTCATCGCGCTGTTCCGCGCGCTGGGCGGCTTCCGCGGCGACGCGAAGCTCTCGACGTGGATCTACCGGGTCGTCATCAACCACTGCAAGAACCGGCGCCTCTACCAGAAGCGCCGCAAGCTCGACCGTCACGAGCCGCTCGACGGCAAGCGCGACGACGACGACGACGGGCCCGGTCGCCAGCTCGCGGGCGACGAGCCTGCGCCCGACGCGGGGCTCCACCGCTCCGAGGCCGAGGTGCTCGTCCGCGAAGCGTTGGAACTGCTCGACGACCAACAGCGTCAGATCATCGTGTTGCGAGATCTCGAGGACCTTTCCTACGAGGAGATCAGCGAGATCATGGACGTGCCCCGAGGTACCGTGAAGAGCAGGCTGCACCGCGCACGCGCGGCGCTCGCGCAGCTGTTGTCGCACCGCGTCGTGATGGAGGATGTCGTCTCTTGACCCGCCCGAACGCCGACGAGCAGCTCTCCGCCTACCTGGACGGCGAGCTCACCGAGGCCGAGCTCTCCGAGCTCGAGGCCGAGCTGCAGCGCGACCCCGCGCTGCGCGCGGAGCTGGCGCGCATCGAGTCGGCGGTGTCCTTCCTGCGCACGCACGGGCCGGTGCACGCGCCCGACGGGTTCCAACGAAGCGTGCTCGACGCCGTCGCGGCCGAGCCGATGCCGGGAAGCTGGTGGCGCTGGCTCAAGCGCCCGTTCGGCGTGCCCGTCGAAGGCCTCGCGGTGGCGCTGGTCGCGGCGCTGGTGCTCATCGTCGCGCTGCCGTTCGGCCTGCAGAGCTCGGGCGATCACGCGAAGGACCTGAAGGGCGATCCCTACGGGTTCGTGCGCGGCGAGGAGCTCCGCGCCGCACCCGGCGCGGCGAAGCTCGCGCAGGGCGAGGTGGGGGCGACGCCGGACCCGAGCGCCGAGCCCGACGCGGTGGCCGACGCGGCGTCTCCGCCGCCCCCTCCGACGGCGACGTCATCGCGCGCGGCCCCGCTCGACGAGAAGGTCGCCGCCGTCGCGTCCAAGGAAGCTGCGCCCGACGAGGCGATCGCGGATCTCGACGGCGCGCGCGGCACCGCCGCGAGCACGAGCGGAGGCTACGGCGCCGGCACCCCGCAGGTGCAGGCCCCGACGCCCGCTGCGCCCGGCGTGTACGCCTACAACATCCTCACCTACGACGAAGACGCGCTGCTCAAGCTCCAGCGCATCGCGGCGAAGTACCGCGGTCAGGTGCTCGACGCGCAAGGGCGCCCGCTCGGCAAGGGTGCGACCACCACGGGCACCGCCTACCTCGTCGAGGTGCCGAGCAGCGCGCTCGCCGCATTCGGCGACGATCTGCGCGCGCTCGGGATGGTCACCGAGCTCCCCGGCGCGGGATCCTGGGCCGGCGGCACGGTGCGCGTGCAGGTCGGGTTCGAGATCGCGCGCGGTCGCCAGTCGATGGAGTACGACCAGGCGCCGCAGCCCACCAACGCGCAGTAGCGCGGCGCGATTGCCACCCGCGTCGGGCGCGGTCATGCTGTGAACCGATGACGCCACTCCTCCTCGCGCTGTGCGCCGCGCTCGGCGCGCCGCCCTCCCCGTCGGGCTCCGACGCGCGGCTCGATCCGGCGCTGCGCGGCCTGGACGGCGCAGCACCGGTTCGCGTGGTGCTCGACGGCGTCGACGGACAAGCCCTCGCGCGCCGCGCGCGCGCCGTGCCCGGGGTGCGCGTCGAGGTCGTCGGTGGCGGCCAGGTCCAGCTGCTCGCGCCCCCGTTCGCGCTGCGCGCGCTCGCCGAGCTGCCGGGCGCGCGGCGGGTACGTGCGCCGCAGCAGGCGCTCGAGCACGCCGTCACCACCGAGGGGCTCGCGCTGCTCGTGCCGGGCGACTGGCACGCGCTCGGGCTCGACGGCACCGGCGTGAAGATCGCGGTGATCGACACCGGCTTCGCGGGGCTCGACGCGCTGCGCGGCACCGAGGCGCCCTCGACCTTCGGGTGGACCTGCCTGGACGCGCGCGACACGACGTGCACGTCGAGCACACACGGCACGGCGGTGGTCGAGGTCGTGCACGACATGGCGCCCGGCGCCGAGCTCCACCTGTTCGGAGCGCGCCTCGGCACCGAGTTCGTCGCCGCCGCCGAGGCGATCCGCGACGGCGACTTCGACGTGGTGACGTGCAGCATCGGCTTCGGCAACTTCGTACCCGGAGACGGCAGCGGCGAGTTCGCCGAGGCGCTCGACGCCGCGGTCGCCGGCAGCGGCGCCCTGTGGTTCCAGGCCGCCGGCAACCAGAACGTCGGCTCCTGGTCCGGCGTGCTCGCCGACGAGGACGACGACGACTGGCTCGAGCTCGGGGCGTCCGAGGAGCTCCCGGTCGAGACGGAGGGCGTCAGCGGCGACACGCGGCGCCGGGTGCTGGTCGACGTGCGCTGGGAGGACGCGTGGGGCGGCGCGACGCGCGACCTCGACGTGACGGTCCTCGCGCGCGACGACCAAGGCGACCCGGTGGCCTGCACGTTCGCGAGCTACACCGGCGACGAGCCGCAGAGCGGGGATCCGAACCACGTCCCGTGGGAGCGCGTCGACGCGCTCTGTCCTGCGGGGTCTACCCCTGCGATCCAGCTACGGCGCCGCGCGGGCGACCTGGCGGGCCGCCGCGCGTGGGTCGTGAGCTACCCGGGACTCGATCCGAGCCTGTGGACCAACACCCACAGCCTCGCCACGCCCGGCGATGCGGCGCTGGCCACGACGATCGGCGCCGTCGGGATCGACGACCTCGGGATCCGCGTGTACAGCGGACGAGGCCCAACGGACGACGGGCGGATGAAGCCCGATCTGGTGGGTCCGTCGCCGGTCTCGGTCGCGAGCCGGAGCAGCTTCAGCGGGACGAGCGCCGCGACGCCGCACATCGCCGGGCTCGCGGCGCTCGTCGTGCACGACGTCGACGGGCGCTTGCGCCGTGACGAGACGCTCGACTGGCTCTACGACCAGGCGCTCGACCTGGGCGAGCCCGGGCAGGACACCCGCTACGGCTGGGGGCTCCCGCAGCTCGCGCTGACGTGGTCCGACGACGAGGGGCCGGGCGACACCGACGACACGAGCGACACGGCCGACACCGGACCAGACCCTGACACCGACGACACCGGCGACACCGACGCGTCGCCCGATCTACCCCAGATCGGCACATGCGCGTGCTCGACCGGCGCGCGCCCCGGCGCGCTCCCGTGGCTGTTCGCGCTGCTCGTCCTGCGTCGCCGCCGGGCCTGACGGCTGTCGATTGATCACTTCTCCAGGAAGACCCGCTGAAGGCGGGTTCACGAGGCTCCATGAACGTGGGGCGGGCGTCCCGCCTGTCGATCCTACACATCTTGGCTGCGGCCCGAGA
>CAYQSE010000292.1:0-6256 GCA_964419905.1 uncultured Enterobacteriaceae bacterium
GGCGGCGGCGCCTTCAGCCGGTGCGTGTGCTCGGGCTCGGGCTCCGCCTCGGGCGCGGCCTCGGCCTCGGCCTCCGCTTCGACCTTCGGCGCGGCCTCGGCCGGCGCCGCGGCACCGGCCTCCTTGCGGCGCGCGAACTCGGCGAGCAGGTCGTCGATCGGCTCGTCGACAGACTGTCCGATGATCGCGATCGGGTAGCCGGGTGGCACCTCGTCGCCCTCCTCGATCAGCAGCTTGATCAGCACGCCGTCGTCGAAGACCTCGGCCTCCATGTTCGCCTTGTCGGTGCCCACCTCGGCGATCACGGTCTGGGGCGTGAACCGATCGCCCTCCTTCAGACGCCACGCGATCAGCGTGCCCGTCTCCATCGTGGGAGAGATCGACGGCATCTCGTAGAAGCTGGCCACCAGAGACCTCCTTAGCGGCTGCAGACGGCGCGCGCGGCCGCCACGACACGTTCGACCGACGGCAGCACGAGCCTCTCGAGCTCGGTGGCGTAGGGCTGGTTCACGTCGCGGTTCGTGACGCGCAGGATCGGCGCGTCGAGCGCGTCGAAGCAGGCCTCTTGCACGCGGGCGGCGATCTCGGCGCCGACGCCGGCGAACGCGAACCCCTCCTGCACCACCACCATCCGGTGCGTGTCGGCGACGGCCTGGTAGAGCGCCTGCTCGTCGAGCGGGCGCAACGTGCGCAGGTCGAGCACGCGGGCGCTGATCTGGTGCTGCTCTTCGAGCACCTTGGCGGCTTCCAGGCAGGTGTAGACCATCTTGTTCCACGTCACCAGCGTCACGTCGGTGCCGTCGCGCTTGATGTCCGCCTTGCCGAGCGGGATCAGGTACTCCTCGTCGGGCACCTCGCCCTTGATGCCGTAGGAGAGCTCGGACTCCATGAAGATCACCGGGTCGTCGTCGCGGATCGCCGTCTTGAGCAGGCCGTAGGCGTCCGCCGGGGTGGAGGTCGAGACGACCTTGAGCCCCGGGAAGTGCGCGAAGATCGACTCGAGCGCCTGGCTGTGCTGGCTGCCGAGGTTCTCGGCGGCGCCGTTCGCGCCGCGGATGACCATCGGGACGTGGTATTGCCCGCCCGTCATCTGCACGATCTTCGCGGCGTTGTTGATGATCTGGTCGTAGGCCACGAGCGCGAAGTTCCAGGTCATCATCTCGATGATCGGGCGCAGCCCGGACATCGCAGCGCCGACGCCCAGTCCGACGAAGCCGTTCTCGGAGATCGGCGTGTCGATCACCCGCTCGGGGCCGAACTCCTTGAGCATCCCCTGCGACACCTTGTAGGCGCCGTCGTAGTAGGCGACCTCCTCGCCCATGAGGAACACGGCGTCGTCGCGCCGCATCTCCTCGACCATGGCGCGGCGCAGGGCCTCGCGAAGCTGAAGCTGGGCCATCGGGGCTACTCCGCGTAGACGTGGTCGTAGAGGGTGGAGGGATCGGGTGGCGCGCCCTGATCGGCGAAGTCGTAGGCCTCCTGCGCGATGACGCGGCACGCGTCGCGGATCGCCTCGAGCGCGTCCTCGCTCACGCCGTGGTCGGAGCGCAGGCGCTCCTCGGCGAGCTTCAGGCAGTCGCGCTTCTCCTTCGTGTCGTCGACCTCTTGCTGGGTCCGGTACTTGGCCGGATCGCTCATCGAGTGGCCGCGGTAGCGATAGGTCACCGCCTCGAGCATCACCGGGCCCTGCCCGGAGCGCACGTGCGCGACCGCCTCGACGAGGTTCTGGTAGACCTCGACCACGTCGAAGCCGTGGAACTGCCAGTTGCGCATGCCGACGCCCTCGGCGCGCTTGTTCATCTCTTGCAGGAACGACTGGCGATCGAGGCTGGTGCCCATCGCGTAGAAGTTGTTCTCGCACAGGAAGATCATCGGCAGCTTCCACAGCTGTGCGAGCGCGAGCGACTCGAAGAACGCGCCCTGCTGGGCCGCGCCGTCGCCGAAGTAGCACAGGCTGATCTGGCCGTTCTTGCGGTACTTCGCGGCGAACGCGGCGCCGACGGCGAGCGGGATGTGGCCGCCGACGATGCCGTAGCCGCCGAAGAAGTTGTGCGCCTTGCTGGCGAGGTGCATCGAGCCGCCGATGCCGCCCGTCGTGCCCTCGCGCTTGCCGAACAGCTCGGCCATCATCGCCTTCGGGTCGACGCCCCGCGCGAGGATGTGGCCGTGATCGCGGTAGGCCGTGACCACGGTGTCCTCGGGGTTCAGGGCGGCGGTGGCGCCGACGGCGACGGCCTCCTGGCCGATGTAGAGGTGGCAGAAGCCGAGGATCTTGCGCAGCGTATACGCCTTGGCGGCGAGCTCCTCGACCCGCCGGATCAGGTACATCTGGCGGTAGAAGTCGAGGAGCTGCTCCTTGGATACGGGGCTGTCGTCTGTCGCCATGGACGGCTCCAAGGGGATCGAGGACGCGATCGCGTCCGGGACGGAGGCCATACCATAGGGATCCGGGGCGGACCAACGGCACGCCCCCGCCGTCTGGCGGCGGGCCGGTTCCCGGTGTCCGCCCGTTCGCGTTACGCGCCGAGCCTCCACGGAGCGCGCATGGATCTGCTCGAGCTGCTGACCAAGGGCGACGTCGACGCCTTCAACACCCAGCGGGGCGACCGCACCCGGCTGGAGTTCTTCGCCGCGGATCTGCCGGGGCTGTCGCTGGTAGGCGTCGACCTGTCGGGTGCGAACCTCGACAAGTCCGATCTGACCGGCACGGATCTCTCCGAGGCGTCGCTGTACAAGACGAGCATGACCGGGGTGGACGGCGCCGGGATGAAGCTCGTCGGCGCGCTCGCGGCGCGGCTGCGACTGAAGGAGGCCTACCTCGACGAGGCGGATCTCTCGGACGCGGAGCTCAGCCACGGCGACTTCAAGGAGGCGGTGCTCACCGGCTCGCGCGGCGACGGCGTGCACCTCGGCGGCGCGCGGCTCACCGAGGTCGACGCGAGCGGCTGCGCGTGGCCGCGCGCAGATCTGGTCGAGGCGCAGCTCTACAAGGCGAACTTCGAGGGCGCCGACCTCAGCGGCGCGGACCTCACCGACGCGCGCGGCGACGAGGTGAACTTCAAGGGGGCGCGCCTCGACGCGTGCACCGCAACGCGGCTGCGCGCGGCGAGCGGCTGCTTCGTCGGGGCGTCGCTGGTCGGCGCGCGGCTCGACGGGGCGCACCTCGCGGGCGCGGACTTCACCGACGCCGACCTGTCGGCGGCCGATCTCTCGGGCGCGAACCTCGTCGGCGCGAACCTCACCGGGGCCACGCTCCGTGGCGCGGTGCTCGCGGACGCGGCGCTCGACGGGGTGGATCTCTCGGGGCTCGATCTCGAGGACGTCGACCTGCGCGGCGTCGATCCGAACGCGGTCGGGCTGTCCGAGGATCAGATCGAGTCGCTCGCGGGCGTCGGGGCGCACGTCGATCCGGACGCGCCCGTGGCGGTGCGGGACCCGGCAGTGTCGCGCGCGCACGGCGCGGTCGCCGCGCTGTGGCTGAACGCCGACAGCGAGACGCACACCTCGCTGCGGTGGGCGCTGATCCCCGAGAAGGGCGCGCCCTGCGTGGGCGTGCTCCCGACCTCGCCCGAGGGCGTGGTCGCGCGCCTGGTGACCCCCACCGCGGACGGCTTCGCGCTGCTGCTGGTCGTCGAGCGAACCGGCGGTACGGTGCTCGTGGTCTACCCGCTCGGTCGCGACGGTGCGGTGGGCGCATCGGTCGCCCATCCGCTCGGCTACCAGCCGGCGGTGAACCCGGTCGTGCGCGCGGACGCGGACGGTGCGCTGCTGTGGGGCGTCGCCCGGCGCGGGCCCACGCTGGTCGTGCATCGCCTGGGCGACGCGCAGCCCACGCCGCTGCACAGCGAGCTCGTCGCGACGGCGCGCGGCTTCCTGGGCGACCACCACCCGGTGCTCGTGTGCAAGGGCGGCGTGGTGATGGCGCTCTCGCCCGAGGGCGCGAGCCCGCCGGTGCGCGCCCCCGAGGGCTTCCCGTCGCGGCTGGCCCAAGCGGCGCCGTTCGAGGATCGCGTGCTCGGCGTGTGGTTCGAGGAGAGCCTGGACGACGACGAGCCGGGCGGGCTGCGCGCCGCGTGGATGGCGAAGCGCGGCGTGCCGGTCGTCGAGTCGATCGTGCCCGTCGCCGCCGTGGCGGCGCTCGACGTGCTGCCCGTGCCGGAAGGCGTGTGGGTCGCCTGGATCGAGGAGCGCGCGCGCGGCGTCGAGGTGCGGGTCACGCTGCTGCCGGGCGACGACGGCATCCACACCCTGCCGCTCGACGCGGGCGTCGAGCCGGTGGCGCTGCGCTTCGTGCCGGGACGCTTCGGCGCGCCGGACCCCGCGCCTGCGGTCGCGCTGTGGACCGCGGACGGCGCGCTGTACGTGACCGACGTGGACGGGCGTCCGCTCGGGCACCTGGACCCGGACGCCTGCTGAGGATGCAGGGAGGCCCGGGTTTCTCGCGCCGCCGCATCCGCGTTCGTGTAGACTTGCGGTGCGCGCACGTCTGCCGCTTGGGAAGCCGCTGTGAACCCAACCGACCCGACCACCCGTCCTGAGTGGAACGCCGAAGACACGCTCCCTGGCCCGCTCGTGGTCAGCGAACCGCCGTTCGGTCTCGGCGGCGTGCGTGGCGTCTCGCCGTGGGAGATCACGCCCGGCGCCCCGCCGGTGCGCGGCGCCGCCCCCAGCGGGCGCACGCTGCTGCGTGACGCGACGCTTCGCCGACAGCTGCTGAAGAAGGCCAGCGCTACGCCGGTTCCGGGCGTGCGCATGCACCGGCGCGAGCTCGAGCAGGCGGCCAAGCCGCTCGGGCACGAGCGTGAGTACTTCAAGCCGGCGCATCCGCTGCTCACCAACGTCGTCATCGACCGCCCGCCCCCGGTGCGCAAGGCCGCGGACCCCACGTGGGACGATCTGCCGCCGCCGCGCGTGGCCACGCCGTCGAGCCCGGCCCCCGCGCTCACGCCCGACGAGGCGTGGTTCTTTGCTGCGGACGGCACGCTCGAGCCCGCCGAAGAGCGCGAGAGCGCGCCGCCTCGCGCGGTCGCGGGCTGGGTGTTCGCGGGGGCGGTCGTCGCCTCCGCGCTGGTGTTCTCGGTGGCCGTGCTCAACGGCCCGTTCGTGCAGGCCTCGCAGACCTCGATCGCGCCGGTGCTGGTCGGCTTCGACGAGGAGGTCCTCCCCGAGCCCGTCGCGCCAGAGCCGGTCGCGGCCGAGCCGATGGTCGGGGGCGGCGAGCCCGCGGCGTCTCCGCCCGCCGCCCGCCGCGCCGGTGCGGCCGACCTGCGCGCCGCGATGGCGGCCAACCCGCTGCTCCAGAACGAGACGCCCGCCGCGCGTCCTACTGACGAAGCGCCGGTCGAGGACACGCTGTGGGAGAGCCTGGACGCCGGCGAAGAGAAGGTGCCGCTGTGGGGCGACCTCCCGTAGGCGCGCGCAGGCGGTTGCGGTGGGAGGACTGAAGCGTGCGCATGGGAGCGCCAGGGCGGGAGGTCCACCGGGCCGCGGGGTTGGGCAGTAGGAGGTTGAACCGCGGAGGGCACGGAGGACGCGCAGGAGGAGCGATGGAGGGCGATTCGGCGGATCAGGCGTGCCTCGCCCATGCTGACCAAACTGCGACTGTGGGACACTCCGGTCGGACTGCTCCTCAACTCCAACACCGTTCGTCTGAGTGACGGCATCCGGTGCGTCATCAACGCCCGAGCTCCTCGTCCTCCGCGTCCTCCGCGGATCAACGAATCGAGCGACGCCCTTCAAAGCCAGACGAGAAAGACCGTAGAATCTGCATCATCGGGCTAAGTGGACAACGATGAATGGTGTCGCTACGCTCCGATGTGAACTGGTCGACCCAACGTGCGATTGCCGCGGTGGGGGTGGCGGAGAGCGGGAGCCGATCGGATGACCACTTCCACTTTGCGCCCCATCTTGTGTGTTTCAATCTGGATAGCAATAGGCTCCGGCGGATGTGTACCAGCCTCCACCCCGAACAACCCAATAGCAGAAGTCGACATCGAGCTGCCAATTAAGGGCAAGTACTACATGGCAATCGCCATTCCAGGCTGCAGGTCCCCGAAGCCGCACGTTGCCACCTCCCTGGACCGCGGCACCGCACTGGAGTGCTGGTGTGAAAGCGGCTCCATGTACCTAACCGTCGGACCCGTCGTGGAGGGCGAGGGGCATCAGACTGCGCGCTGTGTGTGGTCGGACGGCACGTACGCTGTTGTTCAGGTTTCGCCCGCCAGCGGATGATGCACCGCGGAGCCACGGCAAACCG
>CAYQSE010000293.1:0-208 GCA_964419905.1 uncultured Enterobacteriaceae bacterium
GATCGGGCCGACGGGCTCGGGCAAGACGCTGCTCGCGCAGACCCTCGCCCGGTTCCTCAACGTCCCGTTCACGATCGCCGACGCCACCAGCCTCACCGAGGCCGGCTACGTCGGCGAGGACGTCGAGAACATCATCCTCTCGCTGTTCCAGGCGGCCGACTACAACGTCGAGCGCACGTCCAAGGGCATCATCTACATCGACGAGATC
>CAYQSE010000293.1:218-6203 GCA_964419905.1 uncultured Enterobacteriaceae bacterium
GTCGATCACGCGCGACGTGTCCGGCGAGGGCGTGCAGCAGGCGCTGCTCAAGATCATCGAGGGCACCGTCGCCAACGTGCCGCCCAAGGGCGGCCGCAAGCACCCCCAGCAGGACTTCCTGCAGATCGACACGAGCAACGTGCTGTTCATCTGCGGCGGCGCGTTCGTCGGGCTCGACAAGATCGTCGAGGCGCGGCTGGGCGAGCAGCAGATGGGGTTCGGCACGAACCTCCGCAAGCGCGAGCGCTACACCCAGAGTGAGCTCTTCGCCCGGGTCGAGGCCGAAGACCTGATGCGCTTCGGCCTGATCCCCGAGTTCATCGGCCGCGTGCCGGTGATCGCCACGCTCGACACCCTCGACGAGGGCGCGCTCCTCGACATCCTCACGCGCCCGAAGAACGCGCTGGTCAAGCAGTACCAGAAGCTGTTCGAGATGGAGAACGTGAAGCTGAAGTTCACCGAGGGCAGCCTGAAGCTGATCGCGCACGAGGCGCTGGCCCGCAAGGCTGGCGCGCGTGGGCTCCGAGGGATCCTCGAGGAGATCATGCTCGACGCGATGTACGACCTGCCGTCGCGCTCGAACGTGAAGGAGTGCATCATCAGCGAGGAGGTGGTCCAGCGGAAGCGCGACCCGATCCTCGTGTACGAGAACGAGGCCGAGTGGGCCTAGGCTCCGTTCTCGCCCGACGCGCGGCCCGAGGGCAGCGGCATGTTCTTCCCTAAGAAGCGCGGTGAGGGCGAGGCCGATCGAACCTGGCCGATGCTGCCGCTGCGCGGGGTGGTCGTGTTCCCGCGCGCCCACGTCAGCCTGATCGTCGGCCGCCCGTCGTCGGTCGCCGCGGTCGCCGCGGCCTCGGCGAGCGGCGGCGAGCTCTTCCTCGCGATGCAGCGTCACGGAGATCGCACCGACCCACGTCCCGAGGAGATCCACGACGAGGGTACGGTCGCACGCATCGCGCAGGTGCTCCGCCTGCCGGACGGCAACACGAAGATCGTCGTCGAGGGGCAGCGGCGCGCCCGCATCACCCGCTACACCGACAACGGCGCGCACTTCGAGGTCGCCCTGCGCGTGCACGAGCCGTCCACCGAGGTGACGCCCGAGGTGGCGGCGCTGGTTCGGACGGTGAAGGCGACGTTCGAGCGCTACGTGAAGCTCGATCGGGCCGTCCCGCCCGAGATGCTGCTCACCGTCAACGCGCTGGAGGATCCCGAGCACCTCTCCGACATCCTCGTCGCCCCACTGAAGTTCAAGCTCGACGAGCGCCAGGAGCTCCTCGCGAACCTCGATGTGAAGTCACGTCTCGAGCGCATCTACCAGACGCTCCTCGACGAGATGGAGTTCCTGCAGGTCGAGCGCAAGGTGAAGAGCCGCGTGAAGAAGGAGCGGCAGTCCAGCCAGCGCGAGTTCTGGCTCAACGAGCAGATGAAGGCCATCCAGAAGGAGCTCGGCGACAAGGAGGGGCGGTCCGATCTCGAGGACCTCGCGCGCGCCATCGCCGGCAAGGAGCTCCCCGAGCAGGTCCAGGAGCGCGCCGAGAAGGAGCTCCGCAAGCTCAGCCAGATGAACCTGATGAGCGCCGAGGCCACGGTGGTTCGGGGCTACCTCGACTGGATCGTCGCGGTGCCGTGGAGCGAGCGCAGCGGCGACGCGCCGACGATCGAGGAGGCCGCCGAGGTGCTCAACGCCGACCACTTCGGGCTACGGCGGATCAAGGAGCGCATCGTCGAGTACATCGCCGTCAGTCGCCTCGTCGACAAGATGCGGGGCCCGATCCTGTGCCTGGTCGGGCCGCCGGGCGTCGGCAAGACCTCGCTCGCCCGCTCGATCGCGCGCGCCACGGGCCGGCCGTTCGTGCGGATCTCGCTCGGGGGCGTTCGCGACGAGGCCGAGATCCGGGGCCACCGCCGCACCTACATCGGGGCGATGCCCGGCAAGCTGATCCATGGGATGAAGCGCGCCGGAACGGTCGATCCCGTGATCCTGCTCGACGAGGTCGACAAGATGACCGCGGACTTCCGTGGCGACCCGGCCTCGGCGCTGCTCGAGGTGCTCGACCCGGAGCAGAACGAGGCGTTCAGCGACCACTATCTCGATCTCGACTACGACCTGTCGAACGCCACGTTCATCTGTACTGCGAACACCCTGCACGGTATCCCCCTGCCGCTGCAGGACCGGCTCGAGATCATCGAGCTCTCCGGCTACACGGAACACGAGAAGATCGCGATTGCGCGGCGCTACCTGCTGCGTAAACAGTTCGACGCGAACGGTGTGACCGCCGAGCATGTCGAGATCACGGGCCAGGCGCTGCTGCGGATCGTCCGGGAGTACACCAAGGAATCCGGCGTGCGGGAGCTCGAACGTCAGGTGGCGCGGATCTGCCGGAAGGTCGCGCGCCGGGTCGTGCGCTTCGGACCCGACACGCGGGTGAAGGTCACCACCCACAACCTCGACAGACTCCTCGGGCCGCCTCGCTACCAGATCGGCCGCCGAGAGGACGACGACGCGGTCGGGCTGGTCAAGGGGCTCGCCGTGTCGCCGTGGGGCGGCGAGCTGCTGAACATCGAGGTCGCGACGGTGCCCGGAAAGGGGGCCCTGATCCTCACCGGACGACTGGGCGACTGGCTCAAGGAGTCCGCCACCGCCGCGTTCACCTACATTCGGTCGCGCGCCGACGCGCTGCGGCTCGAGCCGGACTTCCACGAGGTGCAGGACTTCCACGTGCACTACCCCGGAAATGCGTTGCAGACCGATGGGCCGAGCGCCGGCATCGCGATGGCCACCGCGCTGGTCAGCGCGCTGACCGGCATCCCGGTGCGGAGCGACACGGCGATGACGGGCGAGATCACCCTGCGCGGGCGCGTCCTCCCGATCGGCGGGCTCAAGGAGAAGTTGCTCGCCGCGCACCGCGGCGGCATCACCCGGGTCCTCATCCCTGAAAGCAACTGCAAGGACCTCACGGACGTCCCTCCCCATGTCACGGAAGCCCTTGAGATCATTGGGGTTTCGCACATGGATCGGGTCCTCAAGGAGGCCCTGATCGGCGCGAGAGTGCAGGAAATCTTCGGGGCCTTTGGGCCCGATCATGAAATCGCGGTAGACTCCCCGCAGGCCGAGAGGCCAGCCGGACCGGGTGTCCATGGGGACTGACAGCGACTCCACTTCGCCGTCAACGCAACCCCGGTCAGCACACAGAGAACGATAAACCACGTCAAAGCAAGCATTGGAGAGTACAAGATGGCGAACTCCGTCACCAAGGCCGATATCATCGCTTCCATCGCCACCGAGGCCGGCCTGAAGAAGGTCGAGGCCGAGCGCGCCCTCAAGGCCGCCACCAACGCGATCCAGTCGGCGCTCGTCGACGGCAAGAAGGTCACGCTCGTCGGCTTCGGCACGTTCCAGGTATCGCACCGCGCCGAGCGCATGGGCCGCGATCCCCAGACCAAGAAGCCGATCTCGATCCCCGCGTCGAACACGATCAAGTTCAAGCCGGGCAAGGCGATGAAGGACGCGGTCAACTAGGACCGAAGCAGGTTCTTTCGTGGTCGCCGGCCAGACCGGCGATCACCTGTGGCGCCCCGCCTTGACGCGATCGGGGAGGGGCGCTAAAGCAGAGTGCGCCTGAAGGGACAATGTTCTTGAGGGCGGATAGCTCAATGGGAGAGCTTCGGCTTTACACGTCGACGGTTGCAGGTTCGAATCCTGTTCCGCCCACTCTCTCTGAGTTGTCGTCTTGGGGTGGTAGTTAAGTTGGTTATAACGCCGGCCTGTCACGCCGGAGGCCGCGGGTTCAAGTCCCGTCCATCCCGCCATCTACTAGAGCCCGCCCGGATCCTGCCGGGCGGGCTCTTCTCTTTTCCGGCCCGGGCCGGATCGGTTACCCACCGCGGGGTCGGAGGTCGGTTGCGGCGAGCCTGGCGAGCCTTGGCGGTGTGTGTCGGGATCGGAGCCCTCCCAGGGGTGGCCGGCGCGCAGCAGCAGCCTGCGAAGCGACTGCCCGATCTCGAGCGCGGCGAGGAGCTCTACCTGCGCCACTGCGTGCAGTGTCACGGCGTCACAGGCGCCGGAGACGGACCAGCCACCGCGGCGCTCGTGGCGCCGGTGCCAGATCTGCGCGGCGGCGTCGAGAAGAGCGACCTCGACGAGATCGCGAAGATCGTGCTCGCCGGTCGCGGCGCGATGCCCGCGTTCGAGATGAGCTTCGACCGCTACGACGCGCGGCGCGCGCTGCGCTACCTCGACAAGATCGGACGCGGCGAGGTGGTCACGCCCGAGGAGGCGCCCGCCGCCCCCGAGGATGACGAGGACGAGGCCGAGTGAGCGCGAGCGACGCCGCTGCCGGCACACTCGTCACCGCGGGCCTGCTCGGCCCGGTGCTGCTCGGCATCCTCCAGGGGCTCACCGAGTTCCTGCCCGTGTCGAGCAGCGGCCACCTCGTGCTCTTCCAGCAGTTCTTCGAGATCGGCGACGACCATGTCCTGTTCGACCTCGTCCTGCACGTCGGCACGCTGATCCCGATCCTGTGGGTGTACCGGACGACGCTGTGGATGATGCTGCGGGATCCGCTCGTCGGCGAGGGGCCCGTCGCGAACCGCCCCGGCACCCGACTGCTCGGGCTGCTCATCCTGGCGACCATCCCCACCGCCCTCATCGGGCTGCTGCTCCAGGACGTGTTCGAGGCGCTGTTCTCGACGCCCGCCGTGCTCGTGGTCACGTTCGCGATCACCGGCGCGCTGTTGTTCTCGACCCGCAAGCTCGCGCAGGGGCGCGTGCGCGTCGGCGAGCTGACCTGGCGCCAGGCGCTGATCCTCGGCGTCGCCCAGGGCTTCGCGATCACGCCGGGGATCTCCCGCTCGGGCACGACGATCTCGGTCGCGATGTTCCTCGGACTCGAGCGCGAGTTCGCGGCGCGGTTCTCGTTCCTGATGAGCGTGCCCGCGATCCTCGGCGCGGTCGTGCTGAAGCTGCGCGACGTCGAGCACGCGGGGATCGCCGTCGATCACCTGCTCGTCGGCGGGATCGCCGCGATGGTCTCGGGCTACTTCGCGCTCGTGGTGCTCGTCCGCGTGGTCAAGCAGGGCCGGTTCGCGTCGTTCGCGTACTACTGCTGGTTCGCCGCGCTGGTGGCCGGTGTGATCGCGATCGTGCGCGCCGTGTGAGCGGCGCCTTGACCAGCCCGCCGTTCGTCGGTTACCCCGACGGGGCTGTAGGGGTATAGCTCAGCTGGTAGAGCAGCGGATTCCAAATCCGCAGGTCCCGGGTTCGAGTCCTGGTGCCCCTGCCACCTTCCTTCGGCACGCTCGCGGGCCGGCGCGACCCGCACGTCGCACCGCCCCGAACGTCCCGCTGCATCCGACGAGAGAGGGGGGCGCGCCTGCGATGGACCGATGGACGCGCCCCCTCCTGCTCGCCCTCGTCCTCGTGAGCTGCGTGTCGCAGTCTGCGATCGATCTCCCTGACGACAGCGATACCGACACGACGGGCGCAGCACCTCCCGACACCGACGACACCGCGGACACCGACGCGCCCCAGTCCGCGTGCACACTCGCGGGCTCCTTCATCGCCAGCGGCGACTGGCCGTCGTTCACCGACTGGACGTTCACGTTCGAGGCCGACGCCCTCGTCGACTCCTACACCGACGACCTGCCCGCCGAGGACTGGCCGACCGTGCTCGTGCGCGACCCGGACGTCGCCGGGCGGATCACGCTGGAGCAGACCACCGAGGGGGGCGACGCCACCTTCGTGACGCTGCTGCGCATGGACACCGCCTGCCCCGAGGGCACGCTCGCGCTGACGCTCGTGCTCGCCCGCACCGTGTTCGAGGACCACACCGACGACACGGTGAGCGAGCAGGACCACGAGGTCACGCTCCATCCGGCCACGCGCCGCTGAGCACCCCGCCGCGCCACGCCGCATGGCCTGGAGCCCGAGGTCGTAGAGTGCGGCCACGGCCTGGTCCCGGAAGAGAGGTCGTCGAGGTCGAGGGA
>CAYQSE010000294.1:0-6179 GCA_964419905.1 uncultured Enterobacteriaceae bacterium
CGAGGGCGTCCAGCGCGCGCTGCGTGTCCACGGCGGACCGCCCGTCGCCGTGCGCGAGGGCGCTGAACCTCGCGCGCCCCGCGCTGGCGCTCGCACCGAACGACCCGAGCCCGCCTGCACCCTCGGCCGAGCCCCCCTGGCCCGATCCCACCACGCCCAGGCCCGACGCCTCGAAGGTGCCGCTGTCGCCCTCGAGTCCGCGAAGGCTGGCGAACGCACTGTCCGAGGCGAGTGCGTCCCCAAGCTGGACGGCCGTGCGCGTGCTCAGCACCGAGAGGATCATGTGGCTCCCGACGATCGCCCGCTCCTGTACGAGATCCGGGTGCCGCTCCCGCGCGAGCGCCGCAGCGGCTCGCGCGCGCTCGGCCTCCTGCCGCGCCTCCCACAGCGCGAGCGCCGCCGCGAGGTCGTCTTCACCGAGCTGTGGATCCGTGGTCTCAGCGTGCTCACGCCAGGCACGCGCGTCGGGGTCGTCGAGGGCGACCTCGATCACGTCCAGCGCCGCGACCTCGACCTGCATCGGCAACAGCACGCTCGGCACGGGCCACAGCCACGCGAGCAGCAGCGTCCACAGCCACGCGAGCAGCCACTTCAGCCAGGTGAGCAGCGTCCACACCCCCCAACCCCACAGCGTCAGCCACAGCGCGCTCATCGACGCGTAGACGATCAGCAGCACGGCCAGCACGTGACGACTACCGGCGGTGGGATCCTGATGGCGACCGATCGACTGGAACAACGCGGGACTCCGGAGGCCAGCTAACCCAATGACGCCTGCGATCGGGGGAGGTTCCCGACCGCGCGCTCAGTGGCGTCCGGCGTGCCGCTCCCGCGCGGGCAGGATCTCGAGGCAGGTCGTCCACCACCCCGTCGTGACCGTCTCGATGAACTCCGGCGGCAGTCCCTCTTCGGCCATCTCGCGCGCGAGCCGCTCCCAGTCGTAGGTCAGGGGCACGAAGGTGGTGTGGATCCGACCGTGCTCGGCCTCGAGCAGCGTGTACCAGACCTCGGTGCGGCCATCGTTCGCGGGTCGACCGATCGCCCCGACGTTGACCACGCCGCGCCCGTCGGCCAGGCGCCGCTCCCAGTGGATGCCAGTGTGGGTGCACGCGACGAGGTCGACGCCGTGTGTTCTGCACAGGTGGTCGACGAACCCTGCAGGCGTGGTGCTCTCCCACAAGAACTCGTTCACGCGACGGGGCGATCCGTGGCACAGCAGGAGGTCGGCGCTGCCCACCCGCAGCCGCGCTGCGGTCGGCAGCCCGGCGAGCCACGTCCGATGTTCCGGATGGGTGTTCGCGAGCGTGTAGTCGTAGGAGAGCTGCGCGAAGTGGTTGTCGCGCGGGTCGGTGTAGCCGCACGCGCAGTCCTCGCGCCCGTGGCCGACCGAGTCGTCGTAGTTGCCCTGAATGCTCGTGATCGGCAGCGTGCGCAGCAGCTCCACGGTGCGGTCCGGACGCGGTCCGAACCCGCCTGCGTCGCCGAGGAAGTAGATGGCCTCGGCTCCGCGACGACGCGCATCCGCCACCGCCGCGGCAAGCGCCAGGTGGTTGTTGTACGCGCCCCCGAGCAGGGCGACCTTGCGATGGACCTCGCCGCTCAGGTCGAGCACGAGAAGCCCTCGACCCAGCACGTCGAGCACGCAGGGTGGTCGACCGGATGGTCGTGGAGGGCTCCAGCCAGGTCGTCCGCCAGCCTTCGCCCCGGCTCGTTGATCAGGATCGGGCACGGGTAGATGCCCTCGGAGGTGACGGTGCGCCCGTGACCGCACTGCAGCTTCCACGACGCGTCGTTCGCGCGCAGATCGTCGTCCGTCAGCGCCTCCCACGCCGCGTACGCGCGACCGCGCCCCGCCTCGCGCCCGATGCGGAACGCCGGGATCCACTTCACCCGCGGCCGCTCGACACCGAGCCCCCGCAGCAGGGTGACGAAGCGCTCTTGTGCGAGGTCCGCGTCGTCGAGCTGGGTGACCGCCACGATCGGCTCGACGCCGTGGCGCGCCAAGGCGGCGATGCCGGCGGTGGCCTTCGCGAACACCCCCTTGCCGCGGACCCGGTCGTTCGAGACGGCGGTGTCACCGTCGAGCGAGACCCGGATCTCGAGGTTGTACGGCGCGTCGCGGAACCGCGCCCCGAGGGCCTCGGCCAGCGCGTCGTCGATCAGCATCCCGTTCGTGAGGATGCCGAGCGGGGCGACCGCGAGCGCGCGATCGATGAGCACGAGGATGTCGGGGTGCAAGAACGGCTCTCCGCCCGTGAACCACACCTCGCGCAGCCCGTGCGGCGCGGCGGCGGAGAGCGCCGCATCGACCTGGCCCGGCGACATCAGGCGGTGCGTGAACACCTTCGGCCCCGCCGAGACGAGGCAGTGCTTGCACGCGATGTTGCACACGGTGCCGGTCACCTGCAGCCACAGCGTGTCGAGGCCGACGAACGGGAGCGTGAGCGGCGCGGACGCCACGGCCTCGCTCATCGGACGGCCTCGAGCAGCCCCTCGGCCGCGCCGCGCGTCGCGAGCACGACCGCCTCGCCTCCGGCCCGCGCACCGCGCATCTCCATGCACAGCTGTCGCGCGACGAGGCGCACCGCGACGCCGCGCGGCGCGAGGGCGACGTGGATCGCGTCCGCGATCTGCTCTGCCAGACGCTCCTGCACCTGTGGGCGCCGGGCGAAGTGCTCCACCACCCGCGCGATCGAGCCGAAGCCCGCCGCGACGCCCGAGGGGGCATAGGCGACGGTGGCCGTGCCGAAGAACGGCAGCAGGTGGTGCGCGCACAGCGAATGGAACGGGATGTCGCGAATGGCGATCGGCCCGGCGCCTCCGCTCGGGAACGTGCTCATCGGCTCCAGCGCGCCCGTGGGAGCGAACTCGCGCAGCAGGGCTGCGACGCGCTCGGGCGTGTCGACCAGCTCGGGATCGCCGGTGTAGCCGAGCGCGTGCAGCGCGCGGCGCAGGTGCTCCGCGGCCTCATCCATTGCCCGGCTCCGCGGCGCCGTCTCCCAGCTCGACGCCCACCGAACGCGCGACCCGAACCAGCTCGCCGCGGACGTCCACCAGCCGGTAGACCGACACCGCGTCGCGGATCGGCACGCCGCTGACCGCGCCGTTCGAGATCCGCACCATCTCGCCCCAGCGGTCCTGCTCGACCAGGTCGACCGCGCCGACGCCGTAGCGCGTCGCCAGGATGCGATCGAAGGCCACGGGGCTGCCGCCGCGCTGCAGGTGGCCGAGCACGGTGACGCGCATCTCGGCGTCGATACGCCCCTCCAGCTGCGCCATCGCGACAGCGGCCGCACCGCCGCCCTTGCGCAGCCGCTCACGGCGCTGCGCCTCGGTGGCCTTCGCGCTGTCGATCGGCACGGCGCCCTCGGCCACGACGATGATCGAGAACAGGCGCCCGAGGGCTACGCGGCGCTGGATCTTCGCGGCGACCGCGGCCGGATCGTAGGGGATCTCGGGGAGCAGGATCACGTCGGCGCCACCCGCGATCCCCGCATGCAGCGCGATGTGCCCGGCGTCTCGGCCCATGACCTCGAGGAACATCACCCGCTCGTGCGAGGCGGCGGTCGTGTGCAGCCGGTCGAGCGCGTCGGTCGCGACCTCTACCGCCGACTGGAAGCCGAACGTCTGGTCCGTCGCCGAGAGATCGTTGTCGATGGTCTTGGGCACGCCCACCGTCTGGATCCCGTGCTCCTCCATCAGCCGCAGCGCGAGCGCCAGCGTGCCGTCACCGCCGATCGCGACCACGCCCTCGAGCCCCTCGGCGCGGATCGCGTCGGCCAGCTCGGCGCTGCGGTTCTTTCGGCTGCCATCGGGCATCGGGAAGTTGAACGGGTCGCCGCGGTTGGTGGTGCCGAGGATCGTGCCGCCGCGGTGCAGCAGCCCCTGACACGAGCGCGGGGTCAGCTCGACGAGCCGCTGCGGCGTCGAGAGCAGACCGTTGTAGGAGTCTTCGATGCCGACGACCTGCCAGTGGAGCTGACCCACGGCCCGCTTGATGAACGCGCGCAGCACCGCGTTGAGCCCCGGGGCATCGCCGCCGCCGGTCATGATGCCCACGCGCCTGATCCGTCGGCTCATCGAGCACACTCCCTCTGTTCACTGCCCGATGGGGACTAACCTACGCGCCGGGATACGTCGGGCATCCCCCCTCCCCGCCCCAGGTCGCCCCCATGACCGCCGTGTTCCACCACGATCTCGTCGTCGCCATCCTCGGCTCCGGCTCCCGCGGCAACGCGACCTATATCGGCGACGGGCGACACGGCGTGCTGGTCGACTGTGGGCTCTCCACCAAGCAGATCCGCCTGCGCCTCGCAGAGATCGGCCTCGCCGACGCGCCACTCGACGCCGTGTTGATCACGCACGAGCACTCCGATCACGTCGGCGCCGCGGGCGTGTTGTCGCGCGCGGTGCGGCGCGACACCGGCCGCGCGCTGCCGTTCTACATGAGCCCCGGCACCCGGCAGGGCCTGCCCGCGGCCTGCGTGCCCGAGCGCATCGAGCCGATCGCCGCAGGATCCCCGTTCCGCGTCGGCCAGCTGACCATCGAGCCCTACACCGTACCCCACGACACCGCCGACCCAATCGGCTTCGTCGTCGCCGCCGGGCCGATCCGGGTCGGCGTGGTCACCGATCTCGGCCACCCCACCCGCCTCGTGCAGCAGAAGCTGGCGTCGTGCGACGTCGCCGTCGTCGAGTTCAACCACGACGAGGAGATGCTGCTCGACGGCGCCTACCCGTGGCACCTCAAGCAGCGGATCCGCGGCCGCCATGGCCACCTCTCCAACGCACAGGCGGGCTCGCTCCTCGAGGAGGCCGCGCGCGCGGGGCGCCTTCGCGACGTGATCCTCGGGCACCTCTCCGAGGAGAACAACAGCCCCGAGAAGGCGCTCGGCGCGGCGGCGCAGGCCGTTCACCACGCCGGGCGGCGCGACGTGACGCTCCACCTCGCGCTGCAGGACACCCCGCTCCCGCCGGTACGCCGTCCGCTCCCGCCACCAGCGCATCCGGGCCTCTTCGACGGAATCTCGACGAACGACGGTCTCGGGGGCGGATAGTGTAGGTCAGACAAGGGAGGTCTGATGGATCGCGCGACGTTGACCCACGAGCTCGCGGCACTTGGCATCGACGAGGAGAGCTGGCGACTGGTCGCCCTGCTGCCGCTGGTGCAGGTCGCGTGGGCCGACGGCGAGATCCAGCCGATGGAGCGCAAGATCATCGTGGGTGTCGCGCGCAAGCGCGGGATGGCCGAAGAGCAAGGCATCCAGGTCCTGGAAGGCTGGCTCTCGTTCCGTCCGTCCACCGAGACGTTCGCGCGCGCGCAGCGCCTGCTCCGTGAGCTCGCCGGCAACCGGATGTCGAACGAGGAGCTGGGGCAGATCGTCACGTTCTGCGACAGCGTCACGCAGGCCGCCAGCGGACTCCTCGGCGAGGATCCGGTCACCGACGCCGAGCGCGATGCGGTCGAGGAGATCGTGACGATGCTCGGCGTGCAGGAGAGCCCCGAGTGGGGCCAGGTCCGCGCCCAGCTCGGCCTGTGAGCGCTGCTTCAGCGGGCGCTGTCGAGCAGCTTCTGTAGCGCCTCGAGATCGAACTCGCCCCTCGCTGCGGGGGTTGCGGGCGCCACGGGCTCGGGGTTCGGGTTCTCGGCGGTGAGCGCGTCGGCTGCGACCCAGCCGTAGCGATCCCCGCGGCTGATCCGTACGCGATCACCGTCGACGTACAGCACGGTCAGGCGGTCGCCGAGCGAGAGCGCCGGGCCGGCAGCGGGCGCATCGGCGAACCGCTTCGTCTCGACGTCGCGGGCGGCGAACACGGTGTCGCCCGCCTCTTGCGCGCTCGCCGAGAACGAGACGAGCAGACCGAGGGCGAAGAGCAGCGTACGCATGGAGCCTCCGAGAGCGCAGCGTGTATCCCCCGCGCGCGCCAGCGTCACGGGGCGTCGTCGGGCACGACCTCGTGCCGCCGGATGCGCACCAGCACCCCCTCCTCGCGGAGCAGACGCCGGACCTCCCACTTGTCGAACTCGGCGAGGTTGTCGAGGACGGTCTGCAGCGTGTCACTCGCCGCGTCGAGCTTCGCCATCGCCGCGCGCGCGTCGCGCACCGCCGCCTCGGCCTCGGCGACGAGCCCTGGCGCGGCGTCGGCGGCCTCACCCACCGCGACGAGCGCCGCGTCGGCCT
>CAYQSE010000295.1:0-6176 GCA_964419905.1 uncultured Enterobacteriaceae bacterium
ACGCCCGCCCCACATGATCTCGGGCCGCAGCCAAGATGTGTAGGATCGACAGGCCAGCCGCCAGCCCCATCGGGCACCCGGTCGAACCGGCGGACGAGGAGGCCGGACGCGCCCTCCGCATCGGTCACCACTTCATGCGCGGGGACCGTCAGCCCCACCCGCTGCGCGAGGTCGAGGAAGAAGGCCTCGTTGGCGACGACGTGCGGGAACTCGGGGGGCTCCAGCTTCAGCAGGGTCGGTTGACCTCCCCACGCGACGGGCAGGGCGATCATCCCGCCCGACAGCTTGGCCTGGACGCCCGGGAGGGCGGTGCGGTCGAGGGTGTCGTCGGCCAGGGCGCGCCGGAACAGGTCGCGGAACGTGGTGCGGGAGAGGTCGGCGGGCGCGACCTGGGGCGGCGGGGGCACCTCCGCGCCCTCGGGGAGGACCTGCACGTCGCCGATCGCGTCGTGCCCGACAGCCAACAGGAGGCTGAGCTCGTCGTCGGCGGACGTCTTGATGGCGCGACGTAGCGCGGTCAAGCGGCGCCCTTCGGGCAGCAGTCCAGCGAAGAAGGGAGGGACCGCGCCGGCGGGGGTGAACACGTCGCCGCCGTCCCGGGGCAGGGCCGTTGCGACGGCGGGGCCGTCGTATTCGGGATCGTAGGAGAAGAGGCACCCGCCGCTGCTCCGGCGGAGCGTGCCGGCTCTGCGTCCGGCTTTGCGCACCTCGGCCACCTCGACGCGGATGAGATCCCGCAGACTCACGGGAGGTCCTCCTCGGCGTCGACCAGGCCGCCCCGCCCGTGCGCGATCCACAGCTCCAGGCCGAGCACACCGAGGACGGCCAACACCTTGTCGAGACGGACGGTTGGTTTGCCGGCCTCGAGCATGTGGACGAAGCGGGTCGACACCGCAGCCAGCTCGGCGAGCTCGACCTGAAGGAGGCCGAGCGCTTCGCGCCGGCGACGCACCGTGGCGCCGAGGATGAATGCACGATCGTTCATGTTGAGGCGATTCCATCGTGAATCTGCGACGTGTCCACGGGGGCCATGTACGATCGTGCATTCAGGAGGCCCTGGAGGGTCCCCGCAGGCTCCTCACTCGCTTGACATGCACGAACGTGCAGTCGGCTGCGCCGAAGGTGTGCTCGAACCACGGCGAAGCGGGCGGTTGGACGCCGCGCACGGACCTCACGGGGCGCGCTCGACGTCCTCGGGGGTGCACCCGTCGGGCGCGGAGCGGGGGTTGCACCGGGAGGGCGCGCCGTCGGGCAGCGTGACGACGTAGTCGGTCCAGTCGACCGGGGCGGGGAAGTCGGTGCTGACGAAGTGGGCCCCGCTGGCGAGGGCGGCGTCGCGCCGGGTGGTGTCGCCGAGTCGCGCCTCACGGGTGTCGGCGTCGGCGCGTGTGCGGACGAGGTGACCGGCCGCGACCACGTCGGGAATCCGCGGATCGTGGGCGTCGTTCAGGCTGTGGAACGCGGCGAACGGCAGGTCGAGGTCGCCATACGCGTCGGGGAACAGCGGGCGATCGGCCCCGTCGGTGAGATAGCTGTCGCGCCACGGGCCGCCCGCGTGCAGCACGAACAGCGCGCGCTGGCGGAGCGCGCCGAGCGTGGGCCAGCCGGTGTCGGCGAGCGCGGTGCGGACGTCTGGGGCGGTGCCGCGCACCAACGCGGGCGTGACGAGGCGATCTTCCGGCCAGATCGACAGGATCGCCATGTCCAGCGCGTCCAGGCGTGCCGCTGCGGTGGCCGGATCGTGCGCGTCCTTCAGCTCCAGCAGCACCGCGACCGGGTGGTGCCCGGGCTGGGTGTCCGACCAGCCCTTCATCGCCTCCAGGCAGTCAGTGAGCAGCGGGCAGTTCGAGCCGGGGTCGAGGAACGGGATGTGCAGCACCTCGTAGACGCTTCGCACGTCATCCCAGTACAGGTCGAGCTCGAGCTGGCGAACGCCCTGCGCCTCGAGCTGGACGTCGAGCGGCGGGTGGGTGTAGGCCCACGCGTCCAGCGGCGTGGTCTGCACGTGGTAGCTGTTGTGCGTGCCGATCGCCTGGAGGTGGTCCAGCCGCAGCAGGTCGTCGAGCGGGTAGTCCCAGGCGAGCGCGGGCGGGTCGGTGTCCTGCGGCGCGGGCGCGCAGCCCGCGAGCAGCGCGAGCCACATCTCAGCGCGCGGGCGCGGGGATGGGCGTGCCCTCGACGTCGGCGAGCGCGCGCTTCGCGAACCACGCGAGCCCGACGCTCGCGACGAGCGTGACCGCGAGCACCGCCCAGCGGGCCCCGGACAGATCGGCCTCGCCGGTGGTCAGCGCGGACAGGCTGGACAGCGACGCGCCCACCATCGTCCACGCGCCGGCGGGGAACAGGCTGCCGATCGCGGTGCCGAGCAGGAAGTTGCGGCGGGTGACGCCGGTGAGGCCGAGCGCGTGGCTGATGACGTTGTAGGGCGCCATCGGGGAGACGCGGAGCAGGATCACCGCGACCAGGCCACGCCGCGCGAGCGCGCGGTCGATCGCGGCGAAGCGCCGGGTGGAGGCGATGCGGCGCTCGATCGGCTTGCGCAGCACACCGCGAGCCAGCTCGAAGCCGACCCATGCGGAGAGGAGCGACAGCGTCCACGACACCCCGAAGCCGAGCACGGGACCGTACAGGAAGCCCGACGCGCCCTGGAACCACGACGCCGGCAGCATCAGCGACGAGCCGACGGTGTAGATCGCGGCGAAGATCGCGTCGCCCTTGGGGCCGAGCGCGCCGAGCCGCTCGACCGCGGCGAACACGGCAGGCACCCACCACTGCGCGGTGCCGAGCACCGCAGCGAGGAACACGGGCAGGGCGGTGAGGCGGAGGAGGAGGGCGCGGTTCATGCAGATCGGCTCGCGGGTCGGTTCGCGGACAGTACCCGATGGTCGCGGCGATCGAAACAACGGGATCGCGGTCGTGACCACCCGTGACGTCCGTGGCTCACTTCCGGAGCATGCGCACCACGCCGACCGGCTCGGCGGCCGCCGCGGCGATCAATCCGCCGACGAGCGCGCCGACGACGCCCACGCTCGCGACCTCGCTGCCCGAGAAGAACAGGCCGGGGATGGGCGATCGGGGCCGCAGCCACGGGTTCTCGAACCGGGCCGGCGTGGGTTCGATGCCGTAGATCGACCCGTGCATCGGGCGTACGAAGTGGTCGGTCGACAGCGGGGTGGAGAGCTCCACGTAGTCGACCATCTCGCGCAGCCCGGGGAGCTTCGCGAGGAACTGCTCCAGCAGCGAGTCCTCGATCTTCTTCTTCAGCGCGTCGTAGTCCTCGCCGCGCCGCTTCCACCGGGTGTCGCGGTAGGGCGCGAACGTCTCCCACGGGACGAACGTGACCACCTCGCCGGTGTGGCGCTGCTCGGGGCCCGGATCGTGCTCGGGGTCCTTCAGGGACGGGAACGAGCAGTACAGCACGCCGGCTTCGGGCAGGGGGCCTTCGCCGTCGACGTGCCAGGCGTCGTCCTCGCTGTCCCACACTTGGTAGAACCACTTGTTCGCCGCCGAGGCGCCGGCCTGGCGAATGTCACCCTTGAACCCGATGTACAGGCAGACGTGGGCGGGCGCTGGCTTCAGCTCCTTGATGCCCTCGGTCCACTTCGCGTCGGCGACCTCGGGCGGCAGCAGCCGCTGGATCGTGCTCGCGACGCCCGCCGCGCTGAACACCCGCTTCGCGCGGATCTCCTCGCCGTCCCGCATGCGCACACCCACCGCGCGCCCGCCCTCGATCAGGATCTGCGCGACGTCGGCGTAGATGCGCGTCCACCCGCCGGCGTCGGCGACGGTGCGCAGCAGCTCGTGCGCGATGCGTCCCGAGCCGCCGACCGGGTAGTAGGCGCCCCACATGAAGTGCTTGGTGACGAGCGCCTGGATCGCGAACGACGAGTGCTTCGGGGTGGAGCCGTAGTAGCCCCACTGCGCGCACAGCACGGTGCGCAGGCGCTCGTTCTGCGTGAGCTCCGCGATGACGTCGTGCGTGTTCATCGTCAGGTACTTCATCGCCTTGCGGCCCAGCACGCGGTCGATCACCGCGCCGAGGCGCTTCGAGGGGAGGCGCGCGAGGAAGTAGTTGCGCATCGAGCCCGACACCTCGCGGACCGCGGCGAGGTAGCGCTCGATCGCGGGCTCCTCGTCGGGGAACGCCGCGAGGAGGTTGTCGCGGAACTGCTGCGGGCTGTCCGGGAAGTCGATGTGGAAATCGTCCGGGAAGTGGAACTCGTCGTAGACGGGGCCGAGCGAGGCCCACTGCAGGCGGCCGTCGGTGAGGTACGCGAGCAGGCGCCCGGGCATGCTGTGGGTGGTGACCTCGCCGACCGCGTGCACGCCCACATCCCAGGTGTAGCCCTTGCGCGTGAACGCGTGGGTGAAGCCGCCCGGGACGTAGTGCTGCTCGAGCACGAGCACCTTGTGGCCCAGCTTGGCGAGCATGGCTGCGGTGGTCATGCCCCCCATGCCCGACCCGATCACGATCGCGTCCCAGGGCCCCTCGCCGCCCTTGCGCGACCAGTACTTCGTCCTCGGGGCTCTCGATTCGGGCATGAAGTCCTCTCGTTCGGTGCCGGAAGATACTCGCTGGGCGGGATCAGGGCTAGGCTGGGGGTCATGCTCGAGATCCGTCTGCGTTTCGGTCCCCGGGGCTCCGCCTGGGACTTCCGCCACCACCGCGCGGTGCGGGCGGTGGAGCTCGGCGGTGCGCTGTCGCGGTCGCGCCTGTGGGGGCTTCAGCGCCAGCGCGCGCTCGCGGACGGCACGACGGGGCTCGCGCCCGGGTGGCGCGTCCGCGCGTTCGCCGACCTGCTCCGCGCGTGGCCCGGCGACGGGCGACTCGACGTGCTGGAGGTGGGCGCGGCGTCGATCCGGCCGGCGCTCGCGCTGCTGGAGGCGGCGGGCGAGGGGATCCGCTGCGTCGTGACCACGGATCATCCCGACGCGCTCGCGACGTGGCGCGGCGATCCGAGCGTGCGGGCGCTGGAGCGTGCCGGGCGGCTCGTGCTCGGCGCCTGGGACCTGCTGAGCGAGCGCGCCCCGACGCTCGACGGGGAGCTCGAGGGCGATCGGCTCGCGGTGATCAGCCACGGCTACCTCGGCTGGCTGCCGGTCGACCTGCTGCGGATCGCAGGCGGGGCGCTCTCGGAGGGGATGATCGAGCTGTCGTCGGCGACGAGCGTGCCCGATCCGCCGCGCCCCGCCGACGTGGACCGACTGCGCGTCCGGGTGAGCTGGCGTGACGGGGCGCCGCACCACGACGACCCGCGCCTCGGCGCGCTGGTCGCGGGCTATGGCGAGACGCTGGACGGCGTGGTCGTGCAGATCCCCGTCGGGGCCGTCGCGGCGCTCGACCGGATCCGCGCGCTGGGGGCGGGGCCGACGCTGGTGCTCGCCGCCGAGGAGGGCGACGCGACCCTCGCGGATCTCGCGCGCGCGACGCCCGCCGACGGGCTGTCGCTCCGGGTCAACCTGCACGCGCTCGCGACGGTGGCAGACGTCGGCTGGGTCGGCCGCCCGCGGGACGGCGACACGGTGGCCGCGCTCGCGTTCGGCGTGGAGCAGGACATCGAGGCCCCGTTCCGCGCGCGGTTCGGCGCGCCCGACACCGTCGCCTCCGTCGCCGAGGCGTGGGGCGACGTGCTCGCCACGCGCGACCTCCGCGCCGTGTCCGCCGTCACCCCCGAGGCCCTCGAGGCCCTTTCACGCGCCAGCGCCCACGAGCGCGCCGCCCTCGCCGACGCCCTCACCGCCAGCGTCAACGAGCTCACCCGCCTCCTCGACGACCCCACCCCACTCGCCCGTCTCCTCCAAGCCCTCCACGCCCTCGACCGCCCCGAAGAAGCCGCCCGCCTCGCCCACCTCCTCCGCCCCTGAGCGAGGCGTCGGGTTGTCTGTTCGTCGCGCGCCCCAGCAGCCGTGGGCCGGCCGTCCCGGCCGGCCATCGCCTCGCCGCTTCGCGCCCCAGCAGCCGTGGGCCGGCCGTCCCGGCCGGCCATCGCTTTGGCACCGAGCCGAAACGGCAGAACCTGGCGGCGCCCACGTCATCGGGCGATCGGACGCGCCATGGTGCGAACGCCCAGCCTCGCTCGGCTCCGCCGGCTGATCGCGTCGCCGGGGTTCCGTTCGTCCGCCCCCGTGCGGCGTTCCCCTTCCGTCGCTGCGCGACGGCGGGGCCCCTTGCCTCC
>CAYQSE010000296.1:0-2687 GCA_964419905.1 uncultured Enterobacteriaceae bacterium
CCCCAGTGGAACATCGTCAGGCCCGGCGAACCGCCGCCGCTCGCGGTGAGGTTGTAGGAGCCACCCAGCGCGGCGCTCGGCGCGTACTGGCTCTTGCGCGGCGCGTCGCCACCGCGCGCGGTCTCGCGCTCGTCCGCCGTGGGCGCTCCACCGCGGAGCACGACAGTGCGATATCCAGCCCCGCTGCGGAGCATGATCACCGCGCGCGCGCCGACCGCGTGCGCCTGTACGATCAGCGTACCGGGCGCACCCTGCTCGACCGCGATGCGCGTCTGTTCGACCACCACGACGTCGGCGACCACGCCGATGTCGAGCACGAGCCGCTCGCCCAACGGAACCTCGATCCTGGACTCTGCGGCGATCGGGTCGACGACGATCGGATTGGCGAGGGCCGCCGGTGCGGCGGCCAGGAGCCAGCCTGCGAGCAGGACCAGGCTTCGCATGTCAGCGCCTGGGCGTCGGGGGCGCTTCGGTGGCGGAGACGATCAGCGGCAGCACCACAGGCACCGCGCGATCGGTCCCGAACAGCACGGTGCCCACCAGCTCGTAGCCGCCGGGCTCCATCTCGCGGGACCAGCGGATGACGAGCTCTCGGCGCTCGCCGGGCAGCACCCAGCCGGGCTCCCCCGACGACACGGTAGCGAGCACGTCACGGTCGGTGGTGCGGAGCACGCCCTTGAACGTGGCCTGGACGTGGACGTCGCCGGTGTTGTGCACCGGCAGTGACAGGAAGGCGGACTGGGACGCGGAAGGCGGCGTGAACGTCACCTCGCCCACGTCCATCGACTCGGTCCCCGTGCCCGCGATCCGGATCAGCAAAGGCATCCCGAGGCGTCCTTCAGCGACGGTCGAGGCGCCCTCGCCGGCCCCGCCGAAGTTCGTCTGCACGAAGAGCATCGCCGCGTAGCCGCCTGACGCGTCGGGCGGCACGGACACCGAGGCCTGGAACGTCACCGCCTGGTCGGTGAGGGTGAGGGTGCGGGGCACGACCTCGACCCAGCCCGACGCGGAGCGCGGCGAGGTGCCAGGCGGCATGAAGCTGCGTGTGCCCTTGCCGTCGTGCCAGTAGTCCCACACGTAGGCCACCAGCGGGATCGCGCCCTGCGCGTCGGCGCGGACCGTCACGTCGATGGTCTTCGCGTCGCCGGCCGCAATCTCCAGCGCAGCGACCGCGGGCGAGAGCGTCAGCGAGTACGCGTTCGCATCGGTAGCAACGAGAAGAAAGCAAGCGGTCGTGAGGGCACGACGCGCCGGGCTGGAGTGACGACGCATGGTCAGCGCATTCGGGGTGCTAGAGACCCGTCGCGGTCAGCACGAAGGACGCTGAATGAGCGCCCGAGCTGGTGGTCGAGGGCAGGTAGAGCGCGACGTCCACTACGGCGTCGTTGTTGGTCAACCCTGAGGTACCGGTGAAGGTCTGACATGCCGTCAGAGGAGTAATCTCCAGGGCTGTGCCAGCGGTCGCGAGCGCCCAATCCGGCGTGCCGCACTGCCAGCGAGCTTCAGCCTCCGTGCTGGGTTGATTTCCGGAAATATTCAGCTCGGCATTAGCGAACCCGGTGTAATACACATTCGCCGTCAGTTGAGCGATGAGAGCGACGCTGCCTTGACCTGGGTACAGCACCTGGGTCGTCGAAGGGGGCGGGGTGGCATCCCCCGCGGAGAGAGACACGGCTCCGAAGTCGACTTCTCCAAGAACGCCGTTGGGTGCACCGGTAAACGGATCGCCACCTCGACCTGTAATGGTGAGTGTGATCTCAGAGTCGAGGCTCGCGTTGAGTGTGACGGTGACCGAAGCGTCCTGCGCAACCGGGCCTGCGGTCAGGGTCTGCGCGAATGCGTTGGTTGAAGTGGCTGTAGCGGCGACAACGAGCGCCAGACCGACGAGGGCATCGGAGTTCTTCCAAGACATGTGGTGCTGCCTCCCAGGCTCCGGCGCAGCGTATCAGGGCGCTGGCCCGGGTGGATAGTCCCGTCTTTCAATGCGCTGACAGATCGAACCGCAACGCCGCGTTCTTTGGGCCAGTCTCGGCTGGTTCGGCCACCATGGCCACCTCGACGCGGACGCGATCGCCCGGGCGCAGCCCCCGCGCGATGGGGGTGGGCATCGCCGCGATGGCTTCGCCCGCTCCGGGCGCGCGCCAGTCGACGGTGCCCTGCACGGCGGCCCGCAGCGGCGCGTCGCCGCCTGCGGTGATCGCGTAGAGCACCAGCCCGCCGGGCGCGAACGACATCGGGCGAGCCTGGAAGGGCGCTGCCGTGGGGCCCTTCGTCGCGCTCGGCACGCCGCGGCGCGGTCCGGCGAGCGCGCCTGGCTCCGCGCCGCGCGATCCGGGCATGGGCCCGAAGCTCGTCTTGGTGGGCGCAGCGGTCACCTCGAGCACGACCGTCGCGATCAGCAGCAGCGTGCCGTCCTGCAGCACGACGTGATCGCCATGACGTGTGCTCGGGCCCTTGCGCGACACGTTGCCGAACCGGATCTCGCCGCCGTCCGCGGTCGGCACCACGAACGTGCCGCGCGCGCCGGGCTCGTGCGTGACGACCCGCAGCCCGACCTCTTGCCCCCACGCCGCCGGCGCGGCCATCAGGCTCGCTCCGAGCAGCAGAATCGGGAGGAGGAGGGGACGCATCGGTCGACCACTCTACCCCGCCCGATCGCTCCCGAGCCACCGCCATCGGGCGGAAGC
>CAYQSE010000296.1:2787-6145 GCA_964419905.1 uncultured Enterobacteriaceae bacterium
CGCATCGACTTCACGCGGGCGAGCTCGCCCTGGTCGGCGGCGAGGCGCTTGGTGCTGCGGTCGTACTCACGGCCGGCGTGGCGCTGGAGCTCCTCGATCATCTTGCTCTTCTCGCCGTACTGCTCGCCGGAGGCGGAGCCTGCGGTGAAGCGGGGCTGCAGGTCGCCGAGCTTCTCGCCGAGCTCGACGAGGCGGGCCTGGTCGGTCTTGACGGCGTGCAGGCGCTTCTCGGCGTCGGCGGCCTCGGCGGTGACGCGGTTGCCGCCGGTGCGGGTGGGCTTGCCGCTGCGGGTGCCCGGGCCCTTGGCGCTGCCCTTCGCGCCCGCGCGCGGGACGACGCCGCCGGCCTCGACGACCTCGCTCTCGGCCAGGGCCACCTTGCTCCGGCCCTCGGAGACCTGCTCGCGTACCCAGGTGGCGAGCTTCACGTCGGTCTTGGCCTCGCCGTTGCGGTTGCCCTTGGTGCGGGCCGTCTCCCACTGCTTGCGCAGCTTCATGATCGTCTTGAGGTCCTTCTTGTCGACCTTGACCGCCTTCTTGCTGGCCTTCACGTCTTCCTTGGCCATCGCGATGTCGGCCTTGGTGGACTGCGCATACGCGGCGGGCGCGAACGAGGCGGACAGGGTGAGCGCGAACAGCGCGGCGATCCAGAAGCGGTACATGGCGTCCTCCGAGGATGGGTACTCGCCTGCGACGGCGAACACGCCAAGCGTATTCGGTGGTCGGTGCGGGCGTGATAGCTTTCCCGACCTCGGGCCCCCCGAGGCTGGAGGGCGAGCATGGACGAATCCACGGCCCAGGCGGTCGCGCGGCGCGCGGCGGCAGGCTTCGACGAGACCCTTACACGGCTCGAGGGCTACCTGCGGATCCCCGCGATCTCGTGCGAGCCCGAGCACGCCGACGACGTGCGCGCGCTGGCCGCGAAGATCCGCGACGACCTCGAGGCGCTCGGCCTCGATCGCGCCCGGGTGCTCGAGGTCGACGGCGCGCTGCCGATCGTGGCCGCCGAGTGGCTGCGCGCGGGCGACGACAAGCCCACCGTGCTCGTCTACGGGCACCTCGACCTGCAGCCCGTCCCCGAGCCCGAGTGGGAGACGCCGCCGCACGTCCCGACGCGCCGCGGCGATCGGCTCTACGCCCGGGGCGCCGCCGACGACATGGGCGGCTGGGTGTCGCACATCGGCGCGATCTCGGCGTGGATGAGAGAGACCGGCGGGCTGCCGTGCAACCTGAAGCTGATCGTCGAGGGCGAGGAGGAGATCGGCTCGCCGAACCTCGAGCGCTACATGGACGCGTTCCCCGACGTGTTCGACAGCGACGTGATGATCCTCACCGACTGCGAGAACCCGTCCACCGACGTGCCGGGGCTCACGGTGTCGCTGCGCGGGCTGCTCGAGCTCGAGCTCTCCTGCGAGGCGCTGCTGGCCGACGGCCACTCCGGGCTGTGGGGCAACATGGTGCCCGACGTGTCGATCGCGCTGATCTCGCTGATCGCGCGGCTGGTCGACGCGGACGGTCGCCTGAAGGTGGGGCGGGTGGACGTGCCCGCCGCGTGGCGCGAGGCCGCGTGGGGCGTGCCGCTCACCGAGGAGGTGCTGCGCAAGGGCGCGCACCTGATGCCCGAGGTCTCGCCGCTGCCCGATCGCGGCACGCCGCCGGCCGAGTGGATGTGGCGTCAGCCGGCCGTCACCGTGGTCGCGACGACGCTGCCGCCGCCCGAGAAGAAGAAGAACGCGCTGCGCCGCAAGGCCACCGCGACGCTCTCGGTGCGGCTCGCGCCCGGGCAGACCGCGGCCGAGATGAAGGCGCTGCTCGACGGCGTGCTGTTGGTCGATCCGCCGGGCGGCGTGCAGGTGACGCTGAACGAGAAGGGCTGGGCGGGCGAGGGCTGGCTGTATACGCCGAAGGGGCCCGCGTTCGAGGCGGCCGACCGCGCCTACCAGGCGACGTGGGGCTCGCCGCTGGTGCAGGTGGGTGTGGGCGGGTCGATCCCGTTCGTCGCGCTGTTCGGGCGGCGCTTCGGCGACATGCCGCTGATCCTCAACGGGGTGATGGACCCTGAGACCACCGCGCACGGACCGAACGAGAGCCTGCACCTGCCGCTGTTCGCCAAGGCGATCGCGGCGAACGTCCACCTGTATGCCGAGCTGGGCGCGCTCGGCCGCGACGGGGTGCGCTAGGTGGCGGTCATCGTGCTGGCCGGCGGCGGCACCGGCGGACACGTCTACCCGGCGCTCGCGATCGGCGACGTGCTGCGCGAGCGCGGGCACACGGTGCTCTACTACGGCGATCCGGACCGGCTCGAGGGCCGGGTCGCGCCGCAGCGGGGCTATGTGTTCCGCCCGGTGCACGCGCTGCAGTACCCGCGCAGCGGGCTGCTGGGGAAGCTCCGGTTCGGGTGGGGGCTGCTGCGCTCGGTTTTTGCGACGCGCGGTCAGCTCCGCGGCGACGGGGTCGACCTGGTGCTCGGCGTGGGCGGCTACATCTCGGCGCCGCCGGTGCTCGCGGCGTGGACGCTCGGGCGCGCCCGCGCCATCCACGAGGCCAACGTGGTGCCGGGGCTGGCGAACAAGCTGTGCGCGCGGGTGGCGCAGCTCGTGCTGCTGACGTGGGAGCGGACGCGCGACCGGCTGCCGGGGCGCGCGCCGCGGCATGTGGTCGGCGTGCCGGTGAACCCCGCGGTGCTCGCGGGCAGCCGCCAGCGCGCGCGCGACCGCTACGGGCTCGATCCCGAGCGGCCGATCGCGCTGTTCGTCGGCGGGTCGCTCGGCGCACAGCGGATCAACGAGCTGGCGGTGGCGACGGCGAAGGCGCCGCG
Organism: uncultured Enterobacteriaceae bacterium; assembly: GCA_964419905.1. Lineage (GTDB taxonomy): Bacteria > Myxococcota_A > UBA796 > UBA796 > JAFDJI01. The sequence goes on from CAYQSE010000296.1 coordinate 5,606, forward strand.
TGACTTCCAGGTGCTGCACCTGTGCGGCAAGCGCTACCACGACGAGGTGGCCGCAGCGCTCGGGTCGCCGCTGCCCGAGGGCGTCGCGCTCGTCGACTACGAGGATCGGATGGGCGAGGCCTACGCGTCGGCCGATCTGATCGTGTGCCGCGCCGGGTCGTCCACGCTCGCCGAGATCGCCGCGGTGGGGCTGCCCTCGCTGCTCGTGCCCAGCCCGAACGTCACCGAGAACCACCAGGAGGAGAACGCGCGCGGCCTCGAGGCGGCGGGCGCCGCCGAGGTGCTCGTCGAGCCCGGGTGGGACGAGGTCGCCGCCGTCGCGCGGGTCACCGCGCTGATGTCCGATCGCGCGCGCCTCGACGCGATGGGCGCGGCGGCGCGCGGCGAGGCGCGGCTCGACGCCGCCGCGCGCGCGGCGGATCTGGTCGAGGGGCTGCTGAAGCGCTGAGCGTTCGCCAGGAGCCTGTCGGGCATGGCGCGCGCAGCGCGCCCGCCCACAGGCTCCTCCCAGCTCGCGGAGCGAGCGGTGCCTCTGCCCGT
>CAYQSE010000297.1:0-212 GCA_964419905.1 uncultured Enterobacteriaceae bacterium
TGGCGCTGATCGCTGCCGCCGCGCTCGCGCTGGCAGCCGCGGCGCTGTTCCCCGCGCTGGGCCTGCCCGTCGACCCGCTCCTGCCGCTCGCGGCCGCGCTCGCGCTCGCGCCGCGGTGGCCGGCGGCGGCGCGGCTGACCGCCGTGGTCGCGCTCGGCCCGCTCGCGGCGCTGATCGCTGGCGACGTCATGGTGGAGCGGACCGCCCGGAAC
>CAYQSE010000297.1:222-6058 GCA_964419905.1 uncultured Enterobacteriaceae bacterium
AAGACCCTGTATCACAAGAAACTGTGTCGGCCGCCCAGATGTACACACCACCACCCCAACCGCAATCACAGCCATCGGCTAACGAACCGCAAAAATCGGGGTTTTGGGTTGGTCTTATGACCGGTGTGGTTGCGACCCTGGCGCTGGTGGCGACCCGCAGCGAGTGGGGGCTCCGGGACGGCGTCGTCGCGCGCGTGCTGCTCTCGGCCGGCGCGCTGATGGCCGTGCTCGGCGCGCGGAGCCTGCTCGCGTGGATCGGCGCGACGCCGGCGCCAGCAGAGACGCTCGCGGCGGTGGCGGGCACGCTCGCGTGGACCGCCGCGCACGCAACCCTCACGACCCGCGTAGGCGGCCAGGACACCGATCGTTCGACCGAGGCGGATCGCTCGGGAAGGTCACTCCGCCCCTCGGCTGGCGCGGTTCGTCCGGGTCCTCTCCTCGGTGAAGGCACGGGGCGCGCATGAGCCTCGACGGGATGCGGCGTCGGATCCGATGGGCGGGCGTCGCGGCGCTGTTGTCGTTCAGCGTGCTGAGCGTGCGCCTGAGCTGGCTCGAGAGCGGCAGCGGCGAGGCGTGGGCTGCTCGCGCGGTCGACAACGCGGTGCGGATGCAGCGGGTCCCGCCCCCACGCGGACGGATCCTCGATCGGGCCGGTGCGGTGCTCGCGGACACCCGCGCCACCGTCGATCTCGTGGTCCGACCCGCCGAGGTGAGGGAGCCGGAGGCGCTCACCGAGGCGCTCGCCCCGATCCTCACCCCTGCGAGCCACGAGCGGCTGCGGGACGCGTTCGAGGCGACCGGGCTCGAGCGCCATCGGGCGGTCGTGATCGTGCGCGATCTCGACGAGGAAAGCGTCGGGTGGGTCGCCGCGCGCCGGCACCTGCTCGCGGGCGCCGCGCTCGAGGCTGGCCAGACGCGCACCTACCCGCTCGGAGCCCAGGCGGCGCACGTGGTCGGCACCCTGGGTGAGGTCGGGCGGCGGGATCTGCTGCGCCTCGATCCCGAGCGCTACCGCGCCGGCGATCTCGTCGGTCGCAGCGGGCTCGAGAGCACGCTGGAGGCCTGGCTCGCCGGCACGCCCGGGTACGCCGCGCGCCTCGTCGACACGCTCGGACGACCCGCGCACGGCACCGGGCCGTGGATCGACGCGCTCGAGCAGGCCCGCGAGGTCCGCCAGGCCGCCGCGCTGCCCGGCGCCGAGGTGCGCCTCACCCTCGATCATCGCGTCCAACAGGTCGCCGTGGACGCGCTGGCCGACCAGACCGGCGTGGCCGTGATGCTCGACGTGCACACCGGCGCGCTGATCGCGTACGCGTCGAGCCCGGCGTTCGATCCCGCCGAGCTGGTGCACGGCGTCGACCGCGCCCGCTGGGCGGAGCTGACCGACAGCACGACCCGCCCGCTCCTCGACCGCGCGGCGCGCGGGCTGTACCCGCCCGCCTCGACGTTCAAGCTCGTCACCGCCGCGGCCGCGGTCGAGTCCGGCATCGATCCGCACGCCACGGTGGAGTGCAACGGCGGCTACCAGGTCGGTCGCCGGCGGTTCCGCTGCTGGAAGCGCGGCGGACACGGACAGGTCGATCTGCGCACCGCGATGATGGTCTCGTGCGACGTGTGGTTCTACCACTTCGGCCTGGAGCTGGGCCCCGACCTGATCGGTGACGTCGCGCGGCGCATGGGGCTCGGTCCACCGACCGGCCTCGGCCTGAACGACGAGCGCGGCGGGCTCGTGCCGAGCCGCGAGGTCATGCGCCAGCGCTACGGTCAGGAGTGGACGATCGGCGATACGGCGAGCGCCTCGATCGGGCAGTCGATCAACCTGGCCACGCCGCTGCAGCTCGCGGTGATGACCGCGACCGTCGCAAACGGCGGCGGCCGCGTCACCCCGTGGCTCGTCGATCAGGTCATCGCGCCGGACGGCGCGACGCTGTGGGTCGGTGGCGCGCTGCCGCCCGAGGAGGCGGGCTTCGCGCCCGACGTGCTCGCCGCGGTGCGCGGGGGGATGGAGGCGGTGATGACCGGCGATCGCGGTACCGCGCGGGCGCAGCGCATCGACGGGCTGCCCTACGCGGGCAAGACCGGCACCGCGCAGGTCGTCTCGGCCGCCCTCAAAGAGCTTCGCCCGGGGCGCGAGACCGAGGACCACGCGCTGTTCGTCGCGTACGCGCCGCTGGACGCCCCCCGGGTCGCCGTCGCGGTCGTCGTGGAGCACGCTGGCGGAGGGAGCGTGAACGCAGCCCCCATCGCCCGACAGATGCTCGAGGCCTGGGGACGCATCGAGGGGCTGCTCCCCGAGCCCGAGCTCGCCGTAGACGCGATCGCGGGGGATCCGTGAGCCGCGCGCTGCTCCTGGTGCTCGCCGCGCTCGCCACCGCGCTCGGGCTCGCGAACCTATACTCGGCGGACCTCGGACTCGAGGGCGTGCCGGGTCGCGCGTTCACCGCGCAGGGCACGCACGCGCTCGCCAGCCTCGTCGCGTTCGCGATCGCGTCCCGGCTGCCGGTGGAGGCGCTGCGCCGCCACGCGCTCCTGCTGTGGGCGGTGTGTGTGGGCCTGCTGCTCGTCACCCACGCCCACGGCGCGATCGCGGGCGGCGCCCGCTCCTGGCTCGTCCTGGGTCCGGTACGCCTCCAGCCCTCGGAGCTGTTCAAGCTCGCGCTGCCGCTCGCGCTCGCAGCGGAGCTCGCCCGCCCGACGCAGCGCCGGTGGGAGGGTGCGCCGGTGCGTCGCGCCCTCGAGCGACTTGGCCTGCATCCGACCCACGCGGCGAAGGTGCCTGGTGCCGCCGCCCGAATCGCTGCGATCGCCGCGCTGATCGTCGCACCGATCGGCCTGGTCGCGATCCAGCCCGATCTCGGCGGCACCGGCCTGCTCGCGCTGTGCGCCGCGTCCATGCTGTGGATCTCGGGCCTGCCCCGCTGGCTGCTCGGCGGGGGCGCCCTCGCGGCCGCCGGCGCCGCGCCGATCGCCTGGGGCGCGCTCGAGGACTACCAGCGCGCGCGCGTCCTCACCTTCCTCGACCCGACCTCGGACCCGTCGGGCGCTGGCTACCAGACGCTGCAGAGCCTGTACGCGATCGCGTCGGGCGGCCTCACCGGGCGCGGCTTCCTCGCCGGCACCCAGGGCCGGCTCGGCTTCCTGCCCGAGCACACCACCGACTTCATCCTCGCGCACCTCGCCGAGGAGTGGGGCGTCATCGGCGCCGCGCTCTGCCTCGGGCTGCTGGTGGCGATCGTCGCGACCGGTCTGGTGGTCGCCGAGGGGTCCAGGGATCGGTTCGGCGCGCTGCTCGCCGCCGGGCTCTCCCTCCAGCTGTTCTGGCAGGTCGTGGTCAACGCCGGTGGCATCCTCGGACTGCTCCCGCTCACCGGGGTGACGTTGCCGTTCTTCTCGTACGGCGGTAGCTCGCTCGTGGTGAGCTGGGCGTCGGTGGGCCTGCTCGCCGCGCTCGCCCGCGGCCACGCGCGCCGCCCCCGCCTCGCGATCGCGCCCCGCGCGCTACCGCGTCGCCATCGGGTAGGGTCGGGCACACTGGAGGTCGCGTGAAGCTCGTGTTCGTGTCCAGCGAGGTCTACCCGCTCTCCCGCAGCGGCGGGCTGGGCATCGTGGTCGGCGAGCTCGCCGGAGCGATGGCCCGCGCCGGGCATCAGGTGATCACCGTCTCGCCACGCTACGGGGTCGTCGACGCGTCAGGTGCCGTAGACACCGGGATCACCGCGGATCTCCCGGGTGCCGGCGTGCGGCACGAGGTTCGCTTTCTGCGGCAGATCACCGACGACGGCGTGCACCACCTGCTGGTGGCGCACCCGATGTACGACCGCCAGGGGCTGTACGGCGACGAGCGCGGCACGTTCGGCGACAACCACCTGCGCTTCTCGGTGCTGTGTCGGGCCGCCCTCGAGGCCGCCCGCACCGTGCCCTACGACGAGGCGCCGCTGGGCGAGGACGTCGTGTTCCACGCCCACGACTGGCAGGCCGCGCTGCTCCCGGTGCTGCTCGAGGCGGCGTATCGCCCCGTCGGCCTGTTCGTGAACGCGGCGAGCGTGTTGACCATCCACAACCTCGCGCACCAGGGCCGGTTCGGCAGCCGCCTGTTCGACGATCTGGAGCTCCCCGGGCGGTGGTTCGCGCCGTGGGCGCTGGAGTACTACAGCGACCTGAACCTGCTCAAGGGCGGGCTGCTGCACGCCGACCGCATCACCACCGTCTCCCCGACCTACGCAGAGGAGATCCGCACGTCGTGGGGCGGCATGGGCCTCGACAAGATCCTGCGGCACCGCCAGGGCGCGCTCTCGGGCATCCTCAACGGCATCGACGCGTCCGCATGGGATCCGGCGACGGACCCCCACCTGGAAGCCAGCTACGACGCCCGCGATCTGCAGGGCAAGCGCGCGTGCAAGGCGGCGCTGCAGACCGGCCTCGGCCTGCCGGCCGACCCCACCGTCCCGGTGCTGGGCTCGGTCGGTCGCCTCGACCCCCAGAAGGGCATCGAGCTGCTCGTCGAGAGCGTCCCGTGGCTGGTCGAGGCGCAGGGCGCGCAGGTGGTGGTGCTCGGCTCGGCGGCGGCGGCCCACCGCGGCTACGAAGACGCGCTGCGCGCGCTCGAGCACCGCTACCCGCACCACGTCCGCGCCTGGATCGGCTACTCCGAGGTCGTGGCGCACCAGATCACGGCGGGCTCCGACCTGTTCGTGATGCCGAGCCGTTTCGAGCCGTGCGGGCTCAGCCAGATGTACGCGATGCGCTACGGCACCCCGCCGATCGTGCGGGTGACCGGCGGCCTGGCCGACAGCGTCGAGGCGGCCGACGACGACGCGACCACGGGCACGGGGTGGACCTTCCACCTGCACGACGGGCACCACTTCCGCGACGCGCTGTGGCGCAGCCTCCAGACGTGGCGCAGCGACCCGGTGGCGTTCGCCGGCGTCCAGGCGCGCGGGATGGCGAAGGACTTCTCGTGGGCGGCGCGGGTGCCCGAGTACGAGGCGGTGTACGCCGCGGCCGCAGCGGCGCGCGCCCGCTGAGCACCCCTTGCCCGAGCACCCTCCCGCGCCGCGCGGCGACCTGTCGATCACCGCGCTCTACACCTCGGCCGCGTGGGCGCGCGCCGGGTTCGACGGCGCGGACCTGCTCGCGAGCCCCGAGGCGGACGGCGTGTTCCGCGTCACCAACGCGGTGCTGTGGCTGGCCGGGCTCCTACGCCCCCGCGCGCCGTCGCTCCCACGCAGCCTCGCGGCGCGTCACCGGCTGATCGACGCGGCGCTGACCGAGCTCGCGCCGCCCGCCGTGCTCGAGCTCGCGGCGGGGCTGAGCCGTCGCGGCCTCGCGTTCTCCGCCGATCCGAGCCTGCGCTACGTCGAGGTCGACCTGCCGCACGTCGTCGCGCGCAAGGAGGCCCTGCTCGCCCGCACGGCGGCGGGTCGCGACGCGCTCGCCCGCGAGAACTGGGCGCGTCTGGGTGCCGACGCACAGGCGATCGATCTGGCCGCGCTCGTCCCCGAGGGCGGGCCCGTCGTCGTGATCGCGGAGGGTCTGCTGATGTACTTGGACGCCCCGGCACAGCGCGCGCTGTGGGCGCGCGTCGCCGCGTTGGTGCGCGCGCGCCCAGGCAGCGCGTTCCTGTTCGACCTCGTCCCCGCGGTCGAGCAGCCGGCCCCGGGGCTCGTCGGGCGCGCGCTCGGGTGGCTGATGCGACGGTTCACCGACGGCCGCGGGTTCGCGTTCGACGCGCGGACCCGTGAGGATCTCCGCGCGGAGCTGCTCGCCGCGGGCTTCGCCTCGGTGGCGCTGCACGACGCCGACGCGCCTCGCGCCCAGGCGCTCGTGTTCCGCTGCG
>CAYQSE010000298.1:0-6025 GCA_964419905.1 uncultured Enterobacteriaceae bacterium
CAGGTCTTCGTGAAGATGTGATCAATCGACAGGCGGGACGCCCGCCCCACGTTCAGCGCCCCACGTTCCTTCATTCCCGTGACGCCGCGTGCAGCGTGCGGTCTGGCTTCTGTCGCGCGGCGCTAGAACGCGACCTGGACGCCGAGGGCGACGTGGGACACGCCGCTCAGGCGGCCCAGCGTCGAGCCGTCCGGGCCGCCCGCCCACGTCGCGCCCAGCGTGAACGTGGCGGCGTCGCCGTGCAGCACGTCCAGGTGCAGCGAGGCGAGCCAGCCCTGCAGGTCGGTGATCCCGGTGCCGCGGAGCTGCACCGGGTCGGCGATCGTCACCTGCGCGCCCAGGGCCGCGTAGTCGCGCACGTCGGCGCGTGAGCGCTCGGTGGGCAGGCCGTGGATCCACTGCGCGCTGAGCGCGACGGGCCCGAAGAAGCGGTCGAGGCCCACGACCCAGCGCCCGAACGGGAGGCCGTCCTGGATCACCGTCTCGGGCAGCGGATCGGGCACCTCGTCGAGGATGCCGAGGTCGACCAGCGCCTCGAGCTGCGAGCGGGTCGCGGTGACCACGACGCGCTCAGGCAAGACGACGGCGCCCTCGACCCAGCTCCCGATGTCCCAGAACAGCGGCGCGCGGGCCTCGAGGCCGATGATCGTGTGGCGCGGGTAGCGGATCGGCACGCCCACATCGACCCGGTTGCCGCTCGCGATGCCGAGCAGCCGCGCCTGGCCGCCCACCTGGGGCAGCGAGTCGGTGCCGTGGTAGCCCATGACCGCCAGGTCGACCCACGGCGTCGCGAGCGACGCGCGCGCGGCGAGCCCCTGGAAGCCGATGCGCAGGTCCGGCATGTCGGTGCGGGTCTCGAGCGAGTCGATCGTCACGTCGCCGCCGCCGACGTCCGAGAAGTCGAACAGGTCCTCGGCGTCGTCGAGGAGGCCGATCTCGACGGGCATCCGCGCCGGGCGCCACAGCGGCAGGTAGACCAGCTCGACCGCGAGCTGCTTGTGGCGGGCGATCGCGGTCACCGCGGGGATCCCCATGCGCTGATCGAAGCGCGTCGGGTCGCGGAGATCGTACGGGTTGAGCACGTCGACCGGGTTCATCCCGAGGCCGGTGCCCCACGCGAACCGCTGCTGCCCGACGCGCAGCTCGAGGGCGGGCACGAGCACCTCGGACAGGGCGATCCACGCCTCGGGGAGCTCGAGGGTGTAGGGCTGGACGCGATCGCCGAGCTCGGTGTCACCGACCTCGAGCGCGGCGATGCGCGGGTGCAGCCGCAGCCGGCCCGCGATCTTGAACCGCACCTTGTCGGACAGGGCGTCGCGGTAGTGCCCGTCGACGACCACGAGGTCCTGCAGGTCGATCCACCGGCAGTCGGCGACGGGCTGGCCGTCGCACGTCGACGTGCCGAAGCGGAGGTTGAACGACGCAGCACCGCCCGCCTCGCCGGCGAGGGCCAGCGAGGCCAGAGCCAGCGCGAGCATCGCCTAGTTGACCCGGGCTCCGGTCAGCGTCAGCACCACGTCGCACGGATCCTCGTCGGGCACCGGGCAGGTGCTGCCGGTGAAGTTCGAGGTCGCGAGCGTGGCGGTGCCCGTGAGCTCGTCGGCGCTGTCGATGGTCAGCGCGACGCTGATCACGTTGTCGACGGTGCACCCGGGGTAGTTGTCGGCGTCGAACTCGACCCCGTCGTTCTGCGCGCCGGACACGAGGCGCGTGTCGGCGGTGCCGGTGACGGTGACCTCCATGTCGTTGAAGGGCTCTTGCAGCGACACGTCGTAGGTCATCGGGAGCTCGTCGAAGCCCGGGATGTAGATCGGGTCGGCGAACTCGTTCGGGGTGCCCGCACCCTCGGGCATGAACAGCAGGTCCATGCCACCATCCAGGCAGCCGTCGGCCACCGCGCGCGTCGTGAACTGGAAGTTGCCGCCGTCGAACGCGCCGGGGTTGGCGGACGGGTCACAGGCGATCAGGGCCAGGGCGGGCAGGAACGCGAATCGCAAGGTTTCACCTCATCTCGAGAGCTGGTGGACGGTGAACAGGCTGTCCGAGAGCCCCTGGTTGAAGGCTGCGGAGCGAACCGACGCGCGGGTCGTCTGTTCCCGCGCCACGTCCTCTACCACAATCGCGTGCGCGAGCGGGCGCCCCTCGACGTCGCGTACGTCGTCGAACGCGATGCGGCGCAGCAGCACGCCAGACGCGTCGTAGTGCTCGACCCGCGCGGGCAGGTGGTCTTCGGGGCGCACGAACAGCTCGACGCGCGCGCTGCCGGACTTCGTGCCCTCCTTCGGGGTGAGCGTCAGGTGGTCGGGCTCGGTCAACGCGGGCGTCCACTCGTTGGCCCACGCGATGCGCGACAGATCCTCCATCGTGAAGTCGGTGCCCATGAAGCTGTCGCCGCGCGCCTCGCCGACCACGCGGCGAACGCGCCCGTAGGCCGGCAGGTAGAGGTAGACGGTGTCGCCGTCGGGCACGAGCAGCGCGACGCCGGCGAGCCGGGCGGGCGCGGTGAACCGCGCGAGCCGCTTGTCGGAGCCCTTCTGCCAGAGCTCCAGCGTGCGCTCGGCCACCTCGCCCTTGCGGTCGGTGGCGTGGACGTCGAGCACGATGTGGGCGTCGTCGCCCCGGTTGGACGCGGCGTCGACCGCCGCCAGCCGATCGTCGGCCGGCCCGGACCACGCGGACACGAGCAGCGCGAGGAACGCGGTCATCGCGACCCCTCGATCGTCAGGCCGATGGTGAGCCCGTAGACCCCGTCGGGACCGGCGAACGCGTCGGCGGCCAGGTCGCTGTCGAACGTGTCGCCGACGCTGACGACGTACCAGGTGCCCGCGACGAAGTCGCCGTTGGTGAAGGTCGGTGCATCGTCCTCGCCGAACACCTCGATCGTCACCGACGCCTCGGTGCCGTTCAGATCGTAGGCCTGGTCGCCTCCCAGGGGTGCGGACATGGCGATGCGCGCGTACGGCTCGTCGAGGTACAGCGCGATGAAGTCCACCGCCCGGCCATCCGTGGCGATGCACGCGGCGGGACGCGCGGTGCCGGTCCCACCGAGGACCGTCCCCTCCTCGAACGAGAGGCTGCGGTTGAGCCCGTTGTAGCGGAACACGTTGACGAACAGCCCGGGGTCGCGCGCGGCCGCCATCCCGGCGGGGCAGGTGCTGGTGACGTCGGTGTCGCTGGTGTCTCCCGTGTCGGGGCGCGGCGGGATGCACCCGACCAGCAGCGCGAGCGCGAGCGTACGAGTAGCGCTTGGCATTCCAACCTCCGGGCACAGGTTAGCCTCTCGCGGCGCGACCGGGGGGTGCCCATGACGAAGCGGGACCAGGGGTTCGGGGATCGACTGGCCGACGCGGTGGCCGCGCGGGGCGCGCCCGCGTGCGTCGGCCTCGATCCGCACGTGGATCGCCTGCCCACCCTGGCGCCGGGCGGCGACCCGGTGGAGGCGGCGCGCGCGTTCTGCCTCGGGGTGGTCGAGGCCGTCGCCGGCGTGGTGCCCGCGGTCAAGCCGCAGGTCGCGTTCTTCGAGGCGCTCGGGCATCGGGGCGTGGCGGCGCTCGAGGAGGTGGTCGCCGCCGCGCGCGACGCGGGCCTGCTCGTCGTGCTCGACGCGAAGCGCGGCGACATCGGGTCGACCGCCGAGGCGTACGCGCGCGGCGCGCTCGACGATGACGGTCCGATCGGGGCCGATGCTGTCACGCTCTCGCCCTACCTCGGGCCCGAGTCGCTCGCGCCGTTCGTCGCGCGCTGCGCGCGCGGCAAGGGCGCGTTCGTGCTCGTGCGCACCAGCAACCCGGGCGCTGGCGCGTGGCAGGTCGACGGGGTCGCTCCGATCGCTGCCCGGGTCGCTGCGTGGGTCGAGGCGACGAGCGCGGCGCGCGCGGGAACGTCCGGGTTCGGGCCGGTGGGGGCGGTGGTCGGCGCGACCGTCCCGGAGGAGGCGGCGGGCTGGCGCGCCGCGATGCCCCACGCGTGGTTCCTCGTGCCGGGCTTCGGCGCGCAGGGCGGGACGCTCGATGACGTGCGCGCGCTCGCGCGCCCCGACGGGCTCGGCGCGCTGGTCGTGAGCGCCCGCGACGTGCTGTTCGCGCGCGTCGGCGCGTCGGAGACGCGGTGGGAGGAGGGCGTCCGCGAGCGGGCGCTCCGGTTCGCCGACGCGGTCTCTGCGCTGCGTCGCTGATGGCATCCACGGACTCGTCGGCGGACAAGGTGTATAATGGGTCCGAACCCCGACGCGGAGGCCCGATGATGCGCGCGCTGATCCCCTGCCTGCTGGTGGCCTGCGGCGGAGGCGGCCTCGAAGGGCGCGTCGTCGACGTGATGCACGGCAACGCGCCGCTGGCCGGCGAGACGCTGGTCGCGCGCGCGGTCAACTCCGTGCGCATGACGTGTCAACAGCTCACCGGGGTCACCGACGCCGACGGGCGCTTCACGATCGACGGGCTCTGTCTGAGCGAGACCGCCTACGAGCTACGCACCACGAACGACAACCTGCTGCTCGTGGGCACCACCGAGGTCTCCGCGCCCGGCGAGATCGTCCTCGAGGCGTGGTGGGCACCGAAGGGAGACGGCACCTACCTGCTGCGCGCGGACGGCCTGAGCCCGCTCAAGACGCACGCCGACCTGAAGAAGCGCACGATCACCGGCACCGAGCACGAGATCCTCTACCCGGCGACGCTGCCCGATCCCATGCCGAGCCTCGGCGCCTCCGAGCACCTCGTGCTCACCGGCGCCGACTCCGTCGCGAACACGCGCATCGCGCCGCTGGTGCAGTCCGACGCGCGCACGTTCGGGGAGACCTCGGTGGAGCCGTGGTGGTACGTCGGCGTGCGCTTCCTCACCGACACCGAGGTCGAGCCGGTCGAGGCCGCGCCGAGCCTCGATCGCGTGCGCGAGGTCACCGAGGGCGGCCGCACGGCGCGGTTCATTGCAGGCGATGCGCTCCCGCCGGGCAGCTACGTGCTCTACCGCGACGGCGGGCGCCGCGCGTCGGTGGTCCGCTTCGGAGACTGACGGGCCCTTGCCGTCAGGGTGGTCGGTCATTACGTCCATCGGCCATCCTACGGAGCGTGCCCATGTTCTCGGCCGACCGGATCCAGGAGATCCTGCTAGCGCGCCTCGCCGACTGCGAGGCGGTGGTGATCGATGATGTCGGCGACGGCGAGCACTTCTCCGCCCGCGTCACCTCCTCGGAGTTCATCGGGCGCAGCCTCGTGCAGCAGCATCAGCTCGTGTACAAGGCGCTCGGCGACCACATGCGCAGCGACATCCACGCCCTCGCCCTCAAGACGTTTACGCCCGATGCCTGGCCCGGCCGGGAGGAGTGACCATGTCCGACGTCCACGATCGCATCCAGAAGCTGGTGACCGACAACCGCGTGCTGCTGTTCATGAAGGGCGACCGCAACTTCCCGCAGTGCGGGTTCTCGATGCGCGCGGTCAACATCATCCACGCGCTCGGCGTCCCGTTCGAGACGGTCGACGTGCTCTCCGATCCCGAGATCCGCGAGGGCATCAAGGCGTTCTCGAGCTGGCCCACCATCCCGCAGCTCTACATCGACGGCGAGTTCGTCGGCGGCTCCGACATCTGCTGGGAGCTCTACCAGTCCGGCGAGCTCGCGAAGAAGGTCGAGGCGCACCCGCGCGGGTGATCGGCCGCGCTAGGAGCCCGTCGCGCGCAGCGCGCGGGCTCCTCCCGTGCCCGTGACCGTGCCCGTGACCGTGCCCGTGACGGCCACCCCCAACTGGAGCGAGGCCGAGAAGCAGCAGGAGTTGGACAACAACGCCCAGGGCATCCTGGGTTACGTGGTGCGCTGGGTGGACCAGGGCGTGGGCTGCTCCAAGGTGCCCGACATCCACAACGTGGGCCTGATGGAAGACCGCGCCACGCTGCGCATCTCCAGCCAGCACATCGCCAACTGGCTGCACCACGGCGTGGTGACGAAGGAACAGGTGCTCGAGACTTTCCAGCGCATGGCGGCGGTGGTGGACCAGCAGAACGCGGGCGACCCGCTGTACAAGCCAATGGCGGG
>CAYQSE010000299.1:0-5975 GCA_964419905.1 uncultured Enterobacteriaceae bacterium
CTCGCTGATCAGCTCCTCGGCGATCGCGCGGAGGCGGCACTCGGTGTAGCGCATCGCCGCGGGCGGATCGCCGTCCAGCGAGCCGAAGTTGCCCTGGCCGTCGACCAGCGGGTGCCGCAGCGAGAACGACTGCGCCATGCGCACCAGCGCGTCGTAGATCGACTGGTCGCCGTGCGGGTGGAACTTGCCCATCACCTCGCCGACCACCGCGGCGCACTTCCGGTAGCGCCCGGTCGGGTGCAGCGAGAGCTCGTTGAACATCGTGTACAGGATTCGCCGCTGCACCGGCTTGAGCCCGTCGCGCACGTCGGGCAGCGCGCGCGAGGTGATCACGGACACGGCGTAGGAGAGGTAGCGTTCGCGCGCCGCCTCGTGAAGCGGCACCGGCTCGACGGCCATCATGGGGGGGGGGGCTCCGGGGGGCAGAGGGCGGGGGCTGGGAGGGTATCACGCCCCACCCGCGCGCGCGGCGTGGCTACATGCCCACGACGGTGCGCATCCCGCCGAACCAGCCGAGCCACGAGGCCAGGCTGAGCGCGCCGCTGGCGTTGAGCGGCAGGGCGCCCCACGCCACGAACACCGCGATCCAGTGGGTGGAGCGGCGCTCGAGCGCGGGGAGGGTGTTGGCGGCACCCCACGCGATCCCGGCGACGACGCCGACACCCGCACAAGTGCCCCAGGTGCTCGGCGACAGCGGGTCCATCACCATGAACACGAGCGCCGGCGACAGGGAGGCGGCCGCCATGAACCGACCGATCGAGCCGACGCCGTCGCGCACGTCGGTGTGGTTCAGCTCCTGGGCGCGCACGCGTCGATGCGTGGAGAGACCCCAGCCGAACGACAGGACGCCGTACCACGCCGCGAGCGGGAACAGCAGCCACAGCCCGAACGGCGTCTGACCGCCCGCATACAGGAAGAGCTGGCCGATCGCCCACGCGGCGAGCGGCCAGAGGTACCCGTTGAACACGCGATCCGAGACCGCGCGCGATGAACCGTACTGTGCCATCGGCCCTTCCTTACCACGACCGCGCGGTCGGGTTAGGCGCGAGGTCGGCAGGAGTAATGCATGTCCGTGGATCCGCGAATCCCCGTCGTCGTCCTGGGTGCGACCGGCATGGTCGGCCAGCGCGCCGTGGCGCTGCTGCGTGATCACCCGTGGTTCCGGGTGGGCGCGCTGGCGGCCTCCGAGCGCTCTGCGGGGCGCAGCTACGCCGAGGCGTGCCGGTGGTTGTTCCCGGACGAGCCATTCGGCGGCGTCGGGCACCTCCCGGTGCTGCCGTGCGATCCCGACGCGGTCGCGGCGGCGTGCGGCGGCGTGGGCGTCGCCCTCTCCGCGCTCACCAGCGAGGCCGCGGTCGACGCCGAGCCCGCGTTCGCAGCGGCTGGCTGGCACGTCGTGAGCAACGCCTCGGCCTACCGGGAGGACCCGTCCGTCCCGCTGATCATCCCCGAGGTCAACGCGGATCACCTCGCGCTCACGGCGCGCCAGCGGTGGTCGGGCTCGCTGGTCACCAACCCGAACTGCACGTCGATGCCGCTCGTGATCGCGCTGGCACCGCTGCACCGGGCGGTCGGCGTCGAGGCGTGCACCGTGGCCAGCTACCAGGCGGTCTCGGGCGCGGGCTACCCGGGCGAGTCGGCGTGGGACATGGTCGGCAACGCCCGACCGCATCCGGGCAACGAAGAAGAGAAGGTGGCGAGCGAGCCGCGCAAGATCCTCGGCACCCTCGGACCCGACGGCATCGCGCTCGCCGACTTCCAGATCTCCGCGCGCTGCGTGCGCGTGAACGTGGCCGACGGGCACCTCGTGGCCGCGCAGATCCGCACCCGCCAGCCGATCAGCCCGGCAGACGCCATCGCGCTGCTCCGCGCGTTCGACGGCGGGATGGATGCACCGAGCGCGCCGCGCCCGCTGATTCGGGTGGTGGACGGACGCGATCGGCCGTCTGCGCGGTGGGATGCGCTCGCCGGCAACGGGATGGCGGTCACCGTCGGCCGCGTCGAGGCGTGCCCGGTGATGGGCCTGAAGCTGTTCGCGCTCGCCCACAACACGCTGCGCGGCGCGGCGGGTGCCGCGCTGCTCAACGCCGAGCTGCTCGTGACGTCCGGGCGGATCCCCCGGCCGGCGCGGTAGGCTCGGTCATGCGCTGGATCCTGCTCTGTTCGTCGATCGTGCTCGCGGCCGGATGTTCCGCGCCCGCCGAGGCGACGTGGCCCACGGGCTTCGGCTACGGGTGGTCGGGGTTCAACCACCGCTTGTCCTTCGCCCACTTCGGCCTCGACGGTGACGAGGCGGTGGTCGGCGTCGTGGGCGGCACGTCGACCACCGGCGTCGAGCCCGTGCTGCCCGACGGCTGCGATGCCGACACCTGCGACGAGTTTCCGGTGCGCGATCAGGCCGAGGTCCACGTCGCGTGGGCGCGGGTCGCCTCCAAGCGCGTGGGGTTCGGCCGCGGCGTCGCTGCGATCGTCGCGGACGCCGACGGAGAGACCACGCGGCTGGTGGTGCCCCTGGAGCGCCGTGCGCGGGGCGAGGCCTCCGCATGGATCACAGGGCTCACCGTCGACACCGACCACGCCCCCGAGGGCGGCGAGGCCTGCTACGACCCGGCCCTCGGCTGGCATGTGCGGCGCCTCGGCGTGGCCCTCGAGGACGTCACCCTCGCAGCGGACGGTCGCAGCGTCGAGGTGTCGGTGCGCGCGTCGTTCGAGGCGGGCAACTCGCTGGAGTCCGAGCGCGAGTGCGTCGACGCGATCGTCCCGGAGGCCCGGGTGCCGATCGCCGTCGAGGTGCTGGTCATCGCCGGCGATCTCGCCCGGCACGAAGACGAGGTCGCGCACGGGGCCAGCTATGCGTCGGGCTGCGAGGGGTCCACCGGGTTCTGCCTGAACCCCGATCCCCAGCCGGATCCCGACCTCGCCGACCGGCCGCTCGACCCGGCGCTTCGGGGGTTGGCCGCAGGGTGGAGCGCGTTCGCGTTCACCTTTCACGACGACGACCCGGACGGTCGCGGCGCGTACCTGCGCACCCTCTCCCTGGGCCTCGACACCGAGGCGGGCTGGGCCTCGGGCCACGCCACGAACTACTCGCCGTTCACGCAGCTCTCGGGCTTCGACTACGCGTTCGCCGGCACCGTGGTGGGCGTGGCGCTCGACGACGCGCCGCGAACGGGTGAGGCGCGCGACACGATCCCGGCGGAGCTCGACGCGCAGGGTCGCCCGACGCTGTTCCGCCTCCCGCTGTAGTATGCGGGCCATGACGGCTCTGCTCCTCCTCGCCACCCTCGGCTGTGCTCCGTCCACGCACGACGTCGCGCTCCGGCTGCCCGAGCCGGGCGCGCTGGTGGTCACGCGCACCGCGCGATCGATCACGCGCACCCCGCTCGGTCCCGAGAACCTCGAGATCAAGTCCACGAAGCGCTACGAGGTGCTCTCGGGCGGGCGCGTGGGTGTCGATCTCTTGCACTGGCGCGAGGAGTACACGCGCTACGAGGTCGCGTGGGACACGCGCGAGTACGCGCTGAAGTGGTCGCTCGGCCGCGACGAGGAGGGCTACCAGGAGCCGCTGCCCGCACCGATGGTGCCGCTCGGGCCGCACCCGCCCCGCGAAGTCTGGGTGCACCCGGATCGGCGCATCGAGGTGCGCATGCTGCCGTGGCCCGAGCCCGATCCGCCGGCGGAGGAGGAGCCCCGAGGGGGGCAGCTCGTGAAGGGCAAGCCCGTCGTCGAGGCGCCCCTCGAGCCCGAGCCCGAGCCCGAGCCACCGCCCATCGTGCCGGCCACGCTCGACGACATCGACAACTTCGTCGCCGGGCTCCTGCTCGCGCCGTCCGAGCCAACCCACGTCGGCACCACCTGGCAGTGGTCGACCTCGGAGCGCGTCACCCAGGGCGGCGAGGTCTCCAACACCACCGCGTGGAAGCTAGACCGGATGGCCGGCGCCGAGGCGGTGCTCGTCGAGACGCTGAGCCTGTCCAAGGCGTCCGCGCCCGCGCGCGACGAGTTTCGCACCACCTCGCTCACGGGCAGCGGCGAGATGCGCCTCGACACGCGCACCGGGCTGCCCGTGAGCTACACGTCGATGTTCGAGGCGGGGCTCGCGTCGCCGTCGGCGCGCGGCTCGTCGACGATGAAGGTCGAGGCGAAGTTCCGCTGGAAGGCACCGTGAGCGCGGTCGATCTGCTCGCGGTGCTCGCGGTCTACGGGGCGGCGGACGTGCAGGTGGACCTCGACGACGGCGGGAGCCGCTCGAAGCGCACCGAGGGGGGCGGGCTCGCAGACGCGTTCGAGCGGCTCGGGCGCGCGCCGCTCCGCGCGGCGCTCGGCGCTGGCGCGCGCGCCGTGCGCCTGATCGACGGCGCGCTCGAGGTGGCCGCCACCCGCGGCGGCGACCTGGTGGTGTCGTGGGATGGCGCGGTGCTGGTCGCGGAGCCGCTCGGCGCGGCGTCGCTCGGGCCGTGGTTCGCGCCCGATCCAGCTTCGGTGGTCCGCGATCTCCGCGGTGCGCTGCATCGCTTCGACGAGCCGCTGTACGCGGTGCGCGCGCCCGGCGGAGTCGCGTGGTACGGCGCGGGAAGTCACGGCGCGGGGCCGGGCGCCCTGCCGCTGCTGGGCGCTGTGCCGCCCGTCGATCCGGCGGGGCTGGGCGCTGCGGCGTTCCGCGAGGCGCACGGCGTCCGCTGGGCCTACATCGCGGGCGCGATGGCGGGCGGCATCGCGTCGGTGGCGCTGGTGGACGCGATGGCGCGCGCGGGGCTGCTCGCGTTCTTCGGCTCCGGCGGGCTGCCGCTGTCGGCGGTCGAGGAGGCGCTCGTCGCGCTGCGCGACACGCCGGGCGCGTGGGGGTTCAACCTGCTGCACAACCCCTCCGAGCCGGCGGTGGAGGAGGCGACCGTCGACCTCTACCTGCGCCACGGCGTGCGGCGGATCAGCGCGTCGGCCTACATGGGGCTCTCTCCCGCGGTGGTCCGCTACCGCCTCCACGGGATCACGCGCGGCGAGGACGGGCGCGTGCGCTGCCCGAACCACGTGTTCGCGAAGGTCAGCCGACCCGAGGTCGCCGAGCCGTTCTTGCGGCCGGCGCCCGACGTGCTGCTCGCCGAGCTTCGGGCGCGCGGCGCGCTCACCGACGCGCAGGTCGCGCTCGCCCGCGAGGTCCCGATCGCCGAGGACATCACCGCCGAGGCCGACTCGGGCGGGCACACCGATCACCGGCCGCTCCTCGTGCTGCTGCCGGTGCTCCAGCGGCTCCGCGACCGGGTCGCCGCCGAGCAGGGCTACCTCGCGCGCGGGATCTGGCCGCGGGTCGGGGCAGCGGGCGGGATCGGCACGCCGGCGGCCGCCTGGGCCGCGTTCGCGATGGGCGCCGACTACGTGCTCACGGGCTCGGTGAACCAGGCCACCGTCGAGGCGGGCACCTCGGCGCTCGCGAAGGCGATGCTCGCCGAGGCGGCCTACACCGATGTCGACAGCGGTCCGGCGCCCGACATGTTCGAGCTGGGTGCGCAGGTGCAGGTGCTCGGGCGTGGCTCGCTGTACGCGCGGCGCAGCCAGCGCCTCTACGATCTGTACCGCGCGCATCCGTCGATGGAGGCGCTGCCCACGGACGAACGGGCGCGCATCGAGAAGCAGCTGTTCCGCGACTCGCTCGACAACGTGTGGGCGGGCACGCGGGACTATTGGTCCCAGCGGGATCCGGCGCAGGTGGCCCGCGCCGAGGCCGATCCGCGCCACAAGATGGCGCTGACGTTCCGGTGGTACCTCGGGATGACCTCGCGCTGGGCGCGGCTGGGCGACGAGGACCGCAAGCGCGACTTCCAGCTGTGGTGCGGGCCGGCGATGGGCGGGTTCAACGCATGGGCCGCGGGCAGCGCGCTCGCGCCGGTGGCGGCGCGCACGGTGGTGGGCGTCGCCGAGGCGCTGATGCGGGGGGCCGCCGCGCACGCGCGCGTCGCGGTGGCGCGCGCGCAGGGGCT
>CAYQSE010000300.1:0-5870 GCA_964419905.1 uncultured Enterobacteriaceae bacterium
CGCCGCGCGCGCCCACGCCGCGCGGGTCGCGTCGTCGGGCGCGGGCGTGGGCACCAGCGCCATCGCCGCGTCGATCAGCACGCCGCTCGGCGCCCCGTCGGCGTCGCGCACGATCCGCCCGCCCGGGGGATCGGGCGTCTGTGCGTTCAGGCCGGCCGCGGTGAGCGCGGCCGAGTTCACCCACACCGCGTGCCCGTCGACGCGCCGCAGCGCGGTCGGTCGCGCGCCGGTCCGCGCGTCGAGGTCGCGCGCGAGCGGCCAGGCGCCTTCCGGCGCGTCGGGCCACGGGTTCTGGTCCCAGCCGCGGCCGACGAGCCAGCCGTCGCCCTCGGCGCGCGCGGCCACGCGCGCGAGCGTGTCGCTGTAGGTGCGGGCGCCCCCGAGGTCGAGCTCGGCCATCCGCTGGCCGAGGCCGAGCGGGTGCGCGTGCGCGTCCACGAAGCCCGGCGTCACCTGCGGTGCCTCGAGCACGCGCGCCGCGGGGACGGCCGCGCGTCCCTCCGCGACCGCGGTGATCTTGTAGACGCGCCCGTCGAGGATCCACACCGCGCGCGGCGCGGGCGCCTCGGGCGGCTGGAGCGTCACCTCGCCGATCACGACGAGATCGGGGGGCGTCGGGCGCGGCCCGCACGCAAGGGCCAGCCACAGCCACGCGCTCATTCGTTCTCCGACCGGCGCCAGTTGGCGCCGAGGTGTGCGTCCAGCCGGGCGGACTCATCCACCCAGCGCGCGTCGTCGAGCGCCTCGAGCGGCACCAGGCGATGCGCCGGATCCGCGACGTTTGCGACCGGCAGCCACGACAGGCCGCTCACGCCGCCGTCGCCGAGCGTGGCCGTCGCGATCAGGCCCACCTTGCACGGCGTCGTCGGCATCACGCTCTGGAAGTTTCCGAGGCTGTACAGGATGGCCGCGGTGCGCGGGATGCCGTCCTCGGTGCGCACGCTGCACGTGCCGACGCCCGGCGCGACCTCCGGGCGGTTCACCGCGCAGCGCTCGGCGGGCTGGGCGACGTGGGGTCCCGATCCGACGACCAGATCCGCGCCGAGCGCGACCAGCCTGCGGCCGATCTGCATCAGGTAGGGGTCCGGGTAGTACTCGTACTCGAACCCCCAGTGCAGCAGCAGTACGATCGACTGGGCGCCGTCGGCGCGGGCCGAGGCGATGTCGTCGGCGACTCCGTCGAGATCGAGGTCGGGGTCGAGGTGACCGAAGGGCACGATGTGCAGGTCGTGCGCGGACGTCACCCCGCGCTGGTTGATGCCCCAGGTGTAGCCGAGGAACGCGATGCGCCGACCCGCCACCTCCCGGATCGCGTGCGCGTCGACGCCCGTGTGCGTGACGCCGCGCTGCGCTAGCTCGGCGAGGGTGGCCTGCAGCCCCTCGTCGCCAGCGTCCACGCTGTGGTTGTTGTTCACCTGGACCAGATCGAGCGGCAGCCCGTCGAGGAGCGCGGGCGGTGCGTTGAACGCGTAGAGCCCGAGCGCGGTGAGCGCGGTCGGGTGGTCGGGCGAGGTCGGCGTCTCGAGGTTGCCGACCCGCAGGTCACCGTCGAGCAGGTGCGCGACGTCCTCGGCGAACGCGTCGTGGTTGTCGCCGATCCACATCGCGTCGCCGACGAGCGACAGGCGGACGCCGTCACCCGGCGGCGGGAGCTGCCCGCGCATCGCCTCGAAGTGCGCGAGCGACTCGCGCGGCGCGCCGAGGCGGTGGTTCGCGGACTTCATCAGGTAGAGCCCCGCCTCGGTCGCGTCGGTCTGCGGATCCCACGTCTCGGACTCCCAGCGCACCGTCTCGTACGCGGCGAGGTCCGTCTCGGGCGTGTACACCCACGGATAGACCTGGGTGGGAGCGGGCCACGCCGCGTACGGATCGCACGCGCCGAGGCCCGTCGCCGCGGCTAGAAGCGCGCGCGCGCCGAGATGGTGTGCAGCAGGTCGCGCCATCGGGTGCTTCCGCTCACGGGGATGGACAGCGCGTACTCGATGCCGCCGACGTCGTTCTCGACGCCGAGCCCGGGCACGATCCAGCTCATCAGGTCGGCGCCCTCGAAGCGGTAGCCGAGCCGGGTGCGCACCGCGCTGGTGCGCACCTCGCCGCCGGCGCGGAACGAGAGCGGGAAGCGCGGATCGCCGGTGGCCTGCCAGTCGATGTCGAGCGCCCACGCGCCGACGTGCTCCTCGCGGAAGTACAACCCCGCGGTGACGCCGGCGGGCGGCACCTTCGCCAGCGTCGGGATCAGGTTGCGACCGGCGAGACCCACCGACCAGCGCTCGTCGATCCGCCACGCGAAGCCCGCGTCGAGCGTGCCCGTGATCACCTGGCCGCCGCGGTCGTCGTTGCGCGCGATCACCGCGCCGCCGAGGCCGAACGAGAGCTTGCGATCGAGCACGGGCACGGCGAGCGCGAGGCTGACCTCGTGGCTGCGCTTGCGGTTCGCGATCGGGTCGCCGGGGGCGAACCAGCCCGGCATGTCGTCCGCGGTGAGCGGCGGATCGGCGATCGTGCCGCGGTAGCCAACGCCGAGCGCCACCTGCGGGGTCGTCTTCGAGTCGACCGCGCTCGCGCCGAACGCGAGGTCGAGCCCGGGGCCGACCTGGAGCTGCGCCATGAGCGTGTACCGCTCGGCGAGACCGAGCGCGCCCGGGTTGATGGAGATGGCGCTGTTGTCGTCCCAGTTGGCGACCGCCGCTCGGCCCATCGCCTCGGTGTTCGCCCCGAAGTAGTCGGCGGCGAGCGCGGGCGTGCTCGCCAGGAAGGCCGAGATCACGGCGAAAGCGGGGTGTTTGCGGCGGATCATGGAAGCGACTACTATGCGCGGCCCTTGAACCGAGCAACCACGCGGCGTGCAGGAGTTTCCGATGAACGAGGATCGCAAGGAGTTCTTCCGGGCTCTTCTCAAGGAGCGACTGGAGGTGTTGCTCGCGGCGTCGTCGGTCACGCTCGGATCCTTCACCGCCGTGCAGGACCTCCCGCCCGACTCGCTCGACCAGGCCACGCAGGAGTCGAACCGCGAGTTTGCGCTCCGCCTGCAGGATCGCGAGCGCCGGTTGGTGCACAAGGTCCGCCACGCGCTGCGTCAGATCGACGAGGGCGAGTACGGCGTGTGCGTAGGCTGCGGCGAGGACATCAGCGAGCGTCGGCTGCTCGCGCGCCCGGTCGCCACCCACTGCATCGACTGCCAGACCGAGGCCGAGCAGCTCGAGCGCGGCGTGCGGGTGTTCTGAGCCTCGGGGCGCCACTGTGATAGGGCTGGCGCCCATGTACGTCCGCGTCGCCATCGCGAGGCCGCTGCCCGGCCCCTTCACCTACGCCGTCCCCGCGCCGCTCGCGGACCAGGTCGGGCTCGGCAGCGCCGTGCTCGTGCCGTTCGGTCCGCGGGGCGCAGAGACCGGGTACGTCGTCGAGACGCTCGAGACGCCCGATCTCGACCCGGCGCGGATCAAGCCGATCCAGCGGCTGCTCGACCGAGAGCCGGCGTTCGACGCGGCGCAGCTCTCGTTCTACCGATGGGTCGCCGACTACTACCTCGCGCCGCTGGGCATGGTGATCCACACCGCGACGCCTGCCGAGATCCGCGCGAAGGTGCTCACGGTGCTCCAGCCCACCGAGGAGGGAGTCGACGCGCTCACCGCGAGCCTCGCGGAGGGCGCGCTCGGGCAGGTGCTCCGCGAGGTGATCAGCCGGCCCGGGCTGACGCGCCGCGGGATGGTGCGGCGGCTCGACGCCGAGCTGGAGGGCGTCGAGGTCGAGCGCGCGATCGACGCGCTGGTCCGGCGGGGCTGGGCGGTGTGGGGCGAGCGCGAGGCGAGCGAGGTGAAGGGGAAGGTGCGCACGGTGGCGCTGGCGCCCGGCGCATCGCTGGCGCAGGGCGCGCCGCGGGCCGGCAAGCGGATGCGCGCGGTGTTCGAGGCGCTCGCCGCGCACGTCGGGCCGATGGATCTCGCGGTGCTCGTCGCCGAACAGGGCGACACGGCGCGGGACGCCGTGCATCGGCTGGACGCGCTCGGGCTCGTGGTGCTGGACGAGCGGGAGTCGCGCGAGGTGCTGCACGACGCGCCCGCGCTGGGCGCGGCCGAGCCCCCGGCGCTCAACGCCGATCAGCAGGCGGCGCTGGCCGCGCTCACCGCGCCCGACGCCGCGGGCGCGTTCCTGCTGCACGGGGTCACCGGCTCGGGCAAGACGGAGGTGTTCCTCGGCGCGGCGCGGCACGCGCTCGACGCGGGGCGGCAGGTGCTCGTGCTCGTGCCCGAGATCGGGCTGACGCCGCAGCTCGTGGGCCGGTTCAAGGCACGGTTCGGCGACGGGGTGGCCGTGCTGCACTCGGGGCTGACCGGCGGCGAGCGGCTCGGCCAGTGGCGGCGGATCCGCGCCGGCGAGGCGCGGGTCGCGGTCGGCGCGCGCTCGGCGTTGTTCGCCCCGTTCGCAGACCTCGGGCTCGTGGTGGTCGACGAGGAGCACGACGACTCCTACAAGCAGGACGAGGGCGTCCGCTACAACGCGCGCGATCTCGCGGTCGTGCTCGGTCTGCGGCATCGCTGCCCGGTCGTGCTCGCGAGCGCCACGCCCTCGCTCGAGACCTGGTACAACGCGCAGACCGGCCGCTATGCGCTGCTCTCGCTGCCGCGGCGCGCGACGCCGCGCCCGGTGCCCAAGGTCGAGGTGGTCGACCTGACCGAGCTCGACGTGCCGAAGGGGCAGCCGCGCCCGCTGTTCGCGCCGGTCGTGCTCGACGCGCTGCGTGACACGTTCACCGCGGGCGGCCAGGCGATCGTGCTGTACAACCGGCGCGGCTACGCCACGATGGTCAGCTGCACCAGCTGCGGCGGCACGTACGAGTGCACGAACTGCGGGATCACGATGACCCTGCACCTGCGCACGCGGGTGCTCGCGTGCCACTACTGCGGGCTGCGGCGCACCTACGACGGGCAGTGCCCGCACTGCCACACGCCCACCCTCGAAGAGCTCGGCAAGGGCACCGAGAAGATCGAGGAGGCGCTCGGCGGGCTGTTCCCGGGCGTCCCCATCGCGCGCATGGACGCGGACACGACGCAGGTGCGCGGCGATCACCACCGGATCTTGTCGGCGTTCCGGCGCGGCGAGACGCAGATGCTCGTCGGCACGCAGATCGTCGCGAAGGGGCACGACTTCCCCGACGTGCACACCGCGGTCGTGGTCAGCGCGGACCACGGGTTCCGGATGCCCGACTTTCGCGCCTCCGAGCGAACCTACGCGCTGATCGTGCAGGTCGCGGGGCGGGCGGGACGCGGTGCGATGCCGGGGCGCGTGTTCGTGCAGACCTGGCAGCCCGATCACTACGTGCTGCAGGACCTCGACGACGTGCCTACCTTCCTCGCGAAGGAGGCGCGGCTGCGCGCGGCGCTGCACTATCCGCCGTATGCACGCCTCGTGCTGCTCCGCTTCGACGGCGTCGATCGCAAGCAGGTCGTCGCCGCGTCGTCCGCGCTCGCCCGCGCGCTCGAGGGCGCGGCGAAGCGGTTCCCGGGCGTGCGGGTGCTCGGTCCGGCGCCCGCCGCGCTGCCGCGGCTGGTGGGCCGGTGGCGGTTCCAGCTGATCCTGCGCGGCGACCGGACCGCGCGGTTCCGCGACTACCTCGCCGCGGTCGCGGCGCAGCTGCTCGAGCCGCCGCAGCGCGGTGTCCGCCTCACCGTCGACGTCGACCCGCGACATCTGATGTAGCGCGCCGGGCGGGACGCCCGGCCCACGATCCGGGAGCGAGGTCGGCCCTTGATTCGTGGGTCGGCCGTCCCGGCCGACCGTGCGCTCGCGTAGTCGAGGGGCTGCTGCCGGCGGCGGCCGGGCGGGACGCCTGTCGATCCTACACATCTCGAGTGGGGCTCGAGATCACGTGG
>CAYQSE010000301.1:0-5805 GCA_964419905.1 uncultured Enterobacteriaceae bacterium
CACGGGACGTGGCTGCAGATCGCCGACGCGATCGATCACGCGCTCCTGCAGCACCCGGAGGAGCTTCACCTGCAGGTTCATCGGCATCTCGGCGATCTCGTCGAGGAACAGCGTGCCGCCGTGCGCGGCCTCGACCTTGCCGACCTTGTCGGTCACCGCGCCGGTGAACGCGCCGCGCTCGTGTCCGAACAGCTCGCTCTCGAGCAGGTTCTCGGGGATGGCGCCGCAGTTGATCGCGATGAACGGCTTGTTGCGGCGATCCGAGAGCTCGTGCACCTCGCGGGCCACCAGCTCCTTGCCGGTGCCCGTCTCGCCGAGCACGAGCACCGAGAGATCGGTTGGCGCGACCTTGCGCAGCACCTTGAACACCTGCTTCATCGCAGGGCAGCTCCCGATCATCCGCCCCTGGGAGGAGCGCCCGAGCTGATCGCGCAGGTTCCGGTTGTCGACCTTGAGCTGATTGAGCAGCAGCGCGTGGTGCACGATCAGCGAGGCTTGGCTCGCGAACACCTTCAGCAGCGCGAGATCGCGCTCGGTGAACAGGTCGGTGACGGAGTCGTTGCCCAGATAGAGCACGCCGAGCAGGTCGCGCCGATAGATCAGCGGGACACACATCACCGACGAGAGGCGGAGGTCGACGACCGACTGCGCGCGCCCGAATCGGTGGTCGTTCATTGCATCGGAGACGATGACCGGCTGCAGGTGGTCGACGACCTGCCCGATGATGCTGTCGGACACCCTTGAAAGGTCGAGGGCGTCCTCGCCGACGTTGTGGGACGCCGCGAGGTGTCGCTGGCCGTCCTGGAACACGATGACGAAGCCCTTCTCGGCGCGGGTCAGCTCGACGAGGCCCTGCAGCAACGTCGCGAACAGCCGCTCGGGCGTGGTGTCGCGCATCATCGACGCGGAGAGCTCGACGAGCTTCTCGAGCGCGTCGAGGCCGAGCGCCTCACCGGGCGGGAGCGCGCGGTCTTCGGGGGGATCGCCCTCCGAGTAGGTGATCTGGCACACGCCGATCAGCAGCTTGTCGCCGTCCTTCAGATCGGCGGAGCGGACGCGCTTGCCGTTGACGTAGAGCTCTCCGCTGCGGTCGGTGAGCGAGACGGTGTAGGTGGCGCCTTTGCGTACCAGGTTGGCGTGCGTACCGGCGACCATCGGGTCTTCGAGCACGATGTCGTTGCCGCGCGCGCGGCCGATCGTGGTCAGCACCTTGCGTAGGACCACCGACTCGGTGGTCTTGCGGACGGTGTTCTCGCAGCGCAGGAAGGCCATGGGACCCCTCGGGACGGCGCGGTCATAACATCACGCCGCGTCGCGGGCGGTCAGAAGCGCCCGTCGAGCGCCAGTCCGAGGCGCTGATTGCCGACCTGGACCGAGACCTCGACCCGCTCGCGCGCGCGCCAGGCGCGGCGCGCGTCGAGGTGGCTGCCCGCCCACAGCCCATAGAACGCCAGCGTGGCGGGCCACTGGATCGCCCAGCGCGTGATGGCGACCCGCTGCGCGAGCGCGTCCTGGGAGAGCCCGAGCGGGTTGTCCGCCTTGTTGATCGTGGTGAGATGCACGAACGCGCCGATCGACAGCGCACCGAACGCGGTCTGGAGCACGGCGTAGGTCGCGCCGCGCCGGGGCTGCGCCAGCCCGAACTGCGGGGCGCCGAGCGGCGCGTACGTCCACGCGGGGGGTGGGCTCGGCGGGAGCGGTGGCGGGGGGGGCGGCGGCTGCTGCTGGGCGAGGCCCTGTCGAACGAGCTCGAACCAGTGGACGACGTCAGCGGGGTGGTTGAACGTGGTCATCGTCGCCTCGGGGCGCGCCAGCAGCATCGCCTCGAAGGTGCGCCACGCCGCCGCCCGATCCCCGAGCAGGTACTCGACCTCACCGAGGTAGCGCAGCGTCTCCTCCCAGGTGTCGCTGCCCCCGACGTCGTCCGCCTCCATGCGAGCGCGCAGCGCGCGGAGCGCCGCGCGGGCGATCTCGTGCTCGCCCTGGAAGTACTCGAGCTTCGCGTGTTCGAGCGCGTCTTCGTACGAGAGGGCAGGATCGGGGGCCGACCCCTCTGCGTCGGGCGGCGCTTCGTCTACCTCGGAGGCCCCCTCGGCCGGCGGGCTCTGCGCGTGGGACGCGGGGGCCACGAGCGCCAGTGCGAGGAGGAGCAGGAGCGGAGGCATGGACGGGTCCGCGGGAGGCGCCGGCACCTTACCTCTGGATGGGACGTACAGCCAGCGTCATGGAATATCGTTGAACATTTGATTTGCTTGCACCCTCAGGCGAATCGGGTGAACTGTGGAGAGGGCTCGTTTCGACAATCCCACGACGCTGTTTTGGGGTGAGTCGGGTAGGACAAGAGCCCACGAGGAGTCTGTTGCAAATGCGCCGTCTCGAGACGTTTGAGTGGTGGCCCGAGCTCGTCGCGCTGAAAGATGAACTGTCGCTTCGCGAGCTCTCCCAGAAGTTCGACGTGACCCCGGGAGCCATCTCGGCCGCGCTGAAGCGCGAGGGGATCTCTCGCAAGGCTGCCCCTCCGGGGCCACGCATCCATCGCAAGCGCAAGCGCGCCGTCGCCGACGACCTGCCGCCCGAGGCGGGCGAGGATCTGATCGGCGAGGAGGGCGACGCGCGCCCGGGCTCGAAGGACGCGCTGGTGCTCGCGCACCGCGAGCTCCTCGGCAACCTGCCGGATCGGGAGGTCGCCGATCTTGCAGGGGTGAGCGTGCGCACGATCGCGAGCTTCCGCGCGCGCCACAACATCCCGGCCTTCACCGGGCCGAAGCGCGTGACGGCACGACGTCGTCGCGGGTCGAAGATCGAGCCGTTCGAGCAACTGCTCGGCAAGAGCTCCGACGCCGAGGTCGCGAAGCTCGCGGGCGTCACCGCGAACGCCGTGCGCAACCACCGGGCGCGGCTCGGCGTGTCTGCGCCGAGCGCCGCGAAGAAGGAGTCCGTGGCGCCCACGCGCGTGCGTGCGTCGGGTGCGGCTCAGCACGCGTGGCGGGTCGTGATCCAGACCGACAACAAGGAGATCGCGCGGGTCGTCCTCGCCGACTCGGTGGTCGAGGCGGCGCAGAGCGCGTCGAACCACGCGGGTACGCACCTGCCGGGTCGCGTGGTCAGCCTGTCCTGGGTCGGCGAGGTCCTCTGACCTGCGCTGGTGCGCCCGCCCCGTCGAGCGGGTGGGCGCCTCACTCGATCGGTGCGGTGATGCGCACCGAGAACGAGCCGTCGCCGGCGCGGCTCAGCGTGGTGCCGAGGAGCTGACCGGCCTGATCGCGCACCTCGATCACGGCGAGCTCGAGGGGGCGCAGCGTGCCTGCCTGGTCGTAGTGGGCTCGCCCTTCGATGAGCACGCCCTGGTCGAGCACGAGCAGCGCGGCTTCGGCGGCGGTGAACGACACCACCCTGCGCGTGAGCGCGAGATCCGCGCGATCGCCGGGCGGCACCAGATCGCATTGGAGGGCGACGCGCGGCACACTGAACGCGAAGTGCCCCGCCGCGTCGGTGTGGGTCGAGTAGAAGCGGCGCGCAAAGCCGATCTCTTCGCAGTCGACGAGCGCTCCGGCCACCGGCGCGCCCTCGGGATCGAGCACGACGCCCTCGGCGTTGACGCCCGGGGGGAGCGTGACGAGGCCGAGATCGAGGGTGCCGCTCACGCGCACCTCGCCGAGATCGACGGGTGTGAGGTGCTGATCGTCGGCCGGGTAGGCCTCTACGCGGTACCGGCCCGCGAGCAGCTGCGTGTCGAAGTTGCCGAAGTTGTCCGCCCGAGCCTCGACGGTCAGCTTCGCGCTGGTCTCGTAGCCCTCCAGCGCGGTCGCGGTGAATCGGACGCGTCCATCGCGCACGCCGGGCCCCGTGCCTGGCGCGAGGCGCCCGCCGACCGCGTAGGTGGTCAGCGTCTCGTAGACGACATCGATCTGCCGCCCCTCGGCGGCGACCTCGACCGACGCGGACGCGAGGGCCGGGTCGCGCCCATTGCCGCGCCCGAGCGCCTCGATGCGCCAGGCGCCCGGGGAGACGCGGAGCAGGTAGGAGCCGTCCGCCGCGGTCGTCGTGGTCGGGGTGGCGACCCCCATCAGGCTGCGCGCACGGACGGACACGCCCTGCAGCGGCGCGCCTGCGCCGTCGCGGACCATTCCCCACATCGGTGCGCCCGCGCCGATGTCCAGGTCGATCACCGTGTCACGGTCCAGCGCGAGCGCGCTGGTGAACACGGGAAGCGAGGGGTCCGCGGGCACGACGGAGAGGTGGTAGCCCACGTCGGGCACCACCGTGAGCGCGAAGCCACCGAGGTCGTCGAGCGCGATGGTGCGTCCGTGGACCGAGCCGTCGCGCCACAGGCCCAGCGAGCCGCGGACCGGGACCTCGGCGCCCGGCAGCGGGCTGCTGCTCCGTGCCAGCGGACCCACCTGATAGGCGGTCACGGCGCCCTCGAGTCGCACCGGGGGGCGCAGGCGGAGGTCGATGACGTCCGTCTCGGTGGGCACCTCGAACGTCTGTGGCAGCAAGAGGTCGCCGTCGTCGCTCGCCGCGGCGGTCGTCGGAAACACGTCGAAGCGCCAGGTGAGCATCGCGGCGTCGAAGCCCTCGTCGGCGTCGGGGGACTCCGCGTCACTCAAGTCCACGTCGTAGCGTGTCTCCGACTCGGAACAGGCGACGCCGACCATCAGGACCAGGGCTGCAGGAATCGCGATTCGGAACATGGTCGCCCCTTCGGCGGTGAGGCCTCGCCGCTGAGCTGATGCAAGCCCTGTGCCGATCTCGAGTGTCGCGCTGTCGACAGCATTCCTGGCGGAGCGGTCGCTGTGCGCGGGGCCGAACCGAGACATGCGGATCGCGATGGGCGTCATGGCGACTCCACGAGCCAGGTGATCGCGCGCTCGAGATCCCCGTCGGTGACGACGCACTCGATCCGTCGCCCGTCGAGTGACGGGCTCGCCTCGATGTCGAGCACCGAGTACCAGAGGTCGCCCTGGGTCGAGGTGGTCCAGTCGTGTGGGACGTCGACCGGGACGATCCACACGAAGTCGAGCGGGTCGCCCTCGAGGTCCCTCGCCACGACCGTCAACCGCAGGTCGCGGTCGAGGAGGAGTGGGATGTCGGCCAGCGGCGCCTCGGGTCGAACGACCTGCGGGGCGCGGTTGGGGGACGGCGCGTACGTCGGGACGACGTAGAGGCACCCGGTGAGGGCGGGGAGCCAGAGCAGTCGCGGCAGCGGGGCGATCACGGAGCGGTCGGGGCCTTGGAGAACACGGGGTAGGGAGCGTCCTCCTCCCGGAACGTGCGCTGGAATACGCCCGAGTCGCCACAGTCGAGCACGATGATGTTCTCGCGGCGCGGATCACCGAGCGCGGCCGAGTGTCCGATCTCGGCGAGTGTCCCGCGGCGATCGCCGTTCACCAGGACCTGGCACGTCGCTGGAAACGACGGATCGATGGCGACCGCGACCGGGCGTGGCTGGAGGTCGTCGACGACCACCTTGCGTCGCTCACCCGGCGCGACCGCGACCGGCAGCTCGTAGTCGTACACACCCGGACCGCGCAGCACGAACAGGTGCTCGCCGGGGCTGACCTTCATCCAGCCGGGCTGTCGAACGTCCCCGACGCGCCGACCGCTCTCGTAGATCTCCGCCATGAACGGCTGTGTGGTCCGGATCTGAACGAGCGCCTGCTCGTCGAGCGCGCGGAGGCGCTCGGCGATCGGCGAGGTGACCAGGCTAGGAGGCGTGCGGTGCTCGAGGCGCGGGCTCGGCGTGGGCTCGGCGGGCTCGGGCTCCCGGTCGGACACGGCGGGCTCGGGGGCGGGCGCGACCGG
>CAYQSE010000302.1:0-274 GCA_964419905.1 uncultured Enterobacteriaceae bacterium
GCGATCGAGGCCGAGATGAACACCCGCAAGGGGGTCGAGCGCATCATCCGCGCCGCGTTCGCCTACGCGCGCCAGCACGGCCGCCCTTCGGTGTGCATGTCCGACAAGGCGAACGCGATGCGCCACGGGCACGACCTCTGGCAGCGCGTGTTCCGCGAGGTCGCCGCCGACTACCCCGAGATCCGGGCGTTCCACCTCTACGTCGACGTGCTCGCGATGGAGCTGGTGCGGGTGCCGGAGCGGTTCGACGTGATCGTCACGAACAACTTGTTCG
>CAYQSE010000302.1:284-5750 GCA_964419905.1 uncultured Enterobacteriaceae bacterium
GGCGACATCATCACCGACCTCGGCGCGCAGCTCCAAGGCGGCATCGGGCTCGCGGGCTCGGGCAACATCAACCCCGACGGGCCCGCCCTGTTCGAGCCGGTGCACGGGTCCGCGCCCGACATCGCCGGCCAGGGCGTCGCCAACCCGCTCGCCGCGATCCTCACCGCCGGGATGCTGCTCGAGCACCTCGGCCACCCCGACCTGAAGGACAGGGTGCAGGCCGCGGTCACGCACTGCCTGCGCCACGGGCTCGTCACGCGCGAGCTCGGCGGTGCCCTGTCCACCGCCGAGGTCACCGACGCCGTGCTCGGCCACCTCGAAACGAACTGAACTGGAGGCTCCTGTGAACCTGGACATCCGCAAGCGCGAGATCGTCATCCTGTCCGCCACCCGCACCGCGTTCGGCACGATGGGCGGCGCGCTCAAGGACTTGACCGCGAACGACCTGGGCGTGCACAGCGCGCAGGCCGCCGTCGAGCGCGCCGGCATCTCGGCCGAGGACATCGACCACGTGATCTTCGGCAACGTGCTGCAGACGAGCAACGACGCGATCTACCTCGCGCGGCACATCGGGTTGCGCGTCGGCGCACCGCAGACCGTCCCGGCGCTCACCGTCAACCGGCTGTGCGGCTCGGGCTTCCAGGCGGTCGTCTCGGCGGCCGAGCAGATCCTGACCGGCCAGGCGCACGTCGTGCTCGCCGGCGGCTCCGAGAACATGAGCATGGCCCCGCACGTCACCTACGGCCTGCGCGAGGGCGCGCGCTTCGGCCGTCCGCCGAAGACCCAGGACCTCCTGTGGGAGTGCCTGACCGACTCCTACACCGGCTGCGCGATGGCGATCACCGCCGAGAACCTCGGCGTCGACTACGGCATCACCCGCGAGGAGGTCGACGCGTACGCGCTCCTCAGCCAGGAGCGCTGGAAGGCGGCGCAGGACGCCGGCCGCTTCGATGACGAGATCGCGCCGATCACGCTCGAGACCCGCAAGGGCAAGCGCGTGTTCTCCGTCGACGAGCACCCCCGCCCCGAGACGACGCCCGAGGTGCTCGCCAAGCTCACCCCGGTGTTCAAGAAGGACGGCCTGGTCACCGCCGGCAACGCGTCGGGCATCGGGGACGGCGCCGGCGCGCTGATCGTCGCGGACGGCGCGTGGGCCGAGGCCCGCGGCCTCACGCCGATCGCCCGCATCGCCGGCTGGGGCATCGCCGGCGTCGACCCGACCCGCATGGGCATCGGCCCGGCGCCCGCCGCGCGCCGCGCGTTCGAACAGACCGGGCTCGGCCTCGACGACATGGCGCTGATCGAGGTGAACGAGGCGTTCGCGCCGCAGTACATCGCGGTAGAGCGCGAGCTCGGGCTCGACCGGAGCATCACGAACGTGAACGGCGGCGCGATCGCGCTGGCGCACCCGCTCGCGGCGTCGGGCGCCCGCATCACCGCGACCGCCATCCACGAGCTCCGGCGGCGCCGCGAGCGCTACGCGCTTGTCAGCGCGTGCATCGGCGGCGGTCAGGGCATCGCGGTGATCGTCGAGGCGATCTAGGTTGACTGGGACGAGGTGATCCGATGAGCACGGCACAGACCATCTACGATTGGAACGTACGCGGGCACGCGATCTCACCGAGCATGCGCAAGGTGCAGCTCCACGACGAGACGCTCCGCGACGGCATCCAGAGCCCATCGGTCACCGACCCGTCCATCGACGACAAGGTCGCCATCCTCCGCCTGCTCGGGCGCGTCGGCGTCGACAGCGTCAACGTGGGCCTGCCCGGCGCGGGCCCGCGCGCGGTCGACGACGTCACCCACCTCGTCGAGGTGGCGCGCGACGAGGGGTTGGGGATGTCGCTCGGCGCCGCCGCGCGCACGCATCCGAACGACATCGCGCCGATCATCGCGATCAGCGAGCGCACCGGCGTCCCGCTCGAGATCATGACGTTCCTCGGCTCTTCGCCGCTGCGCATGTTCGCTGAGGACTGGGAGGAGGAGCGCCTCGAGAAGCTCACCCGCACCGCGGTGAAGATGGGCGTGGACGCCGGGCTACCCGTCAGCTTCGTCACCGAGGACACGATTCGCAGCCACCCGACGACGCTGCGCCGCCTGTTCGAGGCGGCGGTCGAGGAGGGCGCGACCCGTCTCGTGCTGTGCGACACGGTCGGGCACGCCACGACCAACGGCGTGTTCAACCTCGTGCACTTCGCCCATGACCTGTTGCTCGGGCTGGGCCTGCGCGATCGGGTGCTGCTCGACTGGCACGGTCACAACGATCGCGGGCACGCGCTGACCAACGCGCTGTACGCGATCGAGGCGGGCGCCGACCGCGTGCACGGCACCATCCTCGGGATCGGCGAGCGCGTCGGCAACACCTCGCTCGATCAGCTGCTCGTCAACCTGAAGCTGCTCGGCGTGATCGAGCGCGATCTCTCGGCGCTCGCCGAGCTGGTGCAGCGCGTCAGCGACGCGGTGGACTGGCCCGTCCCGTGGAACTACCCGGTGTTCGGCCGCGACGCGTTCCGTACCGCGACCGGCGTGCACGCCGCCGCGATCATCAAGGCGCTGAACAAGGGCGATCCGATGCTGGCCGACCAGGTCTACAGCGGCGTCCCCGCCGGCTGGTTCGGCCGCAGCCAGGAGGTCGCGATCGGCTTCATGAGCGGCGAGTCCAACGTGCGCTACTGGCTGCGCAGCCGCGGCATCCCCGACGACGACGCGCTGGTGCGCGCGATCTTCGAGGTCGCCAAGCAGGGCTCCGAGATCCTCTCGGACGACGACGTGCTCGCGATCTGCGCCGTCCACGGGCGTTAGCAGCCCGTCGCGCGCAGCGCGCTGGTCGGCCGGGACGGCCGACCCACGGCATATTCAGCGCAACACCCCGGGCCGTGGGCTGGTCGGCCGGGACGGCCGACCCACGCTCTCTCTCCAAGGCGCACAACAGCCTTTTTGGCCGTGGGCCGGCCGTCCCGGCCGGCCGCCTACAGCTACGGCGGCGTCAGG
The DNA here is from genome assembly GCA_964419905.1 of uncultured Enterobacteriaceae bacterium. Lineage (GTDB taxonomy): Bacteria > Myxococcota_A > UBA796 > UBA796 > JAFDJI01. The sequence continues at coordinate 3,276 of CAYQSE010000302.1, forward strand.
GTCGACACGCTGGTCGGCCGGGACGGCCGACCCACGTTCTCTCTCGTACGCGCGCAAAACCCCGGGCCGTGGGCCGGCCGTCCCGGCCGGCCGCCTACGGCTACGGCGTCGGCTTCGCCTCGGTGGCGGCATGGCAGCCCGCGCACGTGCCGAGGAACTCGCCATAGAGGTCGATGCGCTCGGACGGCGAGGCCGCGGTCAACGTCGAGACGCCGAGGTCGGCGACCTTGCGCGAGAACGTGAGCGCTTCTTCGGACATCACCTTGCCCTCGGGCGCGGCGTAGAGCGGCGCCTGAGCGAGCAGCTCGGCCGCCTCGGCCCACGCGCCGGGCGTCGGCCCGATCAGCCCGTTCCACATCTTCTCCGCCGCCCACACGTGCCGCGCCATCTCGGCCACCAGCCCGGCACTGGGATGTGGCGGCGGCGACTGGTGGATGCGGACCCCGCCGACCAGATCGAGGTGGCACTCCCCGCACGCGAACGCCGCTGAAGCGACCCCGCGCCCGACCCCCTTCGGCGTGTTCACGTAGCCAGCGGTGCGGGCTGCGGCGCGCATCCGCTCGAGGTAGGGGCGCGAGCCCTCGGGCATGTCGCTGGGCAGCTCGTGCGACGCGAGCCACGTCATCTCCTTGCTCGCGGCCTCCAGGTCACCGAACAGCAGCGCGTCGCGGGCCACCGCGATCCGCCTGAGCTGCTCCTGCATGTGGGGCTCGACGGACGACACGACGGGCTCCTCGATGGGGGGCGGCGGCGGCGGCTCGGCGGTCCGACAGCCGAGCAGCGCTGCGACCAGCAGGGTCAGCGTCATGGCGATCTCCTCGTGATGCGACCCATCATCGCATGCGTCACCGCGCGCCGACACCGCGCGCCGCCGCTCACTCCTCGCCGCGCTGCAGCGCCGCCTTGATCGCGCGCTCCCGCTCCGTCCGATCCGAGCGCGCCGCGGCCCGAAGCCACGTCGTGCGCAGCGTGTTGTTCTGCACGACGTGCAGGAAGAACAGCATCCCGACCATCCAGCCGACGACCACGTACTGTTCGAGCCCCGGCAGACCGAACCACACGACGAGGCTGCCGACGATCACGTTGACCGCCTGCAGCGGGTAGAACACCGCGGGGCGTGCGTAGAGGGCGCCCACCCGCATCACGAGCTGGTTCGCGCCCATCACCGCGAACACGCCGAGCAACGCCAACAGGCTGGTGTCCACTACGCCTCCGGCCCGACCGCGACGTTGTCGATCAGCCGCGTGCTGCCGACGAAAGCCGCCACCAGCGCGCGCGCCGGGCGGTCCAGCGTACCGACCGGCCGCAGCGTCTCGGCGTCGACGAGCGCCAGGTAGTCGAGCCGGTCGACGTCGAGGCGACCTTGCCCGAGCGCGAGCAGCGCGTCGGGGTGACGCTCCCCTGCCCGCGCGGCGTCGGCCATCGCGAACAGCGCGCGGTGCAGCGACAGCGCCCGCTTGCGCTCGTCGGCCGACAGGTACTTGTTGCGCGACGACAGCGCGAGCCCGTCGACATCGCGGATCAGGGCGCCGGCGACGATCGTGACCGGCAGCGCGAGGTCGCGCACCATCCGCCGGATCACCGCGAGCTGCTGGTAGTCCTTCTCGCCAAAGCACGCGACGTCGCACCGCGTGAGCCCGAACAGGCGCGCGACCACGGTGCACACGCCGTCGAAGTGCCCCGGGCGGGTCGCGCCGCACAGCCCCTCGGAGAGCTCGTGCACCGAGACCGACGTCTGGAAGCCCTCCGGGTAGAGCGTGCGCGGCGAGAAGATCGCGTCCACGCCCGCCGCAGCGCACTTCGCCGCGTCGCCCTCGGGATCGCGCGGGTAGCGATCGAGATCCTCGCCCGGACCGAACTGCAGCGGGTTGACGTAGATCGACACGACGAGCGCGTCCACGCTGGGCCGCACCTGCTCCATCAGCGCGACGTGGCCCGCGTGCAGGAAGCCCATCGTGGGCACGAGCCCGATGCGCTTCCCGGACCGACGCGCCGCGTCGGCCCAGGCGACCATCGCCTCGGGCGTGTCGAGGTGCAGCATCAGTAGAGCTTGGCGATCATCTGCGGCCGCGTGGACACCCCGAACGTGTGCTCCTCGGCCGGGAACAGCCCCTCGCGGACCTCCCGCGCGTACTCGCCCACCGCGTCGACGATCGACTCCTGCAGGCGCGCGTACCGCTTCACGAACTTCGGCTTGAACGCCAGGTCCATGCCGAGCAGGTCGTTGATCACGAGCACCTGCCCGTCGCAGTGCATCCCCGCGCCGATGCCGATGGTGGGGATGGGCAGCGCCTGGGTGATCTGCGCGGCGAGCGCCATCGGGATGCCCTCGAGCACGAGGCAGAACGCGCCCGCCTCGAACACCGCCCGCGCGTCGGCCATCACCTGCTCGCCCTCGGCGCCGCGCCCCTGCACCTTGAACCCGCCCATCGCGTGCACCGACTGGGGCGTGAGCCCGACGTGCCCGACGACCGG
>CAYQSE010000303.1:0-5748 GCA_964419905.1 uncultured Enterobacteriaceae bacterium
ACGCCCGCCCCACATGATCTCGGGCCGCAGCCAAGATGTGTAGGATCGACAGCCGCGGCGGACGACCGTGCGGCGCGTGGGGAGGCTCGCGGCGCAGAATGGGAAGCCGCCAGGGAGCGGCTGCTCGACGGCTTGAACCGCCGAGGCGCGTCCGCGTAGCTCGCCGGGAGGTCGGGCTTGCACGGGGCGCCGCCCCGCGCGCGGTGTCGGAGCGCCCGCGCCGCATGACGTCGCTGCGCCGCGCGACAGGCGGATCCTTGGCGTGCAGGCCGAATCCGGCGCACCAACCGACCTCGCCCTCGGTATAGTGAGCCCACACTGCAAGGGGGACCGGTGCCGGCTCCAAACCCACCGACGCGCGTCGGCGCGCTGATCGCGCGCGTGGGCTACCCCCTGGTGGTCGGAGGCGGACTGGGCGCGACGTGGGCGCTGGGACGCGAGCGGGACGTGGTGGGACTCGCCACCGTGATCGCCGGGGTCTCGGTGGGCAGCACGGCGATCGTGGCGCTGTGGGAGTGGCTGCGCCCGGCCTACCTGGCGTGGGCCCGCGACCGTCGCGACGCGGCGCTCGATCTGACGCTGACCGTCGTGATGCTGCCGGTGCTCGTGGTGCTCGCCGAGGCGACGTGGCGCGCCTTGCTCCCCGACGGCCTCGTGCCCTGGCCCACCCACTGGCCGCTCGCCCTGCAGGTCGCCGGCGCGCTGCTGATCGCCGAGCTGGCCTACTACGGCTTCCACATCCTGTGTCATCGCTGGGCCCCGCTGTGGCGCCTGCACCTCTTCCACCACGCCGCGTCCCGGGTGTGGTGGGGCAACTCGGGCCGGTTTCATCCGGTGGATGCCGGCGTCGGGTTCCTGCTCTACTTCCTGCCGCTGGTGGCGCTCGGCGCACCGCCGCTCGTGATCGCGCTGATCGTCACGCTGAACACCACGACCGGCCTGCTCGAGCACGCCAACGTCGAGATCCGGGTGGGCGTGCTCAACCGGGTGTTCAACACCGCAGAGCTGCACCGCGCGCACCACGCCCACCCCGACACCGCGCCCGCCCGAAACCTCGGCAAGGTGCTCTCGGTCTGGGACACGGTGTTCGGCACCTACCACTACGCGCCCGAACCGCCGCGTCGCATCGGCGCGGACGGCCCGTGGCCCTGGCCGCTGCGCTGGAGTTCATTTGGTGAATCGCCGCCGGCCTCCTAAGCTGAGCCTCCCCCGTCGAGGAGGCGCCTTGTCCCGCGTGGTGATCGGCGCGCTCGCGCTCGCGCTCGGCTGCGCCGAGGTGCCGCAGGACTCCGGGAACGACACGGCGTCCGACGATCCGTCGGCGCTGGCGGTGCTGCCCACGCTGAGCGTCACCGCACCGCAGCGCGGCGCGTTCCACCCCGGGCTCGAGTTGCAGGTGTCTGGCCAGGCCGCGCCAGGCGACGCCGCGCTCGAGACGCTGTGGGTGGATGAGGTCGAGGTGCCGCTCGACGCCGACGGCCAGTTCGCCACCACCCTCGTCGGGCCGCCAGGCCTGCTGCTCGTGGGCGCGCGCGTCGAGGACGAGGACGGCGAGCGCGCCACGGACGGCCGCGCGGTGCAGATCGGCGACACCCACCCGCCGGGTGCCACGCTGCAGCGCGCGGCGTGGGTCCAGCTCGGCCCGTCGCTGCTCGACGACGACGACGACGACCTCGACGACCTCGCGGCGCTGGGGCAGGCCGCGCTCACCGACACGGCCTTCACCGACGCGCTGGTCGGCAGCCAGTTCGAGGGGCCGGTGGACGTCACGATCACCGCGCTGTCCATCGCCGACGCCGCGATCGACATCGCCCCGTGGCACGACGTGCTGTGGTTCGACGTCGCGCTGATCGGCGTCCAGGTCGGTTTTCAGACCACGATCGACGGGGTGACCCGCAACGGATCGGCCACGCTGGCGCAGGTCGCGGTCCAGCTCGACCTCACCGCGGCGCTCTCGCGCAGCAAGCAGGTGGTGGTCGAGGTGAGCCACGTCGTGCCCCGCGTGGACGGCCTGACGTGGCAGTCCGACGGCGTGCCCGCGTGGGCGGCGGACCTGCTCACCGGCACGCTGGAGGATCTGCTGGAGGACACCCTCGGCGCGCAGGCAGACGACGCGCTCTCGGCGCTGCTCGCCGAGGGATTGGCCGCGTTCGGGGTCGATCTCACGATCGGCGCCGCGGGAGAGCTCGGCGTACTCGCCACCCTCGGCGAGATCCGCCTGGCACCCGAAGGCGTCGTGCTCGGCTTCGACATGCGCACCGAGGCCCGCGCACCCGCGTTCGCGCTGCCGGAGCACGCCGGCTCGCTGCGGCGCGAGACCGGGCCCCCCGCCGTGCCGTCCAACGGCCCGTGGCCGCTGCTGGTGCTGATCGCCGGCGACGTGCTGAACCAGGCGCTGTTCGCGACGTGGCACGCCGGGTTCGCGACCGGGCTCGGCTTCACCGGCGAGGCGATCGAGGCGGCCAGCGGCGCGGCGCTCCCCCCGCCGCTCGGTCCCGCCCGCCTGGTGACCATCGATCTCGGCCTGCCCCCGGTGCTCACGCCAGCAGACGGCGACTACGACGCCAACCTCGGCGTCGGCGAGCTTCGGGTGGACATCGAGCGCACCGACGGCGCGCACATCACCACCTCGCTGTCGGTGTCGGGCGGCGCCGACGTGCGCGTACAGGACGGCGGCCTCGTGGTGGACCTCGACGGACGACCGGCCTCGATCGACCTGAACGCCGGGATGCTCGCGTGGCCCGAGGCCCTCGATCCGGGCAGCCTGTCCAGCCTGTTCCGGCTCGCGGCGCCCGGCCTCGTCCGCTCGGCCGCCGAGGCGCTGCCGCCGATCCCGCTGCCGTCCGTCGATCTCGGCGCGATCACCGGCCTGTCGAGCCTGCAGGGCACGACCTGGCAGGTCACCGACGGCGATGTCAGGCTCCAGGCCGACGGCTGGCTGCGCATCGAAGCCGAGATGGAGACGAGCCGATGAGCCTGCTCCTGCTCGCGCTGCTCGCGTGCGACTCGCCGCTCAGTCCGGTGGGCGACGTGCCGCCCGACAGCGAGCGCGATCCGCGCCTGACGTTCGCGCTGTCGGACGGCGAGGGTGCAGCCGGCGAGGCGCTGGCCTACACGCTGCGCTTCGAGGACACCTACGGGCCGGTGGACGCGCCGATCGAGGTCGTCACCGATCTCGAGCCCCAGCTCCAGCTCGGTGACGAAGCGCTCACCCCGACCATCGCCGGGGCGCACGTCGTCACCGCCCGCGCGCGCTGGCAGGGCGAGGTGTTCGAGCAGACCGCGCCGCTGGTCGTGACCGCGGGCGCGCCGGACAAGATCGATCTCGTGCTCGACCCGATCGTGGTGGTCGCCGGCGGCTCGGTCCAGATCGCCACGCGCGCCGAGGACCGCTGGGGCAACGTGATCGACGACCCGCCGGCGTTGACCGGGGACGCGGCGGTGGTCCTCGATGGCGCGCAGGCCTCGAGCACGCGCGCGGGGTGGTGGACCGTCAGCGCCACGCTCGGCGACGCCCGGGACGACGAGCGGTTCCAGGTGCTCCCCGGCCCGCCCAAGGCGGTGTCCCTGGCGCTGGACACCCCGACGCCGCCGCTCGACGCCGCGGTCGAGACGTTCGTCGCCGTCACCGACGCGTACGACAACCCCACCCCCTCGGCGTGGACGCTCAGCGTCGACCGCCCCGAGCACGCGAGCTTGTCGTCCCGCCACGTCCGCTTCCTCGACGAGGGCTGGCACACCGTGACCGTCACCGTGGACGGCACCGAGCTCGAGGACGCGCTGGAGGTGCTGGTCGACGACACGCCGCCGTCGCTGTACGTCGACGCCCCGGAGCGCGCGACATGGACCGCGGCCGCCAGCGGCGCGGTGTCGGGCGTCGTGATCGACGACTGGACCGCGGTGACCGGGCTGACCTTGAACGGCACCCCGTGGCCGTTCGACGCCGAGGGTCAGTTCAGCGCCACCGCGACCTGGGGGTTCGGGCTGAGCGTGATCGAGCACGTCGCCACCGACGCGAGGGGCCACGTCGCCCGCGATGCGCGCTCGGTGCTCGCCGGATCGTTCGCGTCCAGCGCCACCTCGTTCACCCACGGCGTCCACGTCCGCCTGGACGGCGGCAACGGCGGGCTCGCGGCGCTGGAGCGCGCCGCAGCGTCGTTCCTCGACGGCGCCGACCTGATGGCGCTCGTGCCGTCGCCCGCGTTCCATCGCGACCAGACCTTCAAGGACACCGACATCTGGGTCACCAACCTGCGGTTCAGCGGGTCCGGCGTGACGGTCGCCCCGCAGGCCGACGGCACGATCCGGCTCGGGGTGACGCTGAGCGCCCCGGTGCTCGACTACGAGGCGCTCGTGGAGCTAATCGGCTTCATCGATGACGAGTTCTACGGACAGATCCTCGCCGACTCCCTCCAGGTGAACGTGTGGGTCCGGCCCTCGGTGGTCGCCGGCGGCGTCGCCGTCACCGTCGACCGCTCGACGGTGAGCATGCCCAACTTCCGGTTCACGGCGACCGACTCGTGGATGCTCGACGTCGCCGACGCGTTCGGCGTGGACGTGGAGGACGACGTGCAGGCGTCGATCCAGGACGGACTCACCGCCCTGCTCACCCGCGACCTGCCGCCGCTGGCCTCGGCGTGGCTGCAAGACCTCGAGCTCAGCCGCGCGATCACGCTGAACGGGGGCACCGTGAACCTCACCGCGAAGCCGAGCGCGGTAGGCGTCACCGCGTCCGCGGTGGCGATGACGCTGTCGTCTCGGGCGTCCGCGCAGACGTGGGCCAAGCCCACCCCTGGCCTGGGCAGCCTGCACGGCGCCTACGCGCTGCCGAACGACAACCCGGGCGCGCCGTTCGCCGCGTCGTTCTCGCTCGACCTCCTCGATCAGCTGCTGTACGCGGCGTGGGGCGCGGGGATGTTCGACTTCGAGCTCGACGCCGAGGATCTGGGCCTCGATCCCGCCGCGCTCACGTCCTTGGTGCCCGATCTGATCGACCCGGTGCTCTACGTCGACCTCGGCCTGCCGCCGGTGCTGTTGCCCTCGGCGACGGGCCAGGTCGGCGCGCGCCTGCAGCTCGGCGAGGTCGGGTTCACCATCCGGGATCGCGCCGTGCCCAACCGCCTGCCCCGGGTGGCGGTGTACGCGGCGCTGACATCCACGGTGGACCTCCAGGTGCACGACGGCGCGCTGAGAGCGACGGTCGCGGACACCGAGGCGTGGGTGGACATCACCATCCCGTTCGACGCCGACGCCGCGCTCGAGTCGCTGCTCGCCGCCGCGCTGCCCGAGGTGCTGCCGATGGTCCTCGACATCGTGGGCGAGGTGCCGATCCCGGACTTCGCGGGCGTCGCGATGACCGGGCTCGACGTCGAGATGGCGGGCCCGACGAAGGGCTATGTCCGGGTGAAGGGCGCGATCGGAGACTGAGGCATCGTCCGGCGCAAGCGCGGCGTTGTACCCTGCGCCTCCACCGTTTCTGGATGTGGGTCGGCCGGCCGGGACGGCTGTCGATCCTACACATCTCGAGTGGGGCTCGAGATCACGTGGGGCGGGCGTCTCGCCTGTCGATCCTACACATCTTGGCTGCGGCCCGAGATCACGTGGGGCGGGCGTCCCGCCCGCCCGTCCTGACGGGAAGCCCGGAATGCCCATCAGACCAGCGTAGTTGGCGAAACGAGCAGCGCAGTTCTTCCCGGGCGGGCGGGACGCCTGTCGATCCTACACATCTTGGCTGCGGCCCGAGATCAT
>CAYQSE010000304.1:0-5644 GCA_964419905.1 uncultured Enterobacteriaceae bacterium
ATGCCGGGCTGCACGCGCGCCGTCAGCGACTCGTCCCCGACCTCGAGCAGTCGGTTCATGCGACCGAGATCGAGGATGATCTCGTTGCCGGAGGCGAGCACGGCGCCGCAGACCCCGGAGCCGAGGCCGCGCGCGACCACGCGGCCCAGGCGCACGCGTGGCGGGAGGCCGCCCGCGTCGACGCCGACGACCTCGACACCGCCCGGGCCGGCGCGCTCCTCGAACGCGCCCTCGCGATGCACGCTCCCCGCCGCGTGTGACCCAGGTCACAACGCGCGCAATCACCGTGCCCGTACCGACGCAGCGCGGCAGTTTGGGTCACCACGCGAGACGTCACGTCCCCGCTGATCCCTCGGAGGAAGCATGAGCCTGCTGTTCAAGATCCCGGGCGCGCACACCACCACCGTCGCCGAGCTGTGCGAGGACGTCGGCGCCGACGGCCTCGTGTTCGTGCGCGGCCCGGCCCCCGACCTCGGCGCACCGTGGCCCGCCGCGATCACCTTCGTCGCGCGCCGCGGCGTGACGACCCGCCCCGTGGAGGTGTCAGCCACCGAAGAGGCCCTGCACGTGCGGCTGCTCACCAACGGCGCGTGCCCGGAGACGAGCCGCCTCGGCATCGCGCTCGCCGCCGCCGCCGCTCGACGCGCCGGCACCTCCGTCCACACCGAAGAAGGCCTCGCGCTCGACGCCGACGCGCTCCTCGCGCACCACGACGACGCATGGTGCCGCGCGCACGCCGCCTTCGGCCTGACAGCACTGGCCACCGCCTTCGCTCGCCACCCGGAACGGTTCGCGTCCATGCCGACCCATCAGGGTTCCCTGCTCCTGTCCCGCAGCCGCTACGAGGCGCTCTCGGGCGACCACGACGCGCTGTTCGACGCGCTCCGGCGCCGCGCGTGGGTCGAGCTCCTCGCGGCCGCCGCCCCCCTCGCCGTCGAAGCGCACGGCGGAACGCAGATCCCCGTGCGCCGCGTGGCGCTCGGTCAGACGTGCCACATCGACCACCAGGCGCGCTGGCTCCGGTGCGACGGCCTCGACGGGCTCGTCCTCCGGGAGCAGCTCGTGGCCGCCCTGGGCGACCGCGTCCAGATCGTCGACGAGGGCTGCGCGATCCTGCCGGAGCTCTCCGAGTCCGACGCGGCCACCCTCCGCGACAGCCTGACACCGGTGAAGGATCCCGAAGTGCTCGCCGCCGCGCCTGGCCTGCCCGACCCCGTAGGTGCCCGGGCCCTCGACGACCTCGCGCTCGTCGACGGCGCCCGGTGCGCCGTGCGCGCCGAGGACGCCCTGGCGGCCCACACCGACGCGCTGGACGCCTTCGCGCGCGCCCACGCCGACCGCCTGCCGCGCCTGGACCAGTGGACCCCCGAGGCCGTCACCGCCCTGCCGGCCGACGCCCGGGCCGAGCTCGCCCTCGGGCCGCTGCTGGCCGCCCTGCTCGTGGTGGCCGCCGACGGGACGATCGATCGCAAGGAGCGATCGACCCTCGCCCGGCTCGTCGTGGGGCTCGAGACCGACGAGGCAGGCCCCGGCCTGCTGTGGCGCGCCGCGTTCCCGGACGGCAGCGAGGCGTGGCAGGCGGTGGTGCCCCGGGCCGACCAGTGGCTCCCGCGGCTCGTCAACGCCTCCCTGCAGCTCTCGGCCCACGTGCGCCCCGAGGCCCGCGAGCCGTGGCTGCGCGGCGTGCGCGACACCGCCCGTGCGGCCGCCGAAGCCTCGGGCGGGGGCTGGTTCGGCCTGTTCGGGTCGAAGGTGAGCGCCGAGGAGCGGCAGGCCCTGTCGATCATCGACGAGGTGCTCGAAGCGGCCGCCCAGGCCCACTGACCCAAGGGGGGGGCGCGCGGTCGGGTCGGAGCCTCGGGTCCTGGCTACCCGACCCCCAACCCGATCGGACAGGAGACGCCCGTGCCGGCGAGCCCGCAGTACCCGTCGGGGATCTTGTGGAGGTACTGCTGGTGGTAGTCCTCGGCGTAGTACAACGTCGGCGCGTCGAGGATCTCGGTGTTGATGGGGCCGAGGCCCGCAGGGGTGAGGCGCACCTGATAGGCGTCGCGCGACGCCTCGGCGGCAGCGCGCTGCGCCCCGTCGCGCACGTAGATCCCCGAGCGGTATTGGGTGCCCACGTCGTTGCCCTGGCGCATCCCCTGCGTGGGGTCGTGGTTCTCCCAGAACGCGCGCAGCAGCGCCTCGTAGGACACCACGCCGGGGTCGAACACGACCTGGACGACCTCGTTGTGCCCGGTCTGCCCGGTGCACACCTCCTGGTAGGTCGGGTGCGGCGTGAGCCCGCCCGCGTACCCGACGGCGGTGGAGGTTACGCCCTCGATCCGCCAGAACAGGCGCTCGGCGCCCCAGAAACAGCCGAGGCCGAACCACGCGACGTCGTGGCCCTCGGGGAACGGCGGGAACAGGCGGGCGCCGTGGACCGCGTGGGTGTCAGAGACCGCGAACGGACGCGCAGCGCGCCCCGGAAGGGCCGACTCGGGCGACGGCATGCGGGACTTGGCGGAGCTGAACAGGGACCACACGGGCACCTCCACGGGGTCCGAGATCCGTAACCACGGCACGCGCCGCGGCACCCCCGCGCGGAGGTCTCCGCGTTTGCGCTACACTCCGAGCGGGGAGGTGTGTCGTTCGCGTCCTGTGGGTGCTGTCGCTCGCAGCCTGCAGCCCGTTCGCGCCGTGCGGCGAGGACCGCTGCGCGACGATCGACGTGCCCATCGATCACGCCGACCCGAGCGGCCTCACCACCGGGATCTCGGTGCGCGTCCGCCCCGCGACCGGCGATCGGATCGGGCCCCTCGTGCTGAACTTCGGCGGCCCGGGCGGCGCCGCGACCGACCTGCTGGACCCGTTCGCGCGCGGCTTCCCTGCCCTCGCCGAGCGCTTCGACCTGGTGGCGATCGATCCGCGCGGCACGAGCGCAGACAGCCCGCTGACCGCGTGCATGGACGGGATGGACGGCTGGCTCGAGACGACGCACGACGCGCTGGACGACGCCGGGTACGCACGGCAGTCCGAGGCGCTGGGCGCCTGGCTGTCCGCGTGCCGGGACACCGCGCCCGAGCTGACCGCGCACCTGGGCACCCGCGCGACCGTCGCCGACTTCGAGCGGGTGCGGGACGCGCTCGGCGGCGAGCCGATCACCTACGTCGGGTTCTCGTACGGCACGATCCTCGGGCAGGTCTACGCCGAGCTCCACCCCGAGGCGTTCCGCGCGCTCTACCTCGACGCGGTCGCGCTGCCCGGCGGCCCCTACCTCGACTTCCTCGACGGCCAGTCGGACGGCTTCGCGTCGGCGGTGGGCGCGTGGAGCGCGTGGTGCCAAGACAACCCATCGCGCTGCCCGATGCACGCTGGTCCCGAGGCCGCGGTCGAGGCCGCACTCGACGGGCTTCGAGAGCGCCCGCACCCACGCGCGGACGGCCGCGACCTCACGTATGGCCGCGGCTGGCACGCAGCGCTCGGCGCGATGTACGACCGCTCCGGCTGGGAGGTGCTCGCCCAAGGCGTCGACGAGTGCACCCGCGAGGAGTCGGCGACGCTGACCGCGCTGGCGGACGCCTACCTCGACTGGCGCGGCGATCACTATGGGCCGCTGCTCGCCGGCTACTTCCTCACCACCTGCTCGGACACCGAGCTACCGCCCGACCACGCGACGATCCGTGCGCGCGCCGAGGCCGCCACGGCGTCGAACCCCCTGTTCGGCGCGGGCCTGCTGGTCGAGCCGGCGGGCTGTCTGGTGGCCGACCTGCCCAACGATCCGCTCCCCACCGGCATCCGCGCGGCCCAGGCGCCCACCGCGCTCCTCGTCGTGGGCAGGAACGATCCGGCGACGCCGTACGCTGTGGGGCGCCAGGTCGCCGACACCCTGGACGACGCCCACCTGCTCACCTGGACCGGGCACGGGCACGGCGCGCTGTTCCGCTCGACCTGCGTGCAGCGCGCCGCGCACGACTACCTCGTCGACCTGGCCCTCCCCGACGCCAGCACCTGCCCCTGAGCCGCGGGCGCCGCCGCGCACGAACCCGTGGCGGCGCGTCGTGACGCCGGGTATACCCACGCCGATTCGGGGCCTCTGTCCCGCGCTTTGTGGAGCGTCGATGTCTGCCTTCCTGCTGGTCGCCGCCGCGCTGTCGACGTGCACACCCACGGTCCGCACGCCGCCCGATCCCGGCGACGACACCGGCGCGGTGACCGTCGTCTCCGGGACGCTGCGGGCGCCGTCGCTGCTGCGCCTGCCCTACGTCGCCGTCGGCGCGGTCCCGAGCGAAGCGCTGATCGTCGCGGCGGAGGGGCCGGTAGGCGACTTCCACGTGCTGATCGACGGCCCGTTCAGCGTGTCGGGGGCGACCACGGCGCTCGCCGACGGCGCGTCGCGGACGCTGACCGTCACCTACGCCGGCAGCGCACAGGCACCGGCGAACGCGGTCGGCACGCTGACGCTGCGGGCCGAGGGCGGCGACGCGATCGTGCACGTCGGCGCGGTGGTCGGCGCGGCGGGGCTCCCCACCGGGCTCACCTGGGCGGACGATGGCGAGGGGCTGTCCACGTTCGCTCGGCTGCCGTCGGCCCCGTTCCCGAAGTCCGGCGCCACGTGGACCGACGATCGCGTGTACCTGTGGTTCCCGCACGGGCTCGCGCCCGGCTACGGCGTCATCACGCACCTGCACGGCCACTACGCCGTGCTGGAGACCATGATCCCGGCCAAGGCGCTCCCCGAGCAGGTCGCGCTCGCGGGTCGCAACGCGCTGTTCATCGCGCCGCAGGGGCCGGTGAACGCCGCGAGCGGCGACTTCGGCAAGCTCATGGATCCGGGCGGCCACGCGGCGCTCGTGCGCGACGCCGTGGCCTTGCTGTACCGCGAGGGCTTCGTCGACCTCCCCGAGACGGGGATGCAGGTCGTGACCACCCACTCCGGCGGCTACCGCGGCGTCGCCCGCATCCTCGACCACGGCGGGCTGCCGATCGACGCGGTGAACCTCTTCGACGCGCTCTACGGCGAGCGCCCGACGTTCGAGGCGTTCGCGCGCGACGGCGGTGTGCTCCGCTCGATCCACACGCCGTCGGGCGGCACGCGCGCGAACAACGAGGCGATGCTCGCCACGCTTACCGGTGATGGCCTCGCGATCGGCACTTCGGCCCTCGACGACGGCGCGTCGAACGTCGACGTCACCATCGCGCCCACCTCGGCGACCCACGGCGCGGTGATGGCCGCGGACGACGTGTTCGCGCGCTGGCTCACCCACAGCGGCCTGCCCGCCCACTGAGCCCGCCGAGCCCTGCCGATTCATCAGGTCGGCCGGGACGGCCGACCCACGAAAGGCACCCCGGCACCTCACCCAAAGCCCAGCCAAAGCCGTGGGCCGGCCGTCCCGGCCGGCCATGAACCTAGACAACTCGCAAAATGCCCAGCCAAGGCCGTGGGCCGGCCGTCCCGGCCGGCCATGAACCTAGACAACTCGCAAAAAGCCCAGCCAAAACCGTGGGCCGGCCGTCCCGGCCGGCCGTGAACCTGGACACCTCGCAAAAAGCTCAGCCAAAACCGTGGGCCGGCCGTCCCGGCCGGCCGTGCGCCCCGACACATCAGGTCGGCCGAGACGGCTGTCGATCCTACACATCTTGGCTGCGGCCCGAGATCATG
>CAYQSE010000305.1:0-5624 GCA_964419905.1 uncultured Enterobacteriaceae bacterium
GGATCGACAGGCGAGACGCCCGCCCCACGTGATCTCGAGCCCCACGCGAGATGTGCAGGATCGACAGGCGAGACGCCCGCCCCACGTGATCTCGAGCCCCAGCTGAGATGTGTAGGATCGACAGGCCCGCGGCCCCGCAGCCGCGCGGGTCATTGGCAGATGGCGGCCTGGGTCTTCCGATCCCAGATCGCGCTCTGCGTCTCGGGGCAGTCGCGCAGCGCCACCTGACCCGCGGGGCTGACGTGGGCGGTGTAGGCGGCTGCGGCTGCGTGGTGACAGGTGCGGGCGCGGTCTCGCGCGAGCGCTCCCTCCGGCCCGAGGCGCCGTGCCGTGTGCGCGACGTCGTCCGCCTCGAGCGCTAGCGTGGACAGGTCCGAGAGCAGCGCCGGCGGCGGGAGTCGCTCCGCGAGCGCCGCCACGCGCGCGCCGAGGTCGGCGGCGATCCCACCCACCTCGCGCGTCTGCGCGCGGTCGGCCGTGAGCGCCGACGTCGCGGACGCGACCGCGCCGCCCCACGCGCGGCTCGCCGCGGTGATCCGCGCGTGGAGCGCAGCGGCGTCCTTCAGCGCGAGCTTGCCCTCCTTCGGCTTGCCCTCGGTCTCCCAGGCCGTGCGGAGCGCGGCGACGTGATCGGCGGACGTCTGCTCGAGCGCGGCGAGGCGTGCGGCGGGCTCCGAGACGTCGCGCAGGTGGCTCGCGGCGTCGTCGAGCGCGCGCTCGGCGCCCCGCAGCGCGGGCTCCAGCGCCCACACCGCGTCCTTGAGGTGACGCCCCTCGGCCTCGAGCGCGCTCAGCCGATCGTCCAGCCCCGTGACGTCGTGGACGCGCGCGGCGAGCTCGTCGAGCGCGGCGGCGAGCGCGGCGTGCGTGGTCGCGACCCGCGCGTCGGCCTCGTTGGCGGTCTGCCACGCGGCGCGGATCGCGTCGAGGTCGCGCGAGCGCGCCAGGGCGTCGGCTTGGGCGCAGCCCGCCGCGTGCGCCGCATCCAGGTCGCCCTTGGCGGTCCGCGCCCGCTCGCGCGCGTCAGTGGCTTGGACCAGCGCTCGCCTGCCGTCGCGGCGCGCGGTCGGGACGTCCTGGGATGCGACCTCGGCGGCGGCGAGCCTGGGCGCGAGGGCGCTGGCTTCGTCGCGCACCCGGGCGGTGACGGCGCGCGCGTCGGCGCGCAGCGCGTCGCTCACCGCTGTCGCGGTCGCGACCTGTCCCGCGAGCGACCACGCCTCGGCGTCGAGCGCGTGCAGCGCGTCGAGGTGTGGCGCGAGCGCGGCCGGCAGGACGCGCGCCTCGGGGACCTCCGCGGCCCGCGCCGCGTCGGACAGCCCTTCGAACGTGGCCGTCGCCTTGATCGGGGCGAGCCCGTGCCCCCAGATCTCGCAGCCGAGCGTGATCGGGCCCACGAGATCGCGCGCGGCGCGGACGAGCACGCGCTCGACGCTGTAGGCACCGTCGGCGAGATCGGCGGTGCGCACGACCGGAGGCGCGTCGTCGAACGCGCACGACACCTGCACCGGCAGCCCGCGCCACGGCGGGAGATCGGCCACGCCCGCCACGCGGTAGGGGAGCGTGAACGTGAGCCGCATCAGCCGATCGGGGCTCCGACGCGCGGGCGCGGCGATCGCGACGTCGACCTGCGCCGGGTCGTGCGTCAGCGACGGCGCCTCGATCTCCCACGCGTGCGCGCCGTCGAGCGGGCGCGCCGCCGCGTCCAGCGCGTAGGGGAGCCACGTCGTGTGCGGGATCGACCACCACTCGGCGGGGAACGCCGGCAGCCGTCCCATCACCTTGTCCTCGCGGATGGCGATGTCCAGCGCGTCGACGGCGGTCATCAGCGTAGGGCGGCCGAGGTCGAACCGCTCCGCGAGCGCGAGCTGCAGCGCCCGACGACGCTCGAACACCTGCGCCAGCGGCGTCTCGCCCAGCTCCACCTCGAGCCAGCGCAGCGGGTTCGCGGGGCCCTCGGGGCCGATCGTGCCGCTGCGGTCGACCGGATCGGCCTCCGTGAGCGCCTCCAGCACCGCGAGCACGCGGTCGACGTCGGGCTCGGGCGCGGGCAGCCCGCGCGCCTCGCGGAAGCGGGTGAGCGCGCCCAGCGTGCGCAGCGTCATCTCGGTCGCGCGCCCCAGATCGGTCGCCATCCAGTCCGGCAGGTGGCCGGCGCCCGCGTGCCCGCGCAGGTCGCCGAACCCGCGGTGCGAGGCGCAGTCCTGCAGGTAGTGGATCAGCACGCCCGGGTTGCCCGTGGCGAGCGCGTCCTCCCACAGCGCGTCGGCGCGGGTCGCGCGCGCGGTGGTCGGCGCGGGCGCGTTGCCGTCCACCCAGCCCAACGCGGTGAGCGAGTCGGCGGGCGGGCCGTCCGGCGTCGCGGAGAAACAGTGCAGATCGCGGAGCAGCGCGCGGAGCCTCGGATCACTGGTGGCGCCCTCGTCGGTCGCGATCCGCTCCCACGCGACGGCCTCGGGCGGCTGGGTGAGCGGGCCGGCGTCGACGGCCTGGGCGGCGCTGGCGATCTGCAGCGCCTGCCGCTCGGTGAACCCGGCGTGCAGGGCGAGGTAGGCGGTCCACGCGAAGTGACCGTCGCGGTCCCATGCGCGCGCGGTCGACGGCAGCAGGACGAGTGCGGAGAGGAGGAGGGCGGGGAGGCGCATGGGGGCGCGCTTATCTCGCTCCGCTGTGGCAGGTCGCCGCGCGATCCGCGCTCATGATCATGTCGCCGGGCGTCGATGCCACCGTCGCTTGCACCGCGCGCGCCTGGACGTAGAGCGCGGTGAGCGCCGCGGTGAGCTCGGCGGTCGGCAGCGCCCGTTCGAGGAGGGCACGCTCGGTGGAGACCTCGCCCGCCGCGGCGATCCCGCTGCTGACCTCGCCCTGGAGCGCCAACAGGGCGGCCTGTCGGGTCTCGGTGCAGCCTCCCCAGCCGGTGTTCAGCGCCGCGGTGCGGTCGGCGAGGGTGGCGAGCGCGGTCTGGGTGTCGCGTGCGGACTTCGGACGTCCGGCCGCCTTGAACGCGGCGTCCGCCTCGCGCGACAGCGCCTCGAAGCGCGTCGCGAGCTCACCGAGCCTGGCTGCGTTCGGCGCCTGCGCCCGCGCGGTCGCTCGCGCGTCGCGCAGCGAGGCCTCGAGCGCGGACAGTCCCGGATCGAGGGTCCACACCGCGTCCTGCAGACGGCGACCCTCCGCGGCGAGGCGGAACATCTCCTGGCGGATCCCCACGACCTCGCCGACCTGCTGCTCGGTCTGTGCGAACGCGGTGGCCGTCTCGTCGCGCGCGGTCCGGGTCGCCTCGAGGTGGCCCGTGAGTGCGTCGCGCTCGGCGCGGCTGGAGGTCGCCTCGCAGGTCGCGCGCGCCGCCGCCTCCATGCGCGCCTTCGCGGCGCGGGTGGCGTCACGTGCCGCCTCGGCGAGCGTCAGCGCGGTCTTCGCCCGCTCCGCCGCGCCCGGCACCGCTTCGGACGCCTTGGCGGCGCGCGCGATCCCGGCGCGGGCCTCCTCCATGCGGTGACGAAACGCCTTCAGATCGGCCTCGCCCGCGACCCGGGTGGCGTCTGCGGCGGTGCACGCGGTGGCGACCTGGCCCGCCACCTGCAGCGCCTCGTCGTAGAGCGATCGGGCCTCCTCCCACGCGCTCGCGAGCGGTGCGGGGTCGGCGATCACCGGCACCTCTGCGGCGACCGCCTCGGCGCTCACCGGGTCGACTTCCAGCCGGCTCGTCGCGGACGGGCCACCGTGGACTTGCACCGTGCACGTCCACACCAAGCCTTTGGCGAGCGCCGAGGCGGGCCGGTAGACCTCGGCGACGATCGCGTGCTCGCCGGACGTTCGCGCGGTGGTCCACACCTGCTCGCCCGCGGCGTCCGACAGCGTGCAGCGCTCGCGGACCGGCACGCCGCCCGCCGGCGGCAGGTCGAGGACGCCGTGCAGCAGATAGGGCTGGCGGAGCTCCACCCGGTACAGCCGGTCGGTGGCGTCGGCGGCGGGCGGGTGGATGCGGGTGATCGCCGCCTCGCGGGTCAGCGACAGCGCGACGCGCTCGAGCGACCACGGCGGCCCCTCGGGCTTCGGCCACGCCCGCTCGTCGAGCTCGTAGGCGAGCCAGGACAGCGCCGGGGGCTCCCAGCCCTCCTGCGGAAACGAGGCGATGCGCTCGAGCACCTTGTCCTCGCGGATCGCGGTTGCGAGCAGGCGGATCGCGGTGTCGACCGAGGGGCGTCCGGTGTGGAACTTCTCTTCGAGCTCCGCGTCGAGGGCCTTGCGCGCGTCGACCGCGTGCGCGGCGGGCGTGCGCGCGAGGCGCTGCTCGAGGAACGTCACCGGGTTCTCCGGACCCGTCTCGGCGATGATCCCGGAGCGGTCGACCGGGTTCTCGTCCGCGATCTTCGCGAGCACCTCGAACAGACGGTCGCGGTCGACCGACGGCGTCGGCGTGTTGAGGAACTCCTTCTGGAACCGCACCAACACCCGCGCGGTCTGGAACGTCATGTCGCGCGCCGCCTTCGCGTCGGTGGCGATCCAGTCCGGGAAGTGCCCCGCCGTCTCGTGCCCGTGCCCGTCGCCGAACCGCTGGTTGATCACGCAGTCCTGGACGTAGTGCACCAGCGGCCCGGGGTTTCCGGTCTCGACGGCCACCTTCCACAGCCGCGCCTCGCCCGACGGGGCGACCTCGGGCTTCGGGATCCATCCGAGGACGCCGAGCGCGGTGGTCGGTGGCGCGGGCGGCGTCTTCCCGAAGCAGTGCAGGTCGCGCAGGATCACGCGCGCGGGCTCGGCGAGCGGGGTCAGCGTCTCCCAGCTCGTCGGCTCGATGCGGGTCGCGGGGCTGTCGGCGACCGCCTGCGCCGCGCTCGCGACCTGGTGTGCCTGCCGCTCGGAGTACCCGGTGTGCAGGGCCACGTAGTAGGTCCACGCGTAGTGGGTCTCGGCGTCCCACGCGCGGGCCGCACCCGGCGACAGCAGTCCGAGGACCACCGCGAGGCTCGTCAATCCACGCATCGCTCTCCCTCCGCCACGCGGCGAGTCTACACGCCGCCGGCGACACGGATCAGGTCGGCCGGGACGGCCGACCCACATCCTGTTGCCACAGCCCCCCCTACCATCGCCGCTACGCCACAACCGTGGGCCGGCCGTCCCGGCCGGCCGGCGGGCACTCCATGTCGCCGGGTCGGCTATTGCAGCCTGCTGCGCGTCGCTGGTCGGCCGGGACCGCCGACCCAAGTCCCAGGACCGGAGCTCCGTGCGACAGCCTGTTGCGCACGGCCACTTACTGCAGTCGTGGGCCGGCCGTCCCGGCCGGCCGGCAGGATCTCCATGTCGCCAGGTCGGCTATTGCAGCCTGTTGCGCGGCGCTGGTCGGCCGACCCACGTCCCAGAACCGGAGCTCCTTGCCACAGCCCCTAGTGCACAGCCGCTGCTGCAGCCGGCGGCCGGCCGTCCCGGCCGACCGCCGGGATCACCTCGGCGTCGCGACGGCTAGAACCCGAGCGTGAGCCGGGCGGCCTCGCTCATCTGATCGGGGCCCCACGGCGGCTCCCAGGTGATCTCGACCTCGACGCCCATCACCCCCTCCACCGTCAGGGACTCGTGCTCGACCTGCAGCGGGAGCGACTGCGCCTCGGGACAGTGCGGGGTGG
>CAYQSE010000306.1:0-5595 GCA_964419905.1 uncultured Enterobacteriaceae bacterium
GGTTATCGAGGAGGCGGCCTGAACCGGTCAGAACCCCTGTGGGCGACCACTAGGAGTCCGTCGCGCGTAGCGCGCGGGCTCCTCCCGTGACCGTGACCGTGCCCGTGACCGTGCCCGTTCGGGGCGCTGGAGGGGCTGAGGCGATTGCCTATGCCGCTCTACTCGCCGGGTTGCGTCGCGCGCAGCGCGATGTGCGTATCCGCGCATGCACCGGTGGTCGACCCAAAGAGGCCGCAGGGAGGCTATCCGAGCTACCGCGCGCGGGATCTCCCGCCCGGCTGGAATTTCCGCCCGAACGCGAACGGGCAGGGGCAAGGGCAGGGGCAGAGGCACCGCTCGCGCCGCGAGCTGGGAGGAGCCTGCGGGCGTGCGCGCTTCGCGCGCTACGCCCTACGGGCTCCCAGCCCGAGCTCGAGCGCCTCGACGTCGTCCGGCGTGGGCTGGTCGAGCACGCGCAGCGCGATGCCGTACGAGAAGCCGGCGCGCGCGAGGCGCGCCAGGTCGCGCTCGCGCGCGCTGGCCGGGTCGGCGCGGTAGGGGCCCATCCGCCGCTTGCGCACGAGGGCGGCCGCGGCGCGGAGGTCGCTCTCGGACGGCGGGCCGAGGGCGCCCACCGCGTCGGTGATCTGCTCGCGCGCCACGCCCTTGACCGAGAGCTTCGCGGTGATCGCGCGCGTGGATGCGCCGCGGCGTTGGAGGAGGCGCGCGCGGTCCGCCGCGAAGCGCGCGTCGTTCAGGTGGCCTTCGCGCTCGAGGTCGTCGAGGATGGACGACACCCACGCGAGGGCTTCCTCGCGGTCGCCGCCGTGCGCCTCGAGCGCGCGGTCGACCCGGCGGATCAGCAGGCGCTCGAGGTGCGCGCGGGCGGTGAACCAGCGCTCCAGGTAGCGGCGGGCCACGCCCTCGAGGCGACGGCGTGTGACGGGCTTCGGCGGCTTGGGCATGTCCGCGGATGTAGCGCGGGCTGGTGAGGGTGGACAAGGAAGGCGCCGGC
Source organism: uncultured Enterobacteriaceae bacterium (assembly GCA_964419905.1). Taxonomy (GTDB): domain Bacteria; phylum Myxococcota_A; class UBA796; order UBA796; genus JAFDJI01. The sequence goes on from CAYQSE010000306.1 coordinate 995, forward strand.
CCGTAGTCCGTGGATTCGGGCGCAGGGGGCCCGCGCGGGGCGATCCCCTGGTACGCTCCTGCGTGCCGGAGACTGGATGCTTCGCGCCGCGCTGTGGCTCTCGATACCGCTGGTCGTCGCCTGCAACCCGTGTCCCGCGGGCACGCGGTCGTTCGAGGTGCCGCTCACCGGCACCGAGACCGAGAAGTTCTGCCGTTCCGAGGGGGGGATCCTGCATGGGCCCTACGAGCGGTACGGGAACGGCGCGCTCGTCGTCCACGGGAGCTACGCGTTCGGGGACCGCGAGGGCACCTGGAGCACGTACGCGGAGGGGGGCGCGCTGGTGGGCACCCGCCAGTTCCGCCAGGACCAGAAGACCGGCACGTGGCGCACGTGGAGCCCTGACGGTGTCCTGATCTCCGAGGTCGCCTACGATCGCGACCTGAAGCACGGCCCCGAGCGACACTGGTACGAGGACGGTCGTGTCAAGCTGCGCGGCGGCAATGTCGAGGGGCGCGCCGACGGCGTGTGGACCGCGTGGCACGACAACGGTCAGCGCGAGTGGGAGAAGAACTTCAACCTCGGCGTGCGCGATGGCGCGTGGACCGAGTGGGACGCCGACGGCGGGTTGCTGGTGCGCGGCGCCTATCAGCTCGGCGAGCGCGACGGCGTATGGGAGGAGTGGTACCCCGGTGGGCAGCGGCGGATGCGCGTCACCTACCGAGGGGGCGTCCCAGCCGCCGACGCGGCGTATTGGGACGCCCAGGGAAACCCGAGGCTGGCCGTCACCACGGGGACGACGCACGCCGTCGATCTGGATGCCAGCTTGCTCTCGGAGCGCGAGCGCCCGCCCGAGCCGCGCCTCGCGTGGGCGTTTCGGCCGCCCGGCGCCGGTCCCGTCGGCGCGCCGGCCGAGGTCCGCGACACCGTGCTCGTCCCGGTGGGGGTGCACCTCTATGGGCTGAAGGTGAACCGACCCGAGACGGGCTGGATGCTGACGGCGCCCGAGGCGCTGGTCGCGACCGCACCCGAGATCGAGGCCGATCAGGCGGTGACGTGGACCGCCTCGGGTCAGCTCCTCGTCGTCGAGCCGCTCCGCGTGCCGGGCACCTGGTCGCTGCACCGGCTGGACGCGGACGTGTCGGTGGCGCCTGCGCTCAGCGAGCCGCACGTGCTGTTCGTAGGGCGCGACAACCGCCTGCACCTCTACGATCGTGTCGAGCAGCAGCTCGCGTGGAGTCACCCGCTCGACGGCGAGGCGCTGTTCGTCGGCCTCGCGCCAGAGCGCGCATGGGTGCTGACCACCACCGGCCTGCTCACGGTCCACGAGCTCTCGGACGGCGAGGTCGTGAGCACCTCGGACTTCCGCGGCCCCGCGGGGCGGCCGCGGTGGACGAGCCGACCGCGGAAGGGCTTCCTGCTGCTGTGGTGGAGCGGCGACACGCTCGAGGCGGTGCGCCCCCTGGACGGAAGGACCGCGTGGACATGGCGCCCGCCCGAGCGGATCAACGCCGAGGAGGCCCGCATCGCGGGTGTGTCGTCGCGGTACGGCGACCTCGGGGTGTTTCTCCGCCACCGCGTCTACACGCTCGACTCGACGGGCAGCGGCGAGCTCGAGGCCACGCTGGAGACGTTCGCGGACCATCCCCCCGCGCACTTCTCCGCGTGCGTGTCGTGGGGGAAGGTGTGCGTGCGCGCGGATCCCGACGGGCGGATCGACTACCCGGGTGGTCAGCCCTACCTCGGCACCGGGCTCGCCGCGGCGCCGGCGCTCGGCGAGGATCGCCTGTGGGTGGTGACCACCGACGGCTGGCTCGGGCGGCTCGACTTCTCGCCGCGCGTGGACGTGGCCGTGTCCGATGTCGTGGTCGGCAAGGTCGACGACGCGCGGTTCCTGCTCGACGTGCCGGGCGGGATGGACCATCGCGTGCGCAAGGTGCGCTGGACGCGCGAGCGCGCGGCCCCCAGCTCGTGGGAGCGGCTGGCGTTGGACTTCGGCGAGCATCTCCCCGTCGGATTGGAGATCGAGGCGCGGATGGCGCTGCCGCGGGGACTCGACGGGGAGGAGGTCGAGCCGGCGTGGAGCGTCCCGTGGTCGCCGGTGGGGCGGACCACGCATCAGGAGGCGTGGTACCGCTACCGGCTCTACCGGGAGGTCGCGGCGCTGGACTTCAGGGAGCTCTCAGCCGAGCGCCGCCAGGCGCTCACGAGCTGCCAGGACCGGGATCGCGTCGAGGTGACGGGCGCGCTGCGGCTGCGCGGCGCCACCCAGCTGGGCGAGACGCCGGAGTTCGACACGCGGCTCGAGGGCACGTTCCGTCTCGGGTCCGCGCTGTTCGCGAAGGCGTGCGCGATCATCGTCTCCTACCAGGATCCGGAGCGCGGCGTGTTCCGCAACCTCGGCGCGTTCGGGGTGCCGGGACATCCGCTCGGGACCACGCAGCCGGTGCGACTCGAGCTGCACGGGGCGGAGGGGGCGCAGCCGATCGGCTCGGTCACCGAGCCGCTGCCGCCCCCCGTCCTCGAGGGCGTGACGCTCGCCCGGATCGTGCAGGACTCGGGCTTCGGCCCGTCGCGGCGGCACGAGGTCGAGCAGCCGTCGCGGCTGACGGTCGCGGGTGACACGTGGACCGTGCGCGGCGTCGGCGGCGCGCGCGTGGAGGTGCGGCTGCCCGAGCTGGGGCTGGACACGCAGCGGCACGGGCGTGACGGCGAGACGTTCGAGGTGGTGACGTGGCGCGCGCGCACCTCGGCGATCGAGCGAGGCACCTACCCGGTGCTCCCGGTGTTCACGCTGGGCGCGCAGGGCTCCGCGGAGGGCGCGGGCAGCGTGCCGGGGGGGGACCCGCAGCTCTCACCGCGCTGAGTCCGCGCGCGGCGCACCCTCCACCGCGTCGCAGAGCGCGACATAGGGGGCCTGCGGGTCGAACCCGCGCAGGCGACGCGCATAGCGGCGGACCATCGCCGCGGAGCGCGCCGAGAGCGCACGCTCGACGAGGCTGCGCAGCGCGTCGTCCCGCACGCCGAACGGGACGAAGGTGGCGAGCCCGTGCGATGCCGCTTGCCGCGCGTTGAGGATCTGCTCGACGTACATCGGCATGGCGAGCACCGGGACGCCCGCGACGACGAACGCGGCGCCGGTGCCCGCCATCGAGTGACACGCGGCGAGCGCGCAGTCTGCGAGCACGTCGCGGATGCGAAGCGGGCGAGGGGAGAGGTGGAGGCGCGGCCCGGCCAGGGCGGTCGCCGCCGCCGGATCGAGCCCGGGCACGTACGCGACGGTCCGGGCCCCGAGCTGCGGCAGCAGGCGCAGGAGGGGCTGGGTGTTCGGATGCTCCGCCTTGAGGTAGACGAACACCTTTGGCCCGTCGCCGACAGGCCAGCGCGGCGGATCGCCGGCGTCGGTCGTGAACGCCGGCCCGACGTGGCGCCGGCCTGGAAACTGCGGGTAGTGTTCCAGCTCGGCGAACGCGTGGATCAGCGTCGCGTCGGCGTCGAACAGCGCGCCGAGGCGGTCTGGGGCGTCGATCCCGGCCAGCGCGCAGCCCGCTCGGATCACCGCCATCGCCTCGGCGTCTGCGGCCTCGCGGTCGGCCAGCGTCAGCCCCTCCTGGATCGGCGGGAGCGGCGTGGTGGGCGGCGGCACGGACCACCCGAGGTCGAACACCACGCGGCGCAGCGGCAGGTCGCGCGTGGCGAGCATCGCCATCGGCGACGAGTCGAACACGAGTACGTCGGGCGCGATGGCGCGGACCAGGGCACGCCATGCGCGCAGCCCGTTCGCGAGCAGGCGCGGATCTCGGAACACGTTCGGGCGCACGACGTCGGCCCAGGTGCGCGGCGGTGCCGCGATCGGGTGGTGTGGCAGCGTCGGGCCGTGTACGACGCGCACCACGTCCTGATCGACGACCTGATGCACCGCCGTCAGGTCGGGCACCGAGAGCCACACCTCGTGCCCGCGGTCGATCAGCGCACGCGCAGCGCCAGCCAGCGGGCTCAGATGCCCGAGGTTCCCGCCGAGCTCCCATGTGAGCAGCACCCGCATTCGTGTCGCCTCGCCGCGGCAGGATGCCAGAGTCGGCCCCCCGCGACAACGGACGGGGGCGGTGCTGGAGCGGCCTCCCCGGCCACATCCGCCCCCGTCGCGTGTTCGGTGCTAGGCCTCGGCGACGGCCTCCTTGGGCAGGGTCATCGAGAGGATCTGCCCGCGGAGCTGATCGAACAGCCCGGGATCGGTCAGCAGGCGATCGCGCAGCTTCTCCTTGCCCTGGAAGTTCTCGTCGCCGAGCTTGAACCACGACCCGCTGCGGGTGATCAGCCCGAGCCCGTCGGCCATCGCCATCAGATCGCCCGCCGGGCAGATGCCGCGGCCGTAGAGGATCTCGACCTCGACGGTGCGGAACGGCGGCGCCAGCTTGTTCTTGACCACCTTGACCTTGGTGCGGTTGCCCACGACGTTCTCGCCCTCGGTGATCGAGCCGATGCGCCGGATCTCGATGCGCACGGAGCTGTAGAACTTCAGCGCGTTGCCGCCGGTGGTGACCTCGCCGTTGCCGAACTGCACCCCGATCTTCTGGCGAAGCTGGTTGATGAACACGACCATCGTGCGCGACCGCGACGCG
>CAYQSE010000307.1:0-5572 GCA_964419905.1 uncultured Enterobacteriaceae bacterium
AGCGCCGAGACGGGCCCGCCGTGCAGGTGGTCGGGGCTCCACGGGCCCACCGCGTACGGGGTGGGCGTCCACAGGTCACCGGCGCGGACGAAGAAGGACTCGGACATGTCGCGCAGCCTAGCAGCGGGGAGCGCGGGCGACGCGCTCGCCGCGGCGGGTGGTCGGGTTATCCGCGGCCGTCCTCGCGGAGGTCGCATGGCGGTCCACCCTGGCGCGCGGTTCTCCGAGCCCGCCGAGCTCTACGATCTGGTGTACGGCTGGAAGGACTACGCCCGCGAGGCGGACGTCGTGCGCGCGCTGCTGCACGACGCGGGCGTGCTCGACGGCGCGCGCGTGCTCGAGGGGGCGTGCGGGACCGGCACCTACCTGGCACCGCTCGCGCGGCACTTCGAGGTCGCAGGCTTCGACCTCGACGGGAAGATGCTCGAGGTGGCGCGGCGCAAGCTGGGGCCGCGGGCGTCGCTGTTCCGGGCCGACCTGGCGGACTTCACGCTCGCGCAGGGGGGCCTGGCGCCGCAGGACGCGGTGATCGTGCTGTTCGGCGGCGTCGGCTACGTGCACCCGCTCCCGCGCCTGGAGGCCTGCGCGCGGGCGATCCATGCCGCGCTGCGGCCGGGCGGCGTGGCGCTGATCGAGCCGTGGGACACGCCGGACGACTTCCAGGCGGATCGGCCGTTCATGCAGGTGGTCGACACGCCGTTCCTCAAGGTCGCGCGGCAGTGCGTGACGCGCCGCGAGGGGGATCTGTCGATCCTCGAGTTCCACTTCCTCGTCGCGCGTCCCGGCTTCCCGGTCGAGCACAAGGTCGAGCGCAACGCGCTGTACCTGTACGAGACCGACGCGGTGATCGGGGCGTTCGAGGCGGCCGGTTTCGCGGTCGAGCGGCTCGACGCGGGCTTCCTGCACGCGGGCCGCTTGCTGCGTTGTCGGCGTTCGGTGGTGGACGGTACTGGCGACGTCGGCTAGAAGGGGTGCGCCCGTCGCACCCTTTGGTGCGCGGGCTCCTCCCCGGAGGTTCTATGCGTACCGTTCTGGTCTTGGCCCTCGCGGCCGTCGTGTCGGCCTGCGAGCCCGCCGCCGCCCTGTCCACCGACGCCCTGCCCGTCGACGGCGCGTGGCGCGTCGCCGCCCACCTCGATCACCACGGCTGCCCGGAGCTTGGCGATCCCCTCCCGGTGCGCCCGGGTGAGATCGCGCTCGAGCGCGGCGCCGACGGCTGGACCGTGTTCGCCGCAGGCGCCGCCGCCCAGGCGTGGACGGCCATCGACGTCGCCACCTGGGTCCGCTCCGCGGCCGGCCCGTGGGATGGCTGCTGGGTCGAGGGCGAGGCGGTGTGGGCGTTCGACGAGATCGGGCCCACCAGCTTCGCCGCGACGCACACCGCGACCTATACGCTCTCTGGGCGCTGCGCGGTGCAAGCGCAGACCTGCACCGTCGTCCACGCGCTCTACGGCGTGCGCTGAGGAGTCGTCATGCGTCTCGCCCTGTTCGCGCTCCCCCTGCTCGCGGCCTGCTGGAACGACCGCGAGGCGATCGGCTACGTCACCTGGTCCGACGACGACCAGGCGCAGGCCTACCAGCTTCGGCAATACGAAGAGTCCTCCTACGAGGGCCCGTTCGGCCGCGGCACGCGCGACCACCACCTGCAGGTGTGGGTGCAGTCGCCGAACGGCGCCGGGCGTCGCGCGCTCTCTCCGATGTGGGAGGGCACGGCGGGCACTGACTTCTACTTCATGCGGCAGGCTGGCTACGTGCTGCTCGACCGCTATGACGGGCCGGGGTCGCGGCGCTGGGAGCTGGTCGGGCTCGACGGCACCGTGCGCACCGCGTTCACGCAGGTCGCGGGCAGCGGGCCGGCCGAGCCGTGCACCGGCGGAGAGCTGCTCCCGTCGCCCGACGGCGCGGTGATCGCGCGCATCGAGCGCGTGGCCGACAGCGGCTGCCTCGCGGGGACGCTGCGCGTCACCTTCGTCGACGCGGACTCGCTCACCGACACCGCCAGTCACGAGATCTCGATGGATCGGATGCCGGGCACGTCGTGGACGCGCGACGGCGACTTCCTCGTGTGGACGTACGGCGCCGGCTCGTGGCGCGTCGATCCGGTCGACGGCTTCGTCGCGCTCTCCTCGGATCCCACCTGCGTCTACCCGCGCACCAGCAGCAGCGCGCTGTCGGACGCCGGTGTGCGCATCATGGCCGGCACGCCGAGCAACCCGATCGCCATCGAAGAGACGGACGTCGTCGGCTGCTGGTGAGCCGCCGCCTGGCGGTGCTACGATCCGGGGCATGAGCGACGACGCACGCGCAGCGCGCGCTCGGGCCCGTGCCGAGCGCGCCGTGTTGATCAAGACGCGTCTCGGCGACGAGGCGACCGACGCCGCGCCGATCCGCGGCGAAGCGGCGGTGTCGCTCGTGCTGGCGCTCACGCTCGAGAGCTGGGCGCTCGCTGGGCGCGAGGTGCCCACCTACACCCGCGCCGAGACCCCGTACCGCTTCGTCCGCGACACCGAGCCGTGATCGCGCTCGTCGACGACTTCGAGGACCTGCTGATCGCGTTGAGCGAGGCCCAGGCGGAGTTCGTCGTCGTGGGCGGGCACGCGGTCGCGTTCCATGGTCACGCGCGGGCGACCAAGGACCTCGACGTGCTGGTCCGGGCGAGGCCCGAGAACGCGGAGCGGGTGTATCGGGCGCTGGCTGACTTCGGAGCGCCGTTGGCGATGTTCGACGTCGGTGTCGAAGACTTCGCCGCGTACGACGGCGTCCTCCAGATCGGCCTCCCGCCGCGACGGATCGATGTGCTGAACCGTGTGGCGGGGGTGTCGTTCGACGAGGCCGTCGCGGAGGGGGCGCATTTCGAGCTTCGAGGGCACCGGATCCCGGTGATCGGGCTTCGCGCGTTGCTCCGAAACAAGCGTGCTGCCGGGCGTCCGCAGGACCTCGCGGATGTCGCGGCGCTGGCGGCGATCGCTGCGGGTTCCGACTGATCACATCGGCTATCCTCGCCCGCTGGAGGTGAGGGATCGCACCACCCGTCGCGCGCACGTACTGGGGCGGCATGCCGTTCCGCTTCCAGCGGCCCCCCGACGGTGCGGTCGCGGAGCCGGTCGTGTTGCGCACCGACGACCTCCGCGACGTGCCGGCGATCTGGTGGACGCCGCGCGGCGCGCGCCCGAAGGTGGCGGTCGTGGCGATGCATCCGAAGGTCGACTTCACGCGGCACTACACGTTTCAGCGCCTGCTCGCCGCGGGCGTCGGCTGCCTCGGGGCGCGGAGCCGCTGTGAGGGCGACGACACGGACTGCGTGCACGAGGACCTGCTGCTCGACGTCGCGGCGTGCGTCGCGTGGCTGAAGGCGGCGCGCGACGTGCGGCACGTCGTGCTCCTCGGGAACAGCGGCGGCGGGAGCTTGTCGGCGTTCTACCAGGCGCAGGCCGTGCTGTTGCCCTCCGAGCGCCTCGCGCGGACGCCGGGCGGTCGACCCACCGCGCTCCCGACCGCGACGATGCCGCCCGCCGACGGGCTGATCCTCGTCGCGGCGCATCGGGGGCAGGGCCGCGTGCTGCTGCACGCGATCGATCCGGCGGTCGTCGACGAGGCGGACCCGCTCGCGACCGATCCGTCGCTCGATCTGTTCGCGCCCGAGAACGGCTTTCGCCCGCCGCCGACGTGGAGCGCGTACCGTCCGGCGTTCCTCGCGCGCTACCGCGACGCGCAGCGGGCGCGGGTGGCGCGGCTCGACGGGCACGCGCGGGCGCTGATCGCGCGGCGGGACGATCCCCGCGCGCGCGACCTGGATCCGGTGATGGTCGTGTACCGGACGATGGCGAACCCGAGCTACGTCAGCCAGGATCTCGACCCGTCGCCGCGCGACTACGGCTCGCTGATCTCGGACCGCCCGGATCGCGCGAACCTCGGGCGCCTGGGGTTCGCGCGGACGGTCACCCCCGAGGCGTGGCTGTCGACCTGGTCGGGGCTGTCCTCGCGCGCCGATCTGGTCGCGAACCTGCCGTCGGTGCATGTGCCCACCCTGATCGTGCACGCGGCGCGCGACCGCGACATCTTCCCGGCGACCGACCACGCGCCGATCTCCGCGGCGCTCGGTGCGCCGGACGCGATGACGCGCACGCTGGACGCGCGGCACTACTTCGAGCCCGAGGATCCGTTCGCGACGGAGCGCCCGGACGTCGACGCGCTGATGGACGTGATCGTGCCGTGGATTGGGGAGCGCTTCGGCGAGGCGCGGACCGGGCGCCGCGCGGCCGTGCTCGCCGCGGCGCGGGCGCTGCCGGGGCGCGCGCTCGACTGGGTGCGTGGGCGGGCGGGACGAGACGCGGTCGATCGCCACCCGCTCGCCCGGCACTGGCGGTTCCCGCCCGCCGATCGACCGCCGCTCCAAGGCGGCGTGCGGCGCACGAACCTGCGGTCGTTGGCGGCGCGCCCGGCGCGGTTCGAGCATCACCTCACGGTCGTGGGTCGCATCGGCGCTGCCCAGCTCGAGGTCACGACCGCGAGCGAGCCGCTCCCGCTCGCGCACGCGAACTTGTCCGACGAGTACGCGCTGTCGCTGCCCACCGGCGATCCGTTGCTCGAGCGGCCGACGTTCCTCACGCTGCTGTCGATCGTGCCCGTCGACCCGCTCGCCGACGCGTGGACCGAGGCAGGCGGTGACGTCGGGCGGATCAAGCACCGCGCGGGCGACCTCGTGCTGCACGCGCACGGGCTGCTGCACTGGCCGGGTCGGCTGCGCCCGCCGTTCGACCCGCCGCGGTTCCCGCCGGGCCTGAAGCGCTGCGGGCTGGGGCTGGTGTTCTGCGCGAACGAGGAGGTGCCGCCTCACCCCGACCGGCCGCTCGGCGTGCCTCCGGATCGGCAGGACGCGGTGAAGGCCTACGCGGACAACGTGCCGTTCTTCCTCGAGGACGTCCGCCGCGGTCCGCCCGGCACGCTCGCGCGGGTCGGGGAGGTCGGACTGGCGCTGGTCGTGCGGCCCGCAGCGATCGACGCGCCCCGCGGCGCCTACGTCGTGGTGATCGAGGGCGAGGCGCCCCACTTCGACGGCGATCTGCTGTGGATCCCCCCCGGCGGTCGCCTCGACGGCGCGGGCCTGCGGCGCGTCCTCGTCGCGTCGTCCGAGCGCACCGACGCGGACCCGCCGCCCGAGGCGTGGGAGCGCCCGCCCCAGAGCCCGATGGCGCCGTTCGAGGATGGCGCGCCCGGCGCGCTCCCGCTGACCCTCGGCCCGCTCCACTTCGTCGCCGAGGACGACCACCAGGTGCGCGTCGAGGCCGCCGGTCGCGTCGCCCACCTCCCGCGCCACTGGGCCGCCCGGCTCCTGTTCCGCCTGCCCCTCCACGGGTTCCGCCTCGGCTACGCCGAGACCTACGGCGGCCTGTTCTGGGACGACCGCGACGGCGCCTCCCGCCTCGGCGTCCGCGGGCTCGACGCCCTCGACCTCCCCCCCGCCGACCGCCTCCCCACCGTCGACGCCCTCTACCGCGCCCTCGCGCCACCCCACTACCGCGAACGCTAGGAGCCTTCGGGCGTGGGGGGGGGGGCGGGGCGCGCCCCCCCC
>CAYQSE010000308.1:0-5570 GCA_964419905.1 uncultured Enterobacteriaceae bacterium
GGCGGGACGCCCGCCCCACGTTCATGGATCCTCGCGAACCGGCCTGCAGCAGGTCTTCGTGAAGATGTGATCAATCGACAGGCGGGACGCCCGCCCCACGTTCATGGATCCTCGCGAACCGGCCTGCAGCAGGTCTTCGTGAAGATGTGATCAATCGACAGGCGGGACGCCCGCCCCACGTTCATGGATCCTCCCGAACCCGCCTTCAGCGCCATCATGAGGCGTCTCGCCCGCCCCACGTTCATGGATCCTGCTGCGGACCACGCACGACTCCGTTGACCGTTCGGTTGGTCGCGCTTGGATCGCCAGGATAGCGCCGGACGTGGCGCGCAAGTCATCGCGCGAGGGGGCAGGATGGTCTCTTGGCTCGTATCGTTTGCGGCGCTCGCGGGTCCGCTCGAGGATCGGTTCGCGGCGGCAGTGGACGCGAACCCCGGCACGCAGGTCGTGGTCTGCGGTCCGGTCCGCAAGGCGCCGCCCCACACCTGGCTCGCCGATCACGCGGGCTGGACGGCGCTGTGGGCGACCGTCCACAGCGACGCCCTCCATCGCTCGGTGGCGGACCCGACGTGGGAGCGCCTCGCGGACGACTATCGGCGCACGATGGGTGGGGAGGGTTTCCATGATGCCCTCGCACGGGCGTCGCACGCCTGGAGTCGCTCCGATCCGTTCCTCGTCTCGGTGCGCACGGTCGACGCCGCCGACGTGCGCGTCCCGCTGGTCGCGTCGACGGATCCGACGATCGGCGACGTGCCGACGCTCCGCGGGCTCCGCAGCGACCTGTTCACCGAGTGGGACGGCGACCGTCTGGCAGCGCCGACGGCTTCGTGGGTCGTCACGCGCGCGCCGGATCACGTCCGGATCACCTCGGGCGGGATCGCGCCGATGGACGGCACCGTGGCGCGGTTTGCCCCGCCGAAGGGCTTCCGCGCGAGCTGCCTCGCGCAGGCGGCCCCCGGCGCCGCGTCGGTCGGCTTCGCGCTCGCCGCCGACGGGGAGCGGGTGTACGCGGTGCAGGCACCGTCGGACGCGCCCGCGTGGACGCTGGGACCCCCGCCCGCGACCCGCGAGCGCCCGGACGTCGTCGAGGCGTGGGTCGTTCCGGAGTCCGCCACCGAGGCCGAGGCGCGCGACCGGTGGAGCGATCCGCCGCAGCTCCCGAGCCATCAGGGCGTGATGCGCGGCGGGCTCGCGAACCAGTCCGACAGCGCGTGGGGCGTGCTCGGCCACGCGCCGATCCGGCGCCACGCGCGCGCCACCTTCGCGCCGCCGCGTGACGCGCGCGGGGCCCGCCGCGCCGAGGTGTACCTCTTCGATCCCATCGACGTCGACGCCGCGTGGGCCTCGCTCCAGGGCCGCTCGCTGACGGACGGCCCCCGGCTGACGCTCGGCAGCGTGAAGGTCGACGTGCTCCCCGCCGGGGGCTCCGACGAGGAGCACGAGGGGCTCCGCAAGATGATCGAGGCGATGGCCGGGATATCGGGCGCCAGCGTTCGCTGGCTCGACCCGGCGCGGACCGAGTTCGAGGTGGTCACGGCTTCGGGCTGGCACGCCGAGCGCCTGGGCGGGTGGATCGCCCTCGCGCGCGACGCGTCGCACCTCGACCGCGTCGCACCGGGGAAGGCGGCGTGGTGGCGGGATGGCAGCCTCATCTACTGGCTGCACGACGCCACGCCGGACACGGCGCCCGAGATCGGGTGGAGCCGCGAGGTGCGCGCGACCGCCGCCGACGGGATCTGGACGTTCCGTGTGCTCGGGATGGCGCGCCACGCGCTGTGACGGGGCGTCCGTGACCCCCTCGAGGGGTGCGCCGCGCCGCGCGCTGGGTCATGAGGGTGGGTGGAGTCGCGCATGCCCTCCCGCCCGCTCACCTACCGCATCGACGCCGCCGACCGTCTCACCTCGGTCAGCCCTGGCTGGGACGACTTCGCGTTGGCGAACGACGGGGCCGCGGCGACCTCCGAGTTCGTGCTCGGGCGCCCGCTGTGGGACTTCATCTCCGATGTCACGACCGCCGCGCTCTACCGAAAGGTCCTGCAGCGGATCCGGAGCGGGCGGGCGATGACCTATGCCTTTCGCTGCGATTCGCCAGCGTGCCGACGGCTGATGGAGATGCAGATCCGTCTGCTGGACGACACCGGGGCCGTCGAGTTCTGCTCCACGACGCTGCAGGAGGTCCAGCGGGCGCTGCCGCCGACGGCGCAGGCGGATCGGTCGGCGCGCGCGGATGACGAGGCCCCGATCCGCGTCTGCGGCTGGTGCAACCGGTTCGATGTGGCCGGGGCGTGGCTGGAGATGGAAGATGCGCTCCCGCGGCTGCAGTTGATGGAGTACCCGGACGCACGGATGATGACGCACGGGATCTGTGAGGACTGCCTGGAGCAGATGACGGGCGCGCTGGCGTCAGAAGGCTGAGCTTCGGAGCGCCTCCTCCCTTGACCTGCTCTCCTGGCGACGCCGAAACGGTCGTCGGTCAGCCCGGTGATCACACCCACCGCCGGGGCGACCGGGCGCCTGGAGCCGACGTTGCGGTGTCGTCTACCCGCGCTGGCCGATCCACTGCGCGAGCGCGTGCTTCAGGTCGCGCCCGCGCGCTGCTTGCCGCTGCTCGATGAGGGCGATCGCGTCGCGGGCCAGCGCGAGGTCTTCCGGCGTCATGATGCGTCGTAGTCCCACGAGGTCCTGCGCGTCGTGGGGTCGGTCGTCGCCGACCGAGAGCAGCTTGAGTGCGACGAGATGGCCGGCTCTCGCCACGGGGATGACCAGGGACGGGAGGACCTCCACCGGCTCGGCGTGCGCGCAGAGCTCGGGCTCGATGCCCGAGCTGGCGAACAGGAGATCGACGGCCACCCGGTCGTCTCCGTCCGGCGACCACAGCCGCGCGGTCGCCAGTCGGCCCGTGCGCGCTTGCTCGATGGTGGAGTAGGTGACGTAGCGACGGTCGTGCAGGGCACGGATCAACGACTCGGCTTCCCCGTCGTCCGCGACGGCCACTGCGAAGTCGAGATCTCGCGTGAATCGAGGCTCCGTTCGGACCGCGATGGCCAGTCCACCGACGAGGCAATGGCCCGCGGCGATGGTTTGCAGGTCGGACGCGATGCGTGCCAGCGCGTGAGAGAGCTTCACCTCCGGGGGGCCTCACCACCCGCATCGAGCGGACGATCCACCATCCACCGGTGCAGCGCGTCGCGAACTTCCTCTTCGCTCCAGTCGGGGTGCCGACGTCGGAGGTTCTGAGCCTGCAACGCGAACCCGAGCTCCATGAGCTCGAGGGCATGTCGGAGGCGGTCGGCACTACGCATGTGGGGGGTCTAGCGCGCGGCACGTCGATCAGACCACCCGGAGGGCGTCACCTCGCGGCCAGCGGCCGAGGTCGGACGGCGCCTGCGAGGAGGAGGTCGACCAGGGCGTCCGCCGTGGCGGGCTCGGTTGGGACGCCGCGGAGCAGGAGCCGGTAGTAGATCGCGCCGGCGAGGAGATCGACGAGCAGGCCGAGGTCGGCGCCGGGGGCGATCTCGCCACGGGCCTGGCCGCGCGCGAGCGCCTGCGTGGCGGCCTCGCGACGTTCGTGCAGGAAGCCCGCTCGCAGCGCCGCGGCGAGGTCGGGATCGGTGCTCGCCGCGGCGACGAGGGCCGAGACGAGGCGGTCGGCGCCTGGCGCGGCGAGCACGGCGGCCAAGCCGCGCGCGATCGCGCGCAGGTCGTCGCGGACGCTCCCGGTGTCGGGGACGGGGACCTGCCGGGACAGCCGGGTGGCGGCCGCGGCGACGACGTCCTCGCGGCGGCTCCACCGGCGGTAGATCGTGGCCTTGCTCACGCCGGCGCGTGCGGCGACGGCGTCCATCGACAGCCCTTCGAGCCCGCCTTCGGCGAGGAGCGCGACGACGGCGTCGAGGATCGCGTTGTCCGCGTCGGGGCTTCGGGGACGTCCGGCCATTCAGACCCGCCCGAGGTGGGTGTCTGTGAAGCGCGTCGGGTACTTCAGGCCGTAGCCCAGCGCGCGGTCCATCCCGACGTGCGCGACCCAGATCGCGGCGACGGCGAGCGCCAGCGCCGAGCCGGTGGCCCAACCGACGAGCCCGACGAGCGCGGGGCCGATCAGGTGGTGGCCCGCGTTGTACGACGCGGCGCCGACGCGCGGACCAGCGACGTAGCCCAGCATCGACAGGTCGGGCACGAGCAGCAGCGCGAGGAACAGGCCCCAGCCGTGCCCGGTGGCCGGGTAGACCCAGAGCGCCGCGCCGAGGAGCACGACGCCCTCGAGGCGCAGTAGCCAGGCCATGGGGCTGATCGGCACGGAGACGCGGAGCGCAGCGGCGGCGGACTGCATCGGGGACCTCGCTTTGGAGTAAAAGCAAAACTAAACGGTTTCGTTTTACCCGTCAACACGTACGCTGCCCTCCGGGACGGCTGCGGGGCGGGGATACGGGCGCTGCGTCTGCGGTGGGGCTAGATCGCCGCCATGCCGACCAAGACCGTCCGAGCCGTGGGTCGAGGGTGCGCGCAGCAGGCGGCGATCGCCGGCTTCGCGTTCACCGCGCTCGTGCTGCTGCTCGGCGGCGCGTTCGCGATCGGCGTGCTGATCCCGATCCCGGCGGAGCTGGGCATCGAGCGCCGGTTCGTCGTGTTCCTCACGCTGTTCGCCGCGACGACCGGGCTGATCGTCACCTCGCTCGTCGGCTCGTCCGCGTTCGTCGTGCGACGCGCGCTGTGGCTCGACGACGCGTTCGCGAGCGTCGGGCTCGAGGGGCGCCCGTTCTTCCAGACCGGGCGGCAGTACCACGGCACCTGGGGCGGGCGGCGCGTGGACGCCTACCTGTTCCGCGGGCCCACGCTCGATCTCTACGTGGAGTCCCCGCTGGGCGCGCGGGTTGGCGTCGCGAACCGGAGCGCGGCGTCCGTCGTCGCGCGCGCGCTGCTCGACGTCGCCCCGCTGCCGTTCGTGGCCCCGGGCTTCGAGGAGCTCGAGGTGCACCCCGACGATCGCGCGTGGGCCGAGGCGCTGCTCGCCGATCCGGCGGCGGTCGACCTGATCCCGCGGCTGGCCCGCGACGACCTCGGGCCCGAGCGCCGCGCGCTGATCGTCGGTCCCGAGGCGATCACGCTGAAGATGCGCTTCCTCCCGCTGCACGACATCACCCCGACGTCGGTGCGCGCGTGGGTCGAGGACATGGCGGAGCTGGCGCGACGGGCCGAAGAGGTGGCGCCGCCGGCGGTGCCGGCGCGGGAGACCTCCTACGAGCGGCTGATGCGCGTCGAGCGTGGGCGACTGGGCAACCAAGTGTCCAACACGGTGTTGATCCTGTTCGTGTTGGTGATGCTCGCCGGGCTGTTCGTCGTGGGGGTGCAGGTGGGCCAAGCGCTCCGCTGAGCGCGCCCTCATCGGCGGGTCACCACCAGCGCCTGACTCGCTCGCCCGAACGCCCCGGAGGTGTCGCGCAGCACGGTCGCGCAAGTCGCAAGCCCGTCGGGCGCGAGCACGGTCTCGGCGTCCAGGCAGGTCCACGCGCCGACGGGCGGGCGGGTGAACAGCAGGTCGAGGTCGGCGTTCACGAAGCCCCACGCGCGCC
>CAYQSE010000309.1:0-5497 GCA_964419905.1 uncultured Enterobacteriaceae bacterium
CGCTACGAACAGGCGCTCGCCGAGGTCGATTCCTGGGCCGCGCCATCCGCCGGCGGTCCCGACGAGGGCCCGGAGGCGCGCGTGGTGCTGCCCGGTCCGGATGCGCGCCCACCGCGCGAAGTCCGGGGCCCGAAGGGGCTGGCCGAGGCGTCGCGGTGGTTCGTGGCACACGTCCGCATCCCGCCCCAGCGCGGGTTCGGCCGGGTGAAGGAGCGCGACGGATATCGCTGCCAGAACCCCGAGTGCGGGCGCGTGTCGCTGCGCAGCGAAGCCCACCACCTCTACCCGCGGAGCCAGGGCGGGTCCGACGACGAGGAGAACGGGGTGACGGTGTGCAGGCCGTGCCACCTGCGCGGGCTCCACACCGGCGACGGGCGGATCGAGGTGGAGCGGGTCGTGCTGCCGTCAGGGGCGAAGGCGCTGGTGTGGCGGTACGCGGGCGGGCGGGTGGTGGTCGCGCTGTGCTGACCGCGCGCGGCTCAGGGCGCGGGGGGCTGGGTGCGCCGGGTCAGCTCCACGCGCAGCGTCTCGGCGCCGCCCTTCGTCGAGATCATCCGCACCGGCGGCCCCGGGAGGCTCGGGGCGAACCAGTAGCGGTCCTCCTTGTCGCCGGTCGGCTGCCGCACGACATAGCGCCAGGTGTCCAGCAGCCCGATCGGGGTCTCGAGGCGCTCCTCGGTCTTCGTGGTGTGCGCGGCGGGGAACACCGCGTGGCCCGACAGGCGCTCCCAAGAGTCCTCGCGTGCGTCGGGTCCGTCGAGGACGCGGCCTTCGTCGTCGGTGATCGTGTAGCGGATGGTCACCGTCTCGTCGGTCGCGCCGACGACCTCCCACGCGGCGTTGCTCGGCGGGCCATCCACGCCGGTGATCCGCAGCGCGATCTGTGTGCCCACGGGCATCGCGTCGCGGATCTCCGCGGGCCGGAACACCGGCGGCAGGTCGCCGACCGGCGCGATCACTGCCGGCGTGGGCTCGGGCGGTGTGGGTGTCTGCGGCGGGCTTCCGCACGCACCCAGCGCGAGCGCCAGCAGGCCGTGTGTGGCCCCGAACCGCCTCAGCTCGCGTAGCAAATCTTCACCGTGGTGATCAGGTCGTGCAGCGCGCGCTTCACCACCTCGTCGTCGGGGTGTCGCACGATGACCCAGCCCTCGCCCTCGTAGCCGGACGCGCGCGGCGCCCCGATCTGTGGGAGCCGCGCCTCGACGACGAGCGCGCCCATCTTGCGCTGGGCCTCCTCGATGCCCTCGACCGCGGTGATCTTCCCGCGCCCGGCCCCGCGCAGGAACGCGACGCCGACGCTGTACTTGCGGGTGTAGGGGCCGTCGAACGCCTCGTCGATCATCAGCCGCGCCCACGCCCGGTACATGTCGGTGTCGTGCGCGTAGCTCATCAGCCGCACGATCTGCGCGCCGGGCGGGCGGGCGGCGATCTCGCCGATGGCGAGCGAGCCGTCGCCGCGGCGAAACCACTCCATGTGCGTCATCGCGGTGCCGAGCCCGAGCGCGTCCAGCGCCCTGAACCCGAGCTGGCGCGCGTCGTCGAACTCGTAGGTGGAGATGTCGCGCGGCAGGTGCACGACCCACTGGATCCACTCGGTGCGCATCACCTCGAGCGGGCCGGGCAGGTAGCGACCGATCGAGTGGAACAGCGGCTTGCCGCGCAGCGTCAGCGTCTCGAAGCTGAACTCGCGCCCCGAGAGGAACTCCTCGGCCAGCATCTCGCGCTGCGGGGAGGGCTGGATCTCGGCGAGCACGCGCGCGAGATCGTCCGGGTTGTCCACGCGATAGGTCGCGCGGGAGCCTGCGCCCGCGGGCGGCTTGAGCACCATCGGGTAGCCGACCTCGTCGGCGAACGCCCACGCGTCGGACGCGCCGTGCAGGCGGCGGTGGCGCGCGCACGGCAGGCCCGCGGCGCGCAGGCAGTCCTTCATGTGCGCCTTGTCGCGGAAGCGGCGCACCGTCTGCTCGTCGAGGCCCGGCACGCCGAGCACCCGCCGCGCCGTCGCGAGCGCGCCCTGCGCGTCCTCGAGCACGCCGAGCAGCCGGTGGATGCTTCCGTGCCGCTTCTCGATCAGCCGCCCGGCGTCTACGAGCTGGCGCGGATCCATCGCGTCGGCGACGGTCACCACGTCGGCGAACAGGCCCGGCGGGGGGGCCTCCTGGAACACGCCGATCAGGCGCACATCGGCCAGCGCGGCCGCGGCGCGGCAGAACAGCAGGGTGGTCTCGAGCGGGAAGGGGGCGACGAAGACGACGTTGCGCAAGGCGTGTTCCACCGACGGGGCGCGCCGCATATCCAGCCGCCGCGATTTCGGGGAGATCCCGCTGGATCTCGGGCTCGCGCCGGGCGATACGGGGGCGATGGACATCGTCTTCCTCTCCCCGGCCTACCCGGCCGAGATGCAGCAGTACACGCGCGGCCTCCACGAGGTCGGCGCGCGGGTCCACGGCGTCGGCGACCAGCCGCTCGAGGCCCTGCCGCGCGACGTCCGCGCGCGGCTCACCACCTACCTGCAGGTCCCGCGCCTGCTGGATGAGGCCGATGTGGTCGCCCGGGTGCGCAAGCACCTCGCGGGGCGCTCCATCGACCGGGTCGAGGCGCTGTGGGAGCCGCTCGTGCTCACCGCGGCGCGGCTGCGCGAGGCGATCGGCGCGCCCGGCATGACGTACGAGATCGCGCTGCGGTTTCGCGACAAGGAGCGGATGAAGGAGGTGCTCCGGCAGGCGGGCCTGCGCGTCCCACACTCCGCGCGCATCCGCAGCCGCGCCGAGGCCCAGGCCGCGGCAGCGCGCATCGGCTTCCCGCTGATCCTCAAGCCGATCTCGGGCGCGGGCAGCGCAGACACCTACCGGGTGAACGACGCCGCCGAGCTCGACGTCGCGCTCGCCCGGATGGGGCACGTCGTCGAGGCGTCGTGTGAGGAGTTCGTCGAGGGGGAGGAGTTCACCTACGACACGATCTGCATCGACGGCACGCCGGTCTACGAGAACGTCGCGCAGTACCTGCCGCGGCCGCTCGACGCGCGCAGCCACGAGTGGATCAGCCCGATCATCATCACCGTCAGCGATCTGCGGCAGCCCACCGTCGCGCCGGGCATCGCGTTCGGCCGCGAGGTGATGAAGGCGCTCGGTATGGACACCGGGTTCACCCACATGGAGTGGTACCGGAAGGCCAACGGCGAGATCGTGTTCGGCGAGATCGGCGCGCGGCCTGGCGGCGCGCACCTCGTCGACCAGATGAACTACACGAGCGACGTCGACCTGTTCCGCGAGTGGGCGCGCGCGGTCACGCACGGTCGATTCGAGGGGAACACCGAGCGCCGATACAACGTGGCGATCATCTTCAAGCGCGCGATCGGCCACGGTCGCATCACGCGCCGCGAGGGGCTCGACGCGTTCCTCGCGCGCTACCGCCCGTTCGTGTGCTCCGAGCAGATCCTGCCGGTGGGCGCGCAGCGGCGCGACTGGATGCAGACGCTCGTGTCGGACGGCTTCGTCATCCTGCGGCACCCACAGTGGGCCGAGGCGAAGCGGATGGCCGAGGAGTTCGCAACCGGGGTCACACTCTACGCCGGAGGTTGACCGAGCGGTTGCCGCCCCATACCTGGGCGGCATCGACGTGGAGTGCCGGTGTACGACCTGAAGATCGTGGGTGGGACGGTAGTGGACGGCACGGGCGCGCCCGGCTTCGTGGCCGACGTGGGCGTGCTAGGCGGCAAGATCGTCGCCGTGGGGCAGCTCACCGAGGGCGCCACGCGCGAGATCGACGCGACGGGCTCGCTCGTCATCCCGGGCTTCGTCGACCTGCACACCCACTACGACGGGCAGGCCACCTGGGATCCGGACCTCGCGCCGTCGTCGATGCACGGCGTGACCACCGCGGTGATGGGGAGCTGCGGGGTCGGCTTCGCGCCGGTGCAGCCCAGCGATCACGACCGGCTGATCGCGCTGATGGAGGGGGTCGAGGACATCCCCGGCACCGCGCTGCACGAGGGGATCGACTGGCGGTGGACGGACTTCGCGTCGTACATGGACGCGCTCGACGCGATGCCGCACGCGTTCGACCTGTGCTGCCAGGTGCCGCACGACGCGCTGCGCGTCTACGTGATGGGCGACCGCGGCTTCGACCGCGAGCAGGCCACCGACGAGGACATCGCCGCGATGCGCGACGAGCTGGCGCGCGCGCTCGACGCGGGCGCGGTCGGGTTCAGCACCGGACGCACCGACAACCATCGCACCAACGAGGGCGACTTCACGCCCGCCGCCGACGCCACCGCGCGCGAGCTGTCTGGCATCGCGGCGGCGTTCCACGGGCGCGACCGCGGCGTGGTGCAGGCGGTCAGCGACTTCGACATGGGCATCGGCGCCGATCGCTTCGACAGCGAGTGGGCGATGCTCGAGGCGATGGCCGAGTCCGCCGGGCGCCCGCTCTCGGTCTCTCTGCTGCAGCGCGACCAGTCGCCGGGCCAGTACCGCCGCATCTTGCGCGCCGCCGAGGCGGCGAACGCCAAGGGCATGAGCGTGCGCGTGCAGGTGGCACCGCGCGCGATCGGCATCCTGCTCGGGCTCGACGCGACGTTCCACCCGTTCATGGGCTTCCCGTCGTTCAAGGAGGTCAGCCACCTCCCGCTGCCCGAGCTGGTCGAAGCACTTCGCGATCCGGCGCGTCGGGCGCGCATCCTGTCCGAGAAGGGGGAGCCGGTCGCCGGCGACGGCTCGGCGATCCCGCCGATCGCGGACGAGCTGTTGAACAAGCTCGCGCTGATCTCGATGCGCATGTTCCGCCTCGGCGACCCGCCCGACTACTGCCCGCCGATGGAGGCGAGCCTGTTCGCCGCGTCGCAGCGCGAGGGGCGCCCGGTGCTCGAGGTGCTCTACGACGCGCTGCTCGAGGACGAGGGGCGCTCGCTGCTCTACTTCCCGCTCTACAACTACACGGCGGGCAACCTCGACCCGGTGCGCGACATGCTCGCGCACCCGCTCGCGCTGCCCGGGCTCTCGGACGGCGGCGCGCACGTCGGCACCGTGTGTGACGCGTCGTTCCCGACCTTCCTGCTCTCGTACTGGGGCCGCGACCGTGGCGCCGACAAGCTGCCGATCGAGCACCTCGTGAAGCTCCAGACGCACGACACCGCCCGGTTCCTCGGGCTCACCGATCGCGGCACCATCGCGGTGGGTCAGCGCGCCGACCTCAACGTGATCGACTTCGACAAGCTGCGGCTGCGCGCCCCGCGCATGGTGCACGACCTGCCCGCCGGCGGGCGGCGCTTCCTGCAGGACGCCGAGGGCCTGCGCTACACGTTCGTCGCCGGTGAGGCCATCGCCGAGGACGGCAAGCTCACCGGCGCGCGCCCGGGCCGGGTCGTCCGCCTCTAGTTGGTGAAGCTGCGGACGCCGTTCTGGCCGGCGGTGCCGGTGACGCCGGTGGTGCCGCCCGAGCCGCCGGCGCCCGCGGCGCCGCCGGGCGCCGCGCCGTTGCCGGTGTGGTACAGCGAGCC
>CAYQSE010000310.1:0-5466 GCA_964419905.1 uncultured Enterobacteriaceae bacterium
CGCGGGCGCCCCGCTGCCGCGGGCCCCCCGGCGGCTGGAAAGGGTGGTGGGCCCAACAGGAATCGAACCTGTAACCTACGGATTAAGAGTCCGCTGCTCTGCCAGTTGAGCTATAGGCCCGACCCGAAACGAAATGGCGATGTGAAGTGGGGTGGGAGATGGGATTTGAACCCACGACCCCCGGAACCACAATCCGGTGCTCTAACCAACTGAGCTACACCCACCATGGGACGGCCGTACTTACTGTCCCGGAGCCGAACTGACAAGGGCGGATCTACGCGTGATCGATCCTTGCGGCGAAGAGACGCCTTCAGCGGGTGCATATCGACGCCGATCACCGGCAGCGGAGCCGCTCCGCGACCGTGCACACGAGGGTCGAGGGCCCCACGAGATCGACCTCGACCGACTGCTCGACCTCGTCGACGGTCGCGCGGATCTCGCAGTTTCCGGCGCGGACGCCCTCCACCACCACCCGTCCCACGCCCTCGGCGTACACCGCCCCGCAGCGGACGGTCAGCGGCGTCGCCTCGGGCCCCTGGACCGTCAGGCGGAACGGCTTGCCCTCTGAGGGTGTCGCCTGCCCCTCGGGATCGAGCACGTCGGCGATCGACGGTCGCGGGGGCGGGGTGACGGTCTGCGGGGGCGTCCGGCCCCACAGCGCGAGGTTGATCGCGAGCAGGAGCAGCGCCACGAGTCCGAGCATGCCGCCGGCCGCCCAGAGCGCGCGCGGGGTCAGCCACGTCCGCTCGAGCCGCGACACGGGCAGCTCCGGATCGGTGGTGTCGTCGAGGAACCCCGGGGGGAGCGACGGGCGCGTACGCACCGCCTCGGGCGGCGGCCCGACCTGCACCGGCATCGGCAACAGCGAGGTGACGCGGATCGGTGGCTTGGAGTCGATGAGCTCGGGCTCGCTCGATGGGTGCTCCTGGGTGGGCTCGTCGGCCATCGTGTCTTCGTCGCGCTCCGGCAGCGGCGGGAGGGCGCGTTGCTCCGCGGGCGTGGGCGAAGGGGGCACCGCGACCCGCCGCGCGAGCACCGCGGCGTCGAGCTCGTCACCGGGCGTCCCCCTGCCGCTGTGCTCCCGCCCGAGCAACGCCCCCTCGGTGCCCCACCGGCGCTTCTGCGCCGAGAGCTCGACGCGCGCGATCAGGGCCGGGACGTTCTCGGCGGCCCAGGTGCGCAGGTCGGGGCCCGCGGTGCCCTCGGCGACGAGCCGCAGCCCCGACGGCACGCTCGACAGCGGCGGTCGCTCGGCGGGATCCCACGCGAGCAGCCCACGGAGCCAGTCGCCGTATCGCTCCGACAAGACCGGCCCGGGGCGGGACATCGAGCGGATCAGCGCGCGGCGAATGACCGAGGCGTGCGCGCCGCGATCCGAGGCGGTGGTCGGGATGGCTCCGCTGACGAGCTGCGCGAACAACACGCCGAGCCGGTAGACGAGCGCCTGCTCGCCTTCGTCTCCCTGCGGGGCGCGCATCACCGGCGTGCGCGGGAACGGACTCGAGAACCCGGCGAGCAGCAGGTCGCCGCCCGCGGTGAGCAGCAGGTCGGCCGGCTCGGGCCCGGGATGGTTCCACGCCTCGGGCCCGACCTCGCACAGGATCTCGGCGGTTCGCCCGATGACCTCGGCGGCAGCACGCGCCGAGAGCATCGCGTCTTCGCCCTGGCCGATGGTGTGGACGAGCCCGAGGCCCTCTCGCGCCTCGTACACCCACGCGATCCGCTCCGAGAAGGGCATCAGCCCGATCAACGGGACGACCGCCTCGTGGCGCAGGGCGAGCGCGGCCTCGGCGCCGCGCAGGGCGCGATCGATCGCGTCCACAGCGGTCGTCTCGGGCCCGAGGAGGACGCGAACCTCCTCGACGGAGCCGTCGGGGTGGTGGAGGCGGCCCCGGTGCGCAGCACCGTGCCACGCGTCGTGGGGCCCGAGCAGTTGGAGGTCTTCCGATGCCAACCCGACTCCACGGTCCGGCGGGGAACCTAGCACGAGGACGGACCGCGGTGGGAGAGTCCGCCGCCGTGATACGGGGCGCGCACTCCGTGTCCACGAGGTCGCCACGTCCACCGCTTCGCCCCATGCCGAGGTCCGAGACTTCCTCGCCGAGCTGCTCACCCGCGCCGGACGCGTCGCGCTGGCCCGCCGACACGCCCTCGACGCGCGCCTGAAGGCAGACGGCACCGAGGTGACCGACGCCGATCGGGCCTGCGAGGAGGTGCTGGTGGAGGGCCTGTCGCGCGCCTGGCCGCGTGCGACCTTGCTCGGCGAGGAGGGCGCGCGCGTCTCGGGCTCCGAGGGCACCTGGTACATCGACCCGATCGACGGCACGAGCGCCTACATCGAGGGCCTCGCGCATTGGGGCCCGACCGTCGCCTACGCCGAGGGGGGGCGGCTGGTGCTCGGCGCCTACCACCAGCCACGGCTCGGCGACCAGTGGTTCGCGGCGCGTGGCGGCGGCGCCTGGCGCGACGGCGTTCGCCTCGCGCCGGAACCGCTCACCGAGATCGGACGCAACGACAGCCTCTACCTGCCTTCCCGGTTCCATCGTCGCGCGCCGCCGCTGCGGTGGACGGGCAAGGTGCGCGCGCTCGGCTGCACGGCGGCGCATCTCGCGCAGGTGGCGTCGGGCGGCGCTGCGGCGACCCTCGTCGCGCGGTGGGCGATGTGGGACGTCGGCTGCGGCCTGCTGCTGGTCGAGGAGGCCGGGCGCATCGTCGTGGACTTGACGGGGGCCGCGCTCGCGCCCATGGAACTGCGGGGCGCGCCCTTCGTGGCCGGCGATGCGCTCGCCGTCCGCCAACTGCTCGAACACAACCCGATCAGGACGCCCACTGGGGTAGAACGAGACGCATGAACGGCAACGAACCGACCGACGATCCCGAGACGATCCCCGAGGGGGACGCCGCGCCGCGCGAGCCGCGTCCCGTCCCGAGCGGACTCCCGCTGCTCAAGCCGCCGCCGCGGAGCCTGACGCGCTCCCGCGATCTGCTCCAGTACTACCTCGCGGAGGTGCGCCGCTATCCGCTGCTCACCCCCGAGGAGGAGAAGGACCTCGCGGTTCGCTACCAGGACACCGGCGATCCCGAGGCCGCAGAGCGTCTCGTCACCGCCAACCTGCGGCTGGTGATCAAGATCGCGTTCCAGTACCACCGGCAGTGGGCCAACGTCCTCGATCTCATCCAGGAGGGGAACGTCGGCCTCGTCGAGGCCCTGTCGCGCTACGATCCCTACCGGGAGATCCGGTTCAGCAGCTACGCCCAGTACTGGATCCGGGCGATGATCCTTCGGTTCTTGCTGGACAACTTCTCCCTTGTCCGCCTTGGCGCCACCCGCGCGGGCCGCAAGCTGTTCTTCCAGCTCTCGAAGGAGCGGAACCGCCTGATCACCGAGGGCATCGATCCGACGCCGAAGCTGCTCGCCGAGCGACTCGGGGTGAAGGAGGCCGAGATCCACGCGGTGGATCAGCACATGCGCGCGCCGGCGCTGTCGCTCCACGGTCCCGCGGGTGCAGACGACAGCGACGGTCGGATGCTCGCCGAGGTCGTGCCCGAGGTGATCCCGAACGATCCAGAGATCAACGCCTCGAAGTCGGAGCTCGGGGAGCTGATGAAGGAGAAGTTCGACGCCTTCGCCGCCACCCTCGACGACGACCGCGAGCTCGACATCTGGAAGGCGCGCATGATCGCGACCGACCCCGAGAGCCTCGCGTCGATCGGCGAGCGATGGGGCGTGTCGAAGGAGCGCATTCGTCAGGTGGAAGCCCGCATGATGCGTCGTCTGCGGGCCGAGGTCGAGGCGGAGTTCGGCGACGAGATCGCGTTCGAGTTCGATATTCCCGAGGATTGATCGGGGCCGATCAGCTGAGCGCGAGCTCGGTGAACATCGGGGATCGGATCGAAGCTCGCGCCGAGAGCCCGCTGTAGAGCGGCTGCACGAGGCCCGCGCGGACGAGCGACAGGTCGCGCTGTGGGTCGTAGGGCACCTGACCCGCTTGCGCGATCTCCTCGAGCCGGCTGGACAGGCGCTCGTCGCCGCTCACCATGGAGACCGCGGCGCGGACCTCGTCGGTGAGCGCGCCCAGATCGCGCAGCAGCTCCTCGCGGTTCGAAGCGATGCGCCCGCCGCGCCCCTCAGCGCTGGCTCCGAGCCGATCGAGCATCGCCGGCACGCCGCCCACGACGTCCACGGCGCGGCGGAGCAGCGCCGGGTCGCAGGGGCCGGTGAACTCGGCGAGGTGCTCGATCGCCTCGACGTCGGAGTAGTCGGCCAGCACGACGTGGGCCGCGTCCTCGAGCTCGAGGGTTGGGACGTCGACCGTGCCGGCGAGGAGCACGTTCAGGCGGCGATCGGGCCCCGACTCGTCGACGTAGCCCTTGAACACGATCAGGAAGTCGTGCAGCGCTTCGAAGTGGAGGTGCTCGAGCTGGTGGATCATCAGCAGCCGGCGCGGACCGGTGCGCACGCGGCGAAGCTGCGCCTGGACGACGTGTCGGAAGCCGTTGCGGTCGACCGCCTGCGCGATCGGGCCGTCGCTGCGCTCGCCGAGGAACTCGGTGAGCGCTCGGATCACCCACGCACGGGACTCGTGCACCGAGCGACCGAGCATCGGCCCCATCGACAGCGTGCGCGCCTCGATGGCCGGCTTGCCGACCGCGAGATCGACCGCGAGGTCGTCGAGGAACGCGTGCGCCTCGCTCCATCGGGGCGTGACCAGCACGACGGGCTCCATCCGGCGCAGGAACACGCGGAGCTTGCGCGCCACCCGAGCGCGAAAGGCTCGCTCCAGGTAGTACTGGTTGGTGTCGAAGGCTCCGCTCCGCTTCCCGCGGAGAATCCGGATTCGCCTGTCGAGGCGGTGCATGTCTCCTCACGGTCGGACGCAGCGTCCGCGACAGGAGGCTAGCGAGGCAAGCATTGTCACGTCAAGTTGATACCTCGAAATCACCTGAGTCCATCCGTGAATCCGCCGGGGCGCACGCCGAAGCGATGTCGCCCGCGCTCCCGCATCCCGACGCCGACAGCCCGCAGTTGGTGCTGCGACTGGTGGAGATGGTGGCGCGCGGCGTGCGTTCGGCGCGCGGGCTGGAGGAGGCGCTCGGCGTGTCCGCGCAGGGGGTGCGCGCGACCCTGCACACGGGCCAGTGGCTCGGTCTGCTCGAGCTCGCCGACGACACCTGGCTCACCCCGCTCGGCCTCGAGCTGGCCTATGCCGACTCCGACCGTCCCGCGATCTACGCGCGCGCCGTGTGGAGCACGCCGCTGGTCGACCACCTGATGCGCGGGCGGGATCCCGACGAGCTGCCAGGGACGCCCGAGATCGTGCTCGCCATCACCGCGCTCGCGCCAGATCTCGCACCGGGCGCGGCGCGTCGGCGCGCCGAGGCGGTGCGGTCGCTGATCGCGCCGGCGCTCGGCCCCGCGGCGCGCGCGCCGGTCGCGCACCAGCTCGCGCTGCCGCTCACCGCGAG
>CAYQSE010000311.1:0-5382 GCA_964419905.1 uncultured Enterobacteriaceae bacterium
GAGAACCTTGTGGGAAACGAATGGCCGCCAACCGCCGTTGTCGGCCGGTCCATTCACGGTGATTGTTCGTGCGTACACGAGAGACGTCATGAACAATCATCCGGCCGCCACACAGCACTTCTGGCTCAACGCCGCCACCGCCGTCGCACGGCAGGCGGCGCGCCACCTCACCCACGCCGATCTCGCGGACGCCCGCGGGCCGTCGCGGTCCTGCTGGAGCCAGCTCGTCGACCGCAAGCGGGCGCTGTCGTCCCAGGTTCGGCGCGCGCCCGCGCTGACCGGGCTGTCCGGGGCCGCGCTGTGGGACCGCCTGCCCGTCGGGGTGGCTCCACGCGCACCGAGTCCCTGCGCGGTGGGGGCGATCGCGGAGACCCACCTGGGCTTGGTGCGAGCTGGTGGAGCGGCGCCGCCCCGCCGCGTCTGCGCTGGCGCATCACTCTGCCCACCCCGGCTGCTTGGGCGACATCAATGTGGTCGACCGCGGCGGGCCGACGGGAGGCTCGATCCGCGTAGGTGCCCGAACGCGTCGGATTTCGACCGGTGGCTCGGAAACTGCATCTTCCTGTGATTCGAGGCTGTTCGACGAACCGCGAACGAAGGAAGAAGAACGTGAACTGGAGAACAGGTGGGGCGTCACTCATCCTGGCCATGCTGGCGCCCGCGTGCGCTGACCAGGTCGTCGGACATCCGCTCATCGACGGCAGCGTCGAGCCTCCCGGGGTGAACTGCGCGTACGGCGGGATCGCGTATGAATCCATCACCGGTGTCTTCTATGTCTGCGACGGCGCTCCGGGATCGACGGGGCCCGTCGGCGCGGCGGGCTCGGACGGACAGTCCGTGGCAGGCGTCGTCGAGCCTCCCGGGGTGAACTGCCCCGATGGTGGGATCGCGTACACCTCCGCGACCGGGATCGACTACGTCTGCGACGGCCCACCGGGCACGGCAGGGCCCATCGGTTTGCCCGGCCCGGCCGGCCCGCAAGGAGCCGTCGGCTCGCAGGGTCCGCAGGGACTTGCGGGTGCCACCGGGGAGACGGGTGAGCGCGGTCCTGTCGGTCCAGCCGGAGCGGACGGCGAGGCCGTCGCCAGCGCGACCGAAGACCCAGGTGACAACTGCCCCAACGGCGGCATCGCCTACACCTCCGCGACCGGAGTGGACTACGTCTGCAACGGCGAGGACGGCCTGCCCGGCGAGGACGGTCTGCCCGGCAGCCCAGGTCCACAGGGCGAGACCGGGGCCGAGGGCGCCGTCGGACCCGAGGGTCCTGCGGGGGCGACCGGCGCCGAGGGCCCGGCCGGGCTGCCGGGTGAGGACGGGCTCTCGGTGCTCGGCAGCACGCTGGCGCTGGGCGACCCGGACTGTCCGTACGGCGGGTCGATGTTCGTGATCGGGGCCGTGACCACGTTCGCGTGCAACGGCGGCGACGGGCTCGACGGTGAAGCGGGCGCCATCGGACCCGAGGGCCCGGAGGGCCCGGCCGGCGCCGAAGGCCCGGCGGGCGAGACGGGGGCCGTCGGAGCCATCGGACCTGAGGGCCCACAAGGCGAGACCGGTGCCACCGGCCCGTCCTGGATCCTGGACTTCGGGTATTTCTACGCGCTCATGCCGAGCGACAGCGCGGCCACGGTCGCGTCGGGGACGGCGGTGCCCTTCCCGCAGGATGGTCCGGCGAGCGGGATCATCGGGGTCAGCGACGGTGAGTTCTTGCTGCCGTTGGTCGGGGTCTATGAGGTCAGCTGGCAGGTGAGCATCTCCGAAGCCGGACAGCTCGTCCTCGCGCTCGATGGCGTGCCGCAGGCGCACACGGTGGCTGGACGCGCAACGGGTACGTCCCAGATCTCGAACGCGGTCTTGATCGTCACGACCGTGGAGAACGCGCTGTTGAGCATCCGGAACCCGGCGGGAAACCCCGCGGCGCTGACCCTGACGCCGGTGGCTGGCGGCGCCATGCCGGTCTCCGCATCGCTCGTCATCAAGCGGATCCAGTGAGGGCGGCTGCTCACCAGCGAACAGTCGCGCGTCGGTGGGGGATCAGGCGCCGAACACCCGGCGGTGGAGCGCTACCCCCGTCGTGAGCAGCGTGTTCATCGCCGCGATCTGCGCGCGCGCGAACAGTCCCTTCGGCTTCGGGAACGACGTCGCGGTGGACACGGCGCCGCGCGCGTAGTCGCGTGCGAACTCGGCGTACGGGATCGGGCGGACGCCCAGGCGCTCCAGCGTGTCGTGGACCTCCCCGAGCTCGTGGTTGCGAATGCAGCGTGCGATGTTGCGCAGGTGTTCGAGTGTGAACGGCGGCACGTTGAGCAGCCAGAACATGTAGATCAGGCCCGCGTCGCTGCCGCTCAGGTAGGTGACCGGGTGCCCGAGCGCCTCGCCGAGCAGCGCGGCTTGTTCGCCAAAGGTCAGGGCCTCGGGGCCCGTCACGTCGTAGGCCTGTCCGAGATGGCCGTCCTCGAGCAGCGCCTTGACGCACACCTCGCCGACGTTGCGCACGTCGACCAGCGGGGCGCGCCCTTGGCCCATGGGCATCACGTACACGCCGCCGTCACGGATCATCGCGTCGCTGCCGAGCACGAAGGTCTGCATGAACCCGTGCGGCCGAACGATCACGTGCGGGACACCCGACGCGATCAGGTGCGCCTCGACCGCGCCGTGCGCGCGGCAGATCCCCGACGGGCCGTCGAGCCCCGCGGCGTACGCCGACATCAGCACCAGCCGCTCCACGCCGGCGCGTGCCGCCGCGTCGACGAACGTGCACTCGCGGTCTTCGAGGCGCTCGTCGGGCGTACACACGAGGAACGCGCGCGAGACGCCCACGAGGGCGCGCGCCAGCGAGTCGGGGTCGTCGAAGTCCGCGCGCACCGTGTCGATCCCGCGCGCGCGGAGCGTCTCGGCGGTCGCTTCGCGGTGCGTCATCGCGCGCACCGGAACCCCGCGCTCACGCAGCGCGTCCAGCACGAGGGCGCCGGTGTTGCCGGTCGGCCCGGTGATCAGGAACACGCGTTCGTCCATCGGATCCTCCGATCCCGAGTGTGCCACGCGGCGCGAGGGTGGGGGCTGCCACGCCACACGCAGCCGCTGGGGCGGGACGGCATGCTGCACTCGGAAGGCGGCGTATTCGCGGATGTGCAGCGACCGCGGCGCCGCGGGAGGGCTGCGCCTGCGAAGGCTCCAGCTCGGGCTCCCCGCGGCCTCATGATCCCCCACCTCTCGACAGGGGCCCGAGATCACGTGGGGCGGGACGCCCGCTCCACGTTCCTGGATCCTCGTGAACCCGCCTTCAGCAATGCTTCGTAGAGATGTGATCCATCGTGAGCCCGCGGCCCCCTGACATCGTGGAGCACCTCCAGGCGGTCCTCCCCGACGTGGCGAACACGACCTGAGGAGGGGCCCCCCGTCGCGTCCGAGATGCCGCGCCGGGCGACGCGGCCGTGATCGCGCGGCCTGACGGTGCGGAGCGGGCGGTCCCGCGCACGCTGGCGCGCTATCACGCCGTGCGTGGACGGAGGGCGCGTCGATGAACGTCGAGGCGGGGGTCGAGGCGGCGCTGCGGCTGCTGGGGGTGGCCTACCTCGTGGGCGGGCTGTACCTGCTGCGCGCGCTGCGGGTGAACCGGGCGATGGACGCGATGCACGACACGGTCGCCGCGCTGGCTGCGGCGCTGGGCGACGAGGCGCCGCCCGCGGATCCGGGGCGCACGCGCTGGCTCACGGTGGGCGCGTGGCTGACCGGGCTGTCAGGCGCCGTCCTGCTCAGCGGCGCGCGGCTCGCGGTGTTCACCCAGGCCGTGCTGGTGCTGCACCAGGCGGCGTACCTCTCACGGCAGGCCCTCCGGCAGCGCGCCGCGACGACGGAGGCCGCGGCCGATGACGCCCGCCCCGAGGCGAGCACCGTCAACGCCGCGATCGTCAGCGTCGTCGCGTGGGGCGCGGTGTACTGGGCGCGCTGGTAGCGGCGCGGATTCAGGGGTCTGGGGGCGGGCCGGCCGTTGCTGCCGGCCCCCTGGCTGCCTCCCAGGCGTGGGCCGGCCGTCCCGGCCGGCCTCGGGAAGCGGTCGGGCGAGACGCCCGACCCACGTCTTTTGGGGTGGGGCGGCTGGCCCGGCCGACCTCCTGGCTGCCTCGCAGGCGTGGGCCGGCCGTCCCGGCCGGCCGCTTGACGCGATGGCGCAGGTCGGGGCACGAAAATTGTTGGAGCGCCGCGTTGGAGGCGGACAGTTTTTGGTCGGGTGCCATCATAGGGTAGTGGACATGACCGCCGCACACCCCATGACCAACCTCGTCTCGCGCCCGACCGTCGACGCCGCGCTGCGGGGGATCGACTTCGTGCCCGGTCGCGCGCGCGCGTTGCTCGATGGGCTGGTGGGGCTAGCCAGGCAGGACGGCGCGCTCGCCTTGCGGCTCGGGATGGTGCTCGCGTGGGTCAAGCGGCAGGATCTCACCGTGCTCGGCTATTCCTCGTTCACCGCGTTCTGCCGTGAGCGCGTGGGGTGGACCAACTCGTGGATGCGCGATGTGGTCCGCCTGGTCGAGAGCTCGCTCGATCGGGTGAAGGCCGCCGTGTGCCGCGATCTGCTGCCGCTGCGCGTGGCGGTGAAGGCGCCCGGGCGCGTGGCGGTGGCGGATCAGGCCGCTTGGCTGCTCGATCCCACGTTCGAGGAGCGCCCGCCCACCCCGCTCGAGCTTTTCGACGGCGACGACGCCGAGGTGATCGGCCGCGCGCGGCGGCTGGCGCGGCTGTGCCTGGGGCGGTCGGCGTCGGTGCGCGAGATCGACGCCTACGTGCTGAAGTGCTTCGCGGAGCGCATCCCGGAAGCGGAGATCCTCGCCGCGGCACGGGAGCGCCCGGCGCGGCCGACGTTCGAGGAGGTCGACTGGGGCTGGTGCGCCGACGGGGCGCCCGCCGAGGCGCTGCTCGGCGCGTGGGAAGAGCCCGCGTCGGTGGCCGACGCGGTGGCGCAGATCGAAGCGATCGAGGCCGTGCGGCGGGGGCGGGCGGCGGTGCTCGCGCGCACCTGGGCGGTGGCCGATCACCACGCGCTGTGGTCGCTCGCGGGCTTCGACTCGGGGTGGGACTTCGCGAAGGAGGTGCTCGGGTGGTCGCGCCGCACCACGCAGCGCAACCGCCGCATCGGGTGGGCGCTCGAGTGGTACCCGGCGCTCGACGACGCGGTGGCCGACGGGCTCGACGTGGGCGCGGTGGCGCTGCTGGCCGGGGTGGTCGGGCCGCACACGGTCGACCGGTGGGTGACCGTCGCGCGGCGCATCGGTCGGGTGGAGCTGGCGAAGGCGGTGCGCGCGGCGACGCACGATCCCCGCACGCTCGATCGCTACGAACAGGCGCTCGCCGAGGTCGATTCCTGGGCCGCGCCATCCGCCGGCG
>CAYQSE010000312.1:0-5344 GCA_964419905.1 uncultured Enterobacteriaceae bacterium
GCGACAGCGCCGGCGGCTCGGCCAAGCAGGGCCGCGACCGACGCACCCAGGCGATCCTGCCGCTGCGCGGCAAGGTGCTCAACGCCGAGCAGGCGACGCTCGCGAAGGTGCTCCAGAACGAGGAGCTCTCGAACATCGTCACCGCGCTCGGCTGCGGCATGGGCAAGGACTTCCGCGAGGATCGCCTCCGCTACGGGCGACTGATCCTGCTGATGGACGCCGACAGCGACGGGCACCACATCACGACGCTGCTGCTCACCTTCCTCTACCGGTACATGACCCCGCTGGTGCGTGAAGGGTACGTCTACATCGCGCAGCCGCCGCTGTACCGGATCAACGTCGGCAAAGAGACGTGGTGGGCGCTCGACGACGCCGACCGCGACCGGATCATCGCGGGGCTGCCCGCGCGCGCGAAGCCCGAGATCACGCGGTTCAAGGGGCTCGGCGAGATGCCGCCCAAGACCCTGTTCGAGACGACGCTCGACCCCGAGCGCCGCCGGCTGCTGCGCGTGACCCTCGACGAGCCGATGATCACCGAGAACACGATCACCGATCTGATGGGCAAGGACGCAGCGCCGCGCTTCCACTTCATCATGGACCGGGCCGACCAGGTCGCCGACATCGACGTCTGATCGCGCGTCACAGGGTTTGACAACCCAGGGGCTGCCGAGGCTTCATCCGCGCATAGGTTTCTGCCGAGGCGTGCGCCATGGCAGAGTGAGGCCTCCAGGGGAGCGTCGGCGATGCGAGAGCCCGAGAGCCGAGAGACCTACGAAGAGGGCCTGCACGCGCTGGCTGCGGGTGATCCGCGGCGCGCGGCAGAGGCCTTCGCGCGGGTGCTCGCCGACGAGCCGACCCACCTCGAGGCGGCGCTGCACCTCGCGCGGTGCAAGGAGCGGCTGGGCCGCGCCTCGGAGGCCGTGGACGCGTGGCGCCACCTGATCGCGCTGGCGCCGGATCGCGTCGATCTGCAGCAGGGGCTCGCGGACGCGCTGCGGAACGCCGGCTGCCACGACGAGGCCGCCCGCGCCTATGACGCGGCGCTGATCCACGCGCCTGGGCGCGCGCTCCTGCTGCACGGCAAGGCCACTTCGCTCGCGGCGCTCGGGCTCCGCGACGAGGCGCTCGTCACGTTCGAGAAGGCGGCCCTCGCCGACCCCACCTCGACCGAGATCGTGGCGGGCCTCGCCGCGGCCCGAGGCGCGCCCGAGCTCCCCGCCCCGGCCGAGCCCGAGGAGGCCCGCGTCGCGCTCGCGTGGGGCCTCGCGCTCGCCGCCGATCAGCGGCTCGACGAGGCGATGGCGTCCCTGGAGCGCGCGCATGCGCTCGCACCCGAGTGGGCGCTCGCGGCGGCCCACCTCGGCGAGCAGCTGCGCCTCCTCGGTCACGACGAGCGCGCGCTCACCGCGTTCGACCGCGCGCTCCGCGCCGACGGCGGGCTGGTCGAGGCGCTGCTCGGGCGCGCCGAGGTGCTGCGCACCACCGGCGCGCTCACGCAGTCCCTGCCGTGGTTCGACCGCGCGATCCGCCGCGCGCCCGAGGCGCAGCGCGCGCTGTGGGGCAAGGCGAGCGCGCTGTCCGCGCTCGGACGCTTCGAGGAGGCGCTGCCGTTCTGGCAGCGCGCCGCCTCGCTCGAGCTCGGCCAGGGGCCCGCGCACGTCGGGCTGCGGCAGTGCGAGATCGACCTCGCGCGGCGGCACGGCGCACTCGCGCCCCCCGCGCTGCCCGATCGCGCCAGCGCGCGCAGCGCGGTCGAGGCGGGCCAGGCGGCGCTACAGCACGGGCGTGGCGTCGAGGCGCTCCGCGCGTTCACCGAGGCGACGCGCGCCGATCCGGGGTGGGCCGAGGCCTGGTTCCAGCTCGGCCGCGCGCTCGAGCACGAGCGCCGCTACCCGGAGGCCGCGCAGGCGTGCGAGGAGGCCCTCGCGAGAGACCCGGGCCACCTCGACGCGGCGCTCGGGCGCGCCGAGGCCCTGCGCCGCGCCGGTGAGCTCAACGCCGCGCTGACTGCCTACGACGTCATCCTCGAGCGCCACGGCGAGGTGCTGCGCGCGCTCGCCGGCCGCGCCGACACGCTGCGGATGCTCGGCGAGTTCGAGGAGGCGCTCGGCTGGTTCGACCGCACGTTGGCGCTCCGCCCGAACCACTTCTTCGCGCTGTGCGGCAAGGCGTCGGCGCTCAACGCGCTGCACCGCTACACCGAGGCGTTCCCGCTGTGGCGCCGCGCGCTCGAGACCGATCCGAGCAGCGTGTTCGTCACGCGCGGCCTCGCCCACTGCGAGCGCCAGCTCGCGCGCGCCGACGGCGACGCGGTCGCGCTGCCCTCGCGCAACGTGTCGAGCGGCCCGCCCGCGCAGCGCCGCGACCGCGCCCGCGCCCGCGAGTCCCTGGATCGCGGGCGCTCGTTCCACAAGGACAAGGACTACGCCGCCGCGGTCCACAACTTCCAGCGCGCGCTGCACTTCGACCCCACGTTCGCCGAGGCAGCCCTCCGGCTCGGGATGGCGTACGAGGACGACCGCCAGTTCCGCAACGCGATCGAGGCCTACGAGCGCTGCCTCGAGCTCGATCCGAAGAGCCACCAGGCGGCGACGAACGTAGGCGAGGCCTACCGCAAGAACGAGCAGTACCCCGAGGCGCTCACGGCCTACGACCGCGCGCTCGGCCTCAAGGCCGACTACCTCTACGCGCTCGCCGGGCGCGGCGAGGCGATGCGGATGCTCGGCGACCACGAAGGCAGCCTCGTCTACTTCGACAAGGCCCTCGCGATCGGGCCCAAGCACGCGTTCGCGATCCAAGGCAAGGCCGCCGCGCTGAACTCGCTCGGGCGGTTCGTCGACGCGCTGCCCCTGTGGAAGAAGGCGCTCTCGCTCGATCCGCAGAGCCAGTTCGCGGTCGACGGCCGCACGTTCTGTGAGGCGCAGCTTCGCGGCACCGAGGACGAAGAGCTGCCGGCCGACGAGGAGGAGAGCGCCACGCCGACGCTCGACGAGCAGGGGCGCGACCTCACCGCGCTGGCCCGCGAGGGGCGCCTCGGCCCGATCATCGGTCGGCACAACGAGATCCGCGCGGTGCTCAAGACGCTCGTGCGCCGCCAGAAGGCCAACCCGCTGCTGCTCGGCGACCCCGGCGTCGGCAAGACCGCGGTGGTCGAGGGCGTCGCCAAGCTGCTCGCGACCGACGAGGCGCCCGCGCGCCTCGCGAACGTGCGGCTGATCGAGCTGTCGATGGGCTCGCTCGTCGCCGGCACGAAGTACCGCGGCACGTTCGAGGAGCGCCTGAAGGCGATCATCAAGGAGGCCCGCGAGAACCCCGGGATCATCCTGTTCATCGACGAGATCCACACGCTCGTCGGCGCAGGGCGCACCGAGGGCGGCTCGCTCGACGCGGCGAACATCCTGAAGCCGGCGCTCGCGCGCAACGAGATCACCGTGATCGGGGCGACCACGGTGGCCGAGTACCGAAAGCACTTCGAGGCCGACTCGGCGCTCGAGCGGCGCTTTCACCCGATCCACGTGCTGGAGCCATCGATCGACGAGTCGACCGAGCTGCTCGAGCAGGTGCAGGGCCTGTACGCCGATCACCACGAGGTCACGATCGATCCTGAAGCGCTCGGCGCGTGCGTGCGCATGGCCGTCCGGTTCATCCCCGACCGACGGCTGCCCGACAAGGCGCTCGACGTGCTCGACGAGGCGTGCGCCGAGGCGAGCCTGTCCGGGCTCGGGCGCGTCGACCGCGACGTGGTGGCGCAGGTGGTCGCCGAGCGCACCGGCATCCCGGTGCGGCGCCTCACCGAGGCCGAGCGGCACCGCATGGCGAACATCGAGTCCTACCTGCGCGATCGCGTGGTCGGTCAGGACTCCGCCACCGCGGCGCTCGCGCGCAGCGTGCGGCTGTCCCGCGCCGGGCTGCGCACCGCGGCCCGCCCCCGCGGCGTGTTCCTGTTCGTCGGCCCGAGCGGCGTGGGCAAGACCGAGCTCGCGCGCGCGCTCGCCGACTTCCTGTTCCCCGAGGGCGGCGCGCTGATCAAGCTCGACATGTCCGAGTACACCGACAAGTTCAGCGGCAGCCGCCTCGTCGGCGCGCCGCCCGGCTACGCGGGGCACGGCGACGAGGGGCAGCTCACCGGCGCGCTGCGCACGCGGCCCTACGCGGTGGTCCTCCTCGACGAGTTCGAGAAGGCGCACCCCGACGTGCAGACGATGTTCTTGAGCCTGTTCGACGAGGGCTCGCTGACCGACTCCGAGGGCCGAAAGATCGCCGCGCAGGAGGCGTTCTTCGTGCTCACGACGAACGCGGGCAGCGAGCACGCGCACCGCGGGCGGCTGGGTTTCGGCAACCGCGCCAGCGACGACCGCGAGGCCGCCCTCGAGCAGGTGCGCCCCTACTTCCGGCCCGAGCTGCTCAACCGGATGGACGAGATCGTCCTGTTCAACGCGCTGGCGCCCGACCACCTCGTCGAGATCGTGCGCATGCACCTGCAGGGCCTCGCCGAGCGCGCCGCCGAGGTCCACCTCACCCTGTCGTGGACCCAGGCCGTCGTCGATCTGTGCGCCGGCCATCGCGCCGACGCGAAGTTCGGCGCGCGCTCTGTGCTGCGCGCGATCGACGACCTCGTCGCGCAGCCGCTGTCGCACCTGCTGATCGCCGCCGAGCAGCAGGACGCGCCGCGCGCGGTGCGCGCGACGGTGCGCGACGGCGAGGTCGTGTTCATCGAGCTCGACGTCGATCCGCACGCGAGCGATCCGCTCACCGACCAGCAGGCCCCCGAAGAGCTGGTGTAGGCCCGCCGCGATGTATGCCTTCCGCCGTGTCCAGGCGATCCCGCGCCCGATCGACGAGGTGTTCGCGTTCTTCACCGACGTGCAGCACCTCGCGCGCATCGCCCCGTCGTTCCTGAAGCTCGGCTGGGTCACCGACCCGACGCGGCCCATCGCCGAGGGCGCGCTGATCGACTACCGCGTGCGCATGTACGGCGTGCCCTTCCGCTGGCGCACCCGCATCGTCGCGTACGAGCCGCCGCGCGCGTTCGCCTACGAGCAGGCGCGCGGGCCGCTGCGGGCGTGGCGCCACGCGTATCGGCTCGAGCCCGACGGCGAGGGCACGCGGCTCATCGACGAGGTGACCTACGATCCCGGCTGGGGCGTGCTCGGGCGCGTCGCGCACCACCTGCTGTTCCGGCACAGCGTGCGCGCGATGTTCGACCACCGCGCAGCGCGCATCCGCGCGCTCCTCGGCGCGTAGCCACCTCGGTCGACCTGCTGCCCGGTCCAGCGGATGGCTGGGTTGCACCTTGACCGTGGGTCGGCCGTCCCGGCCGACCGTCTGCCTGCCCGAGCGGATG
>CAYQSE010000313.1:0-5342 GCA_964419905.1 uncultured Enterobacteriaceae bacterium
GCCGGGACGGCCGGCCCACGTCATCGGCTGGGGGTCTCCACGCGCTCGGGACGCGCGACGGTCCAGCGAGCGTCGGCGTACCGGCCGAACGCGTCCCACGCCCGGACCTCGACCCAGCGGGGCTCCGCCTCCACGCGCGCCTCGGTGGGGCCGGTGGGCACGACGCTGAGCGGACGGGGCAGGAACGTCGCCGGATCGGTGATCCCGGACGCGCGGAAGGTCACCTGCGCCCAATCGCCCTCGACGCGGGCCGTGCGCCCCGCGACGTCGAGCGAGGGCGAGGCGGGCCACGGGGTCGCCTCGACGAGCGCGTCGAAGAGCTGCCGGGCGACGTCGACCGCGGCGTCGGCGCGGCGCACGGTGACCACCACGTTGCCGTCGCGCGCGATCATCAGCCCTTGGCCGTTGCCCCACGCCTCGTCGCCGAGCGGGAAGCGCGGCGAGGTACGGGCGAGCCGATCGCGCTCTGTCGCGAGCCATGCCTCGGCCTCGGCGACGTCGCGCCCCACGAACACACGCACGCGCGCCCCTGGCTCGCCCCGCAGATCGG
The DNA here is from genome assembly GCA_964419905.1 of uncultured Enterobacteriaceae bacterium. Lineage (GTDB taxonomy): Bacteria > Myxococcota_A > UBA796 > UBA796 > JAFDJI01. The sequence continues at coordinate 551 of CAYQSE010000313.1, forward strand.
CCGTCCAGCCCGCCTGCGGCGCCATGAACACCGGCGGCTCGAGCCCGCGCAGACCGCTCGGGTCGATCCCCGCCCACGGCCCCGCGGCGAGCGCCTGCGCGACCAGCCACCAACCGAGCATCGAAGACCTCCTGATCTACCGGGCAGAGATCCCTATCCACGATCGGTCGCGCGCGCGGCCCGAGCCTTCGCGTCACGGCGCTTCCCGGCCGGCACGCTCCCTGCATTCCCCGTCCCGCGTCGCTGCGTTACACAACCCGGTCCCCTCGCGGGGACGCGCTCTGGAGTCAGGATGGAGAAGCTGATCCTCGAAGGCGGTCACCCCCTGCACGGCACCGTCCGGGCCTCGGGGGCGAAGAACGCGGCGCTCCCGATCCTGATCGCCACCTTGCTGGCTCCGGGCGAGCACCGCATCGCGAACGTGCCCGAGCTCGCCGACGTGAGCCACACGCTGTCGATGCTCGGCCGCATGGGCTGCCCGAGCCTCGCTGGCCCCACCACCCGGGTCGACACCGCGCGCGTCGCGTACTGCGAGGCGCCCTACGACGTCGTTCGCCGGATGCGCGCGTCGGTGCTCGTGCTCGGGCCGCTGCTCGCGCGCGAGGGCCAGGCGATCGTCGCGCTGCCCGGCGGCTGCGCGATCGGCGTCCGCCCGATCGACCAGCACCTCAAGGGGCTCGAGGCGCTCGGCTGCACGTTCGAGCTGCGCGACGGCAACGTGATCGGCCGCACCGACGGGCTTCGTGGCGCCGAGATCGACCTCGACGTGCCGACGGTGACCGGCACCGAGAACATCCTGATGGCCGCCGTGCTCGCGCAGGGCACCTCGGTGATCCGCAACGCGGCGCGCGAGCCCGAGGTCGTCGACCTCGGTCGGTTCTTGATCTCGCTGGGCGCACGCATCGAGGGGCTGGGCACCGACACCCTGGTCGTCGAGGGCGTGCCGCGCCTGACGCCGGCCTCTCGCCCGTGGCGCATCCTGCCCGATCGCATCGAGACCGGCACCTACCTGGTCGCCGCAGCGGCCACCGGCGGCGCCATCGAGGTCGTCGACACCGATCCGACGCTGCTCGGCGCCGTCCTCGACAAGCTCGTCGAGGCCGGCTGCGAGGTGCGCACCGAGGCCGACCGCATCCACCTCTCCCGCAGCGGCCCGCTGCGCGCGTTCGAGGTGACGACCGAGCCCTACCCGGGCTTCCCGACCGACATGCAGGCCCAGTTCATGACGCTCGCGTGCCTCGCCGAGGGCACGTCCACCCTCGTCGAGACGATCTTCGAGAACCGCTTCATGCACGCCGCCGAGCTGCGACGCATGGGCGCCGAGATCGAGACGCAAGGCAACACCGCGGTGGTGCACGGGCGCGGGCGGCTCCAGTCCAGCCCGGTCATGGCCTCCGACCTGCGCGCGAGCGCCGCGCTGGTCATCGCCGGGCTCGCGGCCGAGGGGCTCACCGAGGTGCTGCGTATCTACCACCTCGACCGCGGCTACGAGGACCTCGTCGGCAAGCTGCGCGGCCTGGGCGCCCAGGTCGGCCGCGCCAGCGACGACGAGCGCGACCCGCTGAAGCTGCGCCACGCGCTCGTCGCCTAGGAGCTCGATGTCCCGGATCCCGCGGCACCTGATCGACGAGGTCCGGGAGCGCACCGAGATCGTCGAGGTGGTGCAGCGGTTCGTCTCGCTCCAGCGGCGCGGCAACAGCTACGTCGGGCTGTGCCCGTTCCACCAGGAGAAGACGCCGAGCTTTCACGTGGTGCCGAACAAGCACCTGTTCCACTGCTTCGGCTGCCAGGCCTCGGGGGACGTGTTCCGCTTCCTGATGCAGCTCGAGGGGTTGTCGTTCATCGAGGCGGTCAAGGAGCTCGCCGGGCCCGCCGGGGTCACGATCGAGGAGCGCGAGCTCACGCCCGACGAGCGCAAGCAGCTCAAGCGGCGCGCGACCACCTACGACGTGCTCGAGGCCGCCGCCGCGTTCTACGAGAGCGTGCTGTGGACCCGCCCCGAGGGGGCCGCTGGCCGCGCGTATCTCGAGCGTCGCGGGCTCTCCGAGCAGACCATCCGCGACGCGCGGCTCGGCTTCGCGCCCGACGCATGGACCGCGCTGGTCGACCACCTGCACCGCAAGGGCTTCCCCGAGGCCCTCGTCGAGGAGGTCGGCCTCGCACGACAGCGCCAGGGCGGCTCGGGCCGCTACGACTTCCTCCGCGCGCGGGTGATCTTCCCGATCCGCGACGAGCGCGGCCGCGTGCTGGCGTTCGGCGGCCGGATCCTCGAGGGCGACGGCCCGAAGTACATGAACACGCCCGAGTCGCCGGTCTACGAGAAGTCGAAGGTGCTCTACGGAATCGACCGCGCGCGGCAGGCCATCCAGCGCAAGGACCGCATCCTCGTGGTCGAGGGCTACATGGACGTCATCGCGCTGCACCAGGCGGGGTTCGAGGAGACGGTCGCGACCTGCGGCACCTCGCTCACCGAAGACCACCTCGAGAAGGTGCGGCGGATGACCCGACAGGTGGTCGCGCTGTTCGACGCCGACGAGGCGGGCAGCCGCGCCGCCGAGCGCGCGCTGAAGATGTTCTTCGGCATCGGGCTGCAGCCGTGGCGGCTCGATCTGCCCGGTGCCAAGGACCCGGACGAGCTGATCCGCACGCAGGGCGCGGAGGCGATGGAGCAGGCGCTCGCCCGCAAGACGCCGCTGCTCGAGTGGTGGGTGCGGCGCAAGCGCGAGCAGATGGGCGAGGGCGCGGCCACCCAGGCGGCGCTCGTCGAGGAGGTCCTCCCGCTGCTACGCGCGCTGCCGCCCGCGGTGATCAGCCAGATGGCGAGCCTGCTGCGCGTCGGCGAGGGCGCCCTGCTCGAGCAGCTCAAGCGCCAGCCCGCACCGCCGGTCGACCACGCCGCTTCCCCGCAGACGGCGGGATGGCGCCCCAGCCGCGAGATGGTGCACGTCCTGTGGCTCGTGGTGCACCGGCGCGACGAGGTCGCGGACGTGATCACGCGGGCCGACCCGGGCCTGCTCGATGGGCCGCCGGAGCTCGCCGGGCTCGTCGCGCGACTGCTCTCGGGCGAGCCGGTGGCCGCCGTGCTCGCCGACGCCCGCGATCCGGGTCTGGCCCGTACGCTGTCGGCCGTCGTGGCGCGCGAAGACCTGTACGCGGCCGACCAGGCGGCGTCGGGACTCTGCCAGATCCTCGACGCGCTCGCACGGCCCCGACGTGAGGCGATGCTCGCGCACCTCGACCAGGCGCTGCGCGAAGGAGGCCGCTCCGACGCCGGCGCGCTGCTGCGCGCGCGCGCGGCGCTGGTCCAGCGCAAGACCCGCATCAAGCAGGCGCTGGCGAGCGGGGACCTGCTCGGGTTCATCGCGCTGCTCGCCGAGGAGTCCGTCACCGCAAGCCCCGGGGTGCAATGATTTGTTGACACGGGCTTGCGGGCTTGGTTATCGCTCCATCGTTGTCGACGTCCCAGCCAGCCGTGAGTAGCGCGCGTCTCGTAGGCCAGCCCTACGGCGGCCCGCCCTGGCTCGCGGCGACCGAGAGTTCGCTGGATACCTGCACATTGCGGGCCTGTGACGTTCTCCGACATCCCGGGTCGATCTTGTCACGCGTTGTCTCGCTCTTCCCCCTTGCGCGATGCGCGAGAACGGGTCATGCGCCGAGGCATCCCCTCGCATCGTCCCTTTCAAGCACCTGTCGTACGGAGTAGCCGCCCCATGACGTCTCCCAAGGACCTCGCGGAAGTCCAGCAGCTCATCAACATGGGCAAGAAGCGCGGCTACGTCACCTACGAGGAGATGAACAACGTCCTCCCGACGCATCTCGTGTCGAGCGAGCGCCTCGACGACGTGATGATCCTGTTCTCGGACATGGACATCGAGGTGGTCAACGAGCAGCGCAAGCGGCGCGAGGCCGAGCGCCGCGGCGGCGCCGCGCAGACGCCCGAGAAGCCGCAAGAGGCCGCCCGCTCCAACGACCCGGTCCGGGTCTACCTCCGCAAGATGGGCTCGGTGTCACTGCTCTCGCGCGAGGGCGAGATCGAGATCGCGAAGCGCATCGAAGACGGCGAGATGACCGTCAAGCAGATCGTGCTGACCGCGCCGATGGCCGTCGAGTTCATCCGCGAGCTGATCGAGGAGGACGAGGCGCGCATCCAGAAGGCGCTGCGCTCCGGCAAGCGCCCGCGGCGCGTGAAGACCAGCGAGGGCATGACGCTGGAAGAGGCCTACGACCTCGCGGGCAAGCTCAGCAAGGAGTACCAGGACTGCCTGGTCGACCTCACCAAGGCGAAGTCGAAGAAGAAGCTGGGCGAGGCCGAGGAGCGCGCCGACGACATCCGCGAGATGCTCTACTGCCACCTCGACACGCTCGACCTCACCAAGCGGCAGATCCAGATCATCTCGTACCGCATCCAGGAGGCCTACACCCGGATCGCCAAGTGCGAGAAGGACATCGAGCGCGTGGCCCGCGACGCCCGCCTGCCCATGAAGGACCTCCGCCGGTCGATTCGCCAGGTGCGACGCAACATCGAAGGCGGTGGCCGCGACGTCATCCGCAAGACGGGCATCACCGAGGAGCGCTGGCGCGACTTCGACAGCCGCGTCCGCCGCGAGCTCCGCAAGGTTCGCAAGCTCGAGCGCGTCACCGGCATGAGCCGCGACATGCTCAAGGACGCCGCCACCGATCTCAAGCGCGGCGAGGCCCTCGCCGAGCAGGCGAAGTGCGAGCTGGTCGAGGCCAACCTGCGCCTCGTCGTGTCCATCGCCAAGAAGTACACGAACCGCGGCCTGCAGTTCCT
>CAYQSE010000314.1:0-5321 GCA_964419905.1 uncultured Enterobacteriaceae bacterium
GGCCGGCCCACGGGGCAAGCGGCGGCCGGCCGGGACGGCCGGCCCACGGGGTAAGCGGCGGCCGGACTCAGGGGGCGGCCTCCCAGGTGAGGTCGGGCTCTTCCGCCCACGCGGCGGCGGACAGCCACGCGGCGTCGTCCGGCGCGAGGCCGAAGGCCACGCGCAGGTGCGCGGTGACCAGCGTGTTCGTCCACGCGCGGACGCGCGCCGGGTCCGTGTAGCCGCCCGCCTCGCCGGTGCAGTCGACGATCAGCGGGACGAGCTCGCACAGGTCGGTGAAGCTCCAGTGCCCGGTGCGCTCCAGCGTGGCGATCGCCTTGGGTGCCCCGAGCGCCTCGTAGCTGGGCCGGATCTCGCTGTCGTAGGGCAGGTCCTCGTCGAGCCGCCCGCCGATCACCAGGGGCGCGGCGACGTCCGCGAGGCCCGTCGCCCCGAACGTGAACCACGCGCCGGGCGCGAGCGCGGTGACGACACGCACGCGCGGGTCGGGCACGGTCACGCTGACGTCGGCGTCGGGCGCGAACGTGAAGAAGTCGCAGCCGGGCGTCGGCGTCTCGGCGCAGTGCGCGACGGTGGCGGCGACGTCGACCACTCCGCCGCCCACGAGCAGGCTCGTCCACGCCCCGAACGAGTGGCCGACCATCGCGAAGCCGTCGTCTTCCACGAGGCCCACCAGCGCATCGCCCTCGGGCAGCGCCAGCGCGAAGTCGACCACCGCGGACACGTCCCCCGGCCGCGCGAGCCCGACCTCGGCGATCGCGTCGGCGTCGTAGTCGAGCAGCGTGTTGCGCGGATGGTCCGGCGCGACGACGACGAAGCCGTGCGACGCGAGGCGCTCGGTGAGGAACGTCGACTGGTAGCGGATCCCGCCGTTGCCGTGCGAGAACGCGACCAGCGGATAGGGCGCCCCGCGCCGATCCGGCGGCGCGTCCCGATAGGCCGCCCGCGCGACCGAGAGCTCGCCGTAGGCCTCGGGCACCGCGTCCGCCTCGGGCGTCGCCGGGTACCACACCTCGACCGTGAGCGTGACGCCACGCGCGTCGACGAACGAGCGGGTCGTCGCGCCGACCGCGTAGGGGCCGTCGCCGTCCGCCGGACGCGCCGCGGGCGGCTCGGGCGGCGGCTCGGACACCGCGCAGCCGGCGATCAGGAATAGCGTCAGCGCCTTCATGCGGTCCTCGTCGCGGTCGCGTTCGGCTATCCCCGATGCGCACCGTCGTCCGCCGGCTGCGTACTCCCGGCACAGCCTGTGCGATGATTCCCCGCCTTTCGAGGACCGACGATGGACCAGCTGAGCCGAGCGTGCGGGTGGTGCGGCACGGTGAACCTGGGCCCGCGCACGAACTGCGTGAGCTGCGCGGGGCCGCTGCCGATGCCGCCGGGCCAGGACCCCGGCCCGCCGCCCCCGCCCGCGCCGCGCCACATGCCCGGGAGCTACCGCCTGAAGAAGTTGGTGTGGGGGAACCTCGGGGTGATGCTCGGCGTGCTGTTCACGGGGATCGGCGTGGTCTTCTCGTTCAGCTTCTGCCTGGCGTCGTTCCTGCTGCCACCGATGTGCTTGGGCTCGCTCGGCGGCGTGCTGTTCATGATCCCGGGGCTGGCGGTCGGCGTGCCGTCGCTCCGCGCAGCGCAGCGCGCGCTCGCCGCCTACGCGAACGGGGTGCACGCCGACGGGCAGATCGTCCGGGTCTCGGAGGACACGTCGACCGCGGTGAACGGCCGCCACCCGTGGCGGGTCGACTACGTGTTCGAGGCGGGCGGCGCCACGGTGGGCGGGTCGGTGAGCTGCTTCGATCCGGTGCACGCGACGCGTCGCCCCGGTCAGCCGGTGCACGTCGTCTACCTGCCCGATCGCCCGAGCGTGAACGCGATCTGGCCACCGCCCGCTTAGGTGGGTTGTGCGAAAGGTCTCCGTCCGGGAATGCTGTAGCCGATGCGTCCTCGTGTCCTCCCACTCCTCGCGCTCCTCGTTCCCGGATCCGTCCGGGCGGAGGAGTGCGCGCGGGCCGTCGCGCCCGACGAGCTGGCGGCGGTGCTGGACGCCGCCGAGGCCGCGTTCGGCGCGGTGCGTCTCGACGACTTCCTCAGCTCCGCCGACGCCGCGGCGCTCGCGCTGCCCTGCCTCGACGCCCCCGTCCCGCGAGAGATCGCCGGGCGCTACCACCGACTCCAGGGGCTCCAGCGCTTCGTCGCGCGCGACGAGGACGCGACGGTCCGCGCATTCGCGGCGGCCCGATCCGCCGCGCCCGGGCTCGAGCTGCCCGAGAGCCTGATCCCGAAGGGGCACGAGGTGCGCGAGCTCTACACGCGCTTCCCGCTCGAGACCGGCAAGACGACGCCGCTCGCGCGTCCAGCGCGCGGACGCGTGCTCCTCGACGGCGCCGAGGGGCTCGCGCGCCCCGTCGAGTGGCCGACGATCTTCCAGCTTCAGGACGCCGACGGCGCGATCGCGGCCTCGACGTGGCTACAGCCCCGCGACGCGCTGCCCGCCTACACCCCGGCCCCCCTCGATCCGGTCGGCGGGGGGCGCAGGCGACTCAAGACCGGGCTGCTCGTGACCAGCGCGGCCACCGCCGCCACGTCGGGCTTCCTCTACGGGCTCGCCGCCGCGTCGTCGCGCGCGTTCGAGCAGGACCAGCCGGGCTGGACCGGAGAGGACCTGCTCGCGCAGCGCTACCGCACGAACAGCCTGGTGATCGCGTCGGCTGCCACCGCCGGCCTCGCGCTCACGGCCGGCGGCGTGGGGCTGGCGCTGAAGGTCCCATGACCCTCCGCAGCGGCCAGGTCTGCGATCGCTACATCGTCGAGGGCATCCTCGGCGAAGGAGGCATGGCGGTCGTCTACCGGGTACGCCACGCCGACCTCGGCTCCACGCACGCGATGAAGGTGCTCACGCTGCGCTCTCCGGCGATCCAGGAGCGCATGATGCTCGAGGGGCGGATCCAGGCGCGGGTCCGCCACCCGAACCTCGTCAGCGTGACCGACGTGGCGCGCATCGACGACGCGCCCGCGCTCGTGCTCGAGTTCATCGAGGGCCCGTCGCTCGACCTGTGGCTGCTCCACCACCGCCCCACGCTCGCTCAGGCCGACCACCTCGCACAGCAGATCCTCCGTGGCGTCGCGCACGCGCACGCCGCGGGGCTCGTGCACCGCGATCTCAAGCCCGGGAACGTGCTCCTCGTCCCCCAGGACGGGGACCTGATCGCGAAGGTGGCCGACTTCGGGCTCGCGAAGGTGGTGTCGGGCGACGCCGAGGTGCACCTGTCGCGCCCGACGAAGAGCGGCGTCACCATGGGCACACCCACCTTCATGGCGCCCGAGCAGTTCCGCGACGCGAAGCGCGTGGACGCGCGGGCCGACGTGTTCTCCCTCGGCGCGATCCTCTACGAGCTCGTGACCGGTCAGCCGGCGTTCACGGGGTTCGACCCGATCCGGCTCCACGACGACATGGCGAGCGAGCGGTACGTCGCGCCCGAACAGCTGGCGCCGGACGCTCCGGCCCGGATGGTGCGTGCGATCCGCGCCGCGCTCCGACCGGACCCGGACGCCCGCGTGCCGACCACCGCCGCGCTCCTCACCCTGTGGCGCGGCGAGGACGCCGGCGAGGCGTGGACCCCGCTGGACGGCGTCGCCTCGCCGTGGACGTCCGAGCACCTCGCCCTCGCGCGCGCGCTGGTCGCCGCGCGGGTCACGCCGCCGCCCCTCGACAGCGCACACGCCGTGGAGCCGACGCTCCCACCCGAAGAGCTCGCCTACACCCTGCTCCCGCCCAGCGAGCCGCCCTCCGTGTCGCCGGTACGCACGCGTTGGGCGCCGTGGGTGATGGCCGCCGCGTTCGTCACGGGGGTGGGGGGCGCGCTCGCGGTGGTCGTGCTCGGGCTGGGGTTGTGGTGGGCGGGCGTGGAGAGTCCACCCCCGCCGAGCGTGACCGCCGACGCCCTCCCGACGGTCACCACCGAGGTCGCGTCGCCCGAGGTCGCACCAGAGGCCCCCCCAGAGATCGGTTCGGCGCCCGACGTCGCCTCCGCCCCAGGACCCGCTCCCAGCGCGAGCGTCCCCGTCGCACCGTCCGCGGTGCCGCCGACGCCTCGCCCCGCCGCGGCGGTCCCGCCGCCTCGCGTCGCGTCCCCGACGAAAGCGCGGGTGCTCGTCGAAGGCGTGGATCGGGCGCGGCTGCTCGACGCCGACGACGTCGCGCACCCCGTCGGCGAGGTGGAGCCTGGCAGCTACCGCCTCGTGGTGTTCTTCGAGGCGGGCGTACCCACCCGCGTGCTCGACCTCGAGCTGGTCGCGGGCGAGGCGCTGCGCGTGACCTGCTACCCTGCCATGCGGATCTGCAAGCGATGAAGCTCACCCTCCTGTTGCTGGCCGGCTGCGTATGGATCGGTGAGGGGCGCTACGACGCCCGCAGAGACCGCGACCAGGACGGTCACATGGCCGTGCAGTGGGGCGGCGACGACTGCGACGACGACGATCCCGACGTCCGACCCGGCGCGGTGGAGGTCTGGTACGACGGCGTCGATCAGGACTGCGACGGCGCCAACGACTACGATGCAGACGGCGACGGCCACGTCCATGTCGACTTCCCGGAGGAGGCCGGCGGCACCGCGCCAGGCATCGGCGACTGCGACGACGCCGACGCCGCGGTCAGCCCGTCCGCCGACGAGGTCTGGTACGACGGCGTCGACCAGGACTGTGACGGCGCCAACGACTACGACGCGGACGGCGACGGCTTCGTCCACCCCGACCACGCCGACCGCGCCGGCGGTACGGCGCCGGGCGTCGACGACTGCGACGACGACGACCCCCTCGCCTACCCGGGCGCCGACGAGATCCCCTACGACGGGATCGATCAGCGCTGCGACGGCTTCGATCTCGTCGACGTGGACGAGGACGGCTATCCGGGCATTGCCTTCGACGACTGGCAGCCCGCTCACGCGGGCGTCGCCTGGCCCGACGGCCTCGAGGCGGACGTCGACTGCGACGACACGGATGTCGACGTGTTTCCGGGCGCGGAAGAGATCTGGTACGACGGCGTCGATCAGGACTGCGACGGCGCCAACGACTTCGATCAAGACCGTGATGGCTACGTCCACGAGGACTTCCCGACCCGCGCCGGCGGCACCGCCCCGCTCCAGGGTGACTGCGACGACCAGGAGCCCGCCTACAACCCCGGCGCCGAGTGCGATCCGCTGTGCTTCTGCGACAACAACTGCACCGGGAGCACGACCTGCCCGCCCGTATGAGCGAGCGTGCGCCAGCGCTGGTCGGCCGAGACGGCCGACCCACGGCTCACCTGCCACACGACGGTCGGCCGAGAC
>CAYQSE010000315.1:0-5242 GCA_964419905.1 uncultured Enterobacteriaceae bacterium
GACAGGCGGGACGCCCGCCCCACGTTCCTAGATCCTCGTAAACCAGCCTTCATCCGGATTTCTTGGAGAAGTGATCAATCGACAGGCACCGCGCCTGCCCGAGCTCGATCGCGCACCTTCGCCTTCGCCTTCGCCGCAGCATCACGACGACGACCGGGAGCGCCAGTCCACCCGGCGCGCCGGACCCGCCGTCGCACGCGCACGCCGCCGCGCGCTCGGCCGACACCGAGAGCACGGGGACCCCTGAGGCATAGGGCGACAGCGGGTCACTCCCGGGTGCGCCGAGGTGCGTGACGACGAACACCACCTCGTCGACGTCGGTGACGTCGAACACCACCTCGGGGGACGCGCCCCACCCGGCGTGCTCGCCCAGATCGGGCCACGTGAGCGCGAGCAGCGCGGCCGCGTGTGCGTCGTCGCCGGGGTCGACCGTGGCGCGCAGCGCGCCGCGGAGGCGTCGCGCGTCGAGCGTGACGAACGACTGCCCGGTGAGCATCGGGGCGGGCGCGAGCGCGAGCGCGATGGGGAGATCGGCCGCGTCGAGCGCCGCTGTGACCGGCACGGCCCTCTCCGTGGTCCAAGCCGCGGCCTCGGGCAGCCCGCGCTCGTCCCATCGATCGCCCGTGAGCCAGCGGGTGCGCGCCAGCCCGTTCAGGAACGTACCGAGCGGCGCATCGCTCGCCGTCTCGATCGCGCGGAGGACCTCGGAGCGGCCCTCCCCGGCGTCCTCGGCCAGCGCCTCCCACAGCGCGGGCCCGGACGGCGCGCCGCGCTGCAGGTCGAGGTGCCGCACCCACAGCGCGGCGCCGTACTCGAACAGCCACCCCACCTCGTGCGCGTCCCACAGGGTGTAGCTGTCGCCGAGCAGGGAGGGCGCCCACGGGGCCTCCTGGAACGAGTCGACGTCGGCGTCCCAGGCACCCTCGGGGCCCAGCGTCCAGTGCTGCGCCGCGACCGCGGTGGCCTCCCACACGTTGAGCGAGGGCTCGGTGGCCGCGGTGGCGAACTGCAGGACGTGGTTGAACTCGTGCACGACGTAGGACGCGCGCCACGCTGCCTCGAGGTCCTGGTCGATCACGACGAACGCCGGCAGCGCGGTGGGATCGTCGCCGTCGAGCGGCTCGACCCACGCCTGCCATTCGCCGATCGGCGCGAGATAGAGGTCGAGCAGCCCGTCGTCGTCGGGGACGGGCGCCCGGAAGCCCAACGTGTCGACCTGCACCGTCCACGCCTGCTCGGCGTATCCGAGGATCTCTTGCGCGATCGGCGCGTCGCCTGCGCGCGCGTGGTGCACCCGCAGGGGGTGGGTCGCCGAGGTGACGAAACCGGCGGCTTCGGGGCGCGCGGGCACTTCGCGCGCCTTGCGGACGCACGCGAACGGCACCTCGGGCGGCAGGTCCAGCGCGGGCATGTCCCATCCTACGCGTTGCGGCCCCGCGCCACCCCCTTATGCAGATCCCGGTTATTCTCACTCGGCTCGGGACGGCCCTTCGCCGGGTCAGGCCCCGCAGGTGAGACGAGCAAAGATCCCGACGACCCGAGCGAGCCGAAGGGGCCGTGCGGACCGGCAGGCTGGACCGCCGAGTCGACGGGCAAACGATCCGTGAGCGCTTGGTTCGGCGTTCGGTTCCACAGATGGAGGTGTTCGTGGGGCGCATGGTCGATGGGGAGTGGACGACGCAGTGGTACCAGCCCGACGGCGACGGGCGGTTCGTTCGCCCGGAGACGACCTTTCGCGATCGGGTCTCTGCCGAGCCCGGCGCGCGGTTCGCGCCGGAGGCGGGTCGTTACCACCTGTATGTGTCCTACGCGTGCCCGTGGGCGCACCGCACGCTGATCGGCCGCGGGCTGATGGGGCTGCAGGACGCGATCGGCGTCACCGTGGTCGACCCGTTGATGGGCGAGGATGGCTGGCTGTTCTCGGACGACGATCCCGATCCGCACGTCGGCGCGTGGGCGCTGCGGCAGGTGTACGCCGCGGCGGACGCCCGCTTCACGGGTCGGGTCACGGTGCCGGTGCTGTGGGACACCCAGCACGAGACGATCGTGAGCAACGAGTCGCGCGAGATCCTGCGGATGCTGTCGACCGGGTTCCGCGGGCTCGCCGCGCGTCCGGTCGACCTGGCGCCGGACGACCTGCGCGCCGACATCGACGCGATGATCACGGCCAACTACGAGCCGATCAACAACGGCGTGTACAAGTGCGGATTCGCGACCACCCAGGGGGCCTACGAGGACGCGTTCGACGCGCTGTTCGCGGGGTTGGACCGCTGCGAGGCGATCCTGGGCCGGCAGCGCTGGCTGTGCGGCGACCGGCTCACCGACGCGGACATCTGCCTGTTCACCACCCTCGCGCGCTTCGACCTCGTCTACTTCGGGCACTTCAAGTGCAACCGGACGCACATCTACGAGCTGCCGAACCTGTGGCGCTTCTGTCTGGACCTCCTCGCGCAGCCCGGGGTAGCCGAGACGTGCGACTGGGACCACATGAAGCGGCACTACTACTGGAGCCATACGTCGATCAACCCGACGCGGATCGTGCCGAAGGGCCCCGCGCGCAGCCTCGCCAACCCGAGCGGGAGTCGCTGATGCAGGTCGAGATCTGGGCCGATGTGGTGTGTCCGTGGTGCCGGCTGGGCAAGGCGCGGTTCCTCGCGGCGCTCGCCCGCTTCCCACACCGGGACGAGGTGACGGTGATCGAGCGGTCGTTCCAGCTCGATCCGAGCGCCCCGCCCGGGCCGGGCATCCCGGTGCGCGAGCTGCTGCAGCGCAAGTACGGGATGGACGAGGCACGCTTTCGCGCGACGACGGCGCACATCGAGGCGCTCGCCGCCGCCGAGGGCCTCGCGCCGTACCACGTCGGCGACAACACCTCGGGCAACACCGCGCTGGCGCACCAGCTGATCGCGTTCGCGGCGGACCACGGCAAGCGCGCCGAGGCGTGGGATCGCCTCTACCACGCGTACTTTGGCGAGCGGCGCGGGGTGTTCGACGTCGCGTCGCTGTTGCCGCTCGCGGCGGACCTCGGGCTCGACGTGGACGCCGTGCGCGAGGCGCTGCGCTCGGGCGCGTACGCCGACGTGGTCGCCGCCGATCAGTCCGATGCGCGGCGGCTCGGGGTGAGCGGCGTGCCGTTCTTCGCCATCGATCGCGCGGTCGGCGTGTCCGGCGCACAGGCCGCGGACGTGTTCGCGCGGGTGCTCGACGAGGCGTGGGCGCGACGCGTCGTCACCGCGCCCGACGCCGACGGCTGCGGGCCGGACGTCTGTTAGGCTGCCCGTCCGTGGAGGGGGCCCGATGCTTCGTATGTTCGTGACGCTGTTGCTCGCCGCCTGTGGGATCAAGGACGGCGTGGTGGAGCAGGGGACCTGCCCAGCCGTCGAGGAGGTCGACGCGCTGCCCGCCGCCGCGCACACGCTGCTGGTCAGCCGCACCTCGGCGAGCACGGCGGAGCGCTGGACCCAGGTGATCACCAACGCCTCGGAGTGGGCGGCGTTCCTCGCCACGCTGGGGCCTCCGCCCGCGAACGCCCCGGAGGTCGACTTCGCGCGAGACCGGGTGCTGGTGGCGCGCGCTGGGAGCGGACGCACCTGCGGGATGCTGCTCGACGGCTATACGCTCGTGCAGACCGACGACGGCGTGCTGCTCGACCTGCGCGTCTCGGATCCGAGCGCCACCTGTCGAGGCACGTGCCGCGCCGAGGTCGAGTACGTGGTGGCGGTGACCGTCCCGCGCGAGGGCACGGCCCAGGCGTGTGCGCGCCGGGTGGACTCCTGCGATCCGCCGACGCGCTGAGGTGCTGCCGCCGGACATGGCACGGGGCTCGCAACAGAGGAGCGCGAGCGTTGCCCGGAGGAAGCCATGAACCGCGACGATCTCAAGCAGATGCTGCAGCACCGCCTCGTGACCACCTCGCCGGATCCGTGGTCGGGCGTGCCTGCGAGCGCGCTGCGCGCGGCGCTGGTCCAGCATGCCGCGGCGCTGTCCACCGAGGGGCACCTGTTCCCACCGGACGCGGTGGAGTGGGCGATCCGACACATCATCGACGAGGTCGGCGTGTTCGGACCCCTCCACGTGCTGATCCATGACGGCACGATCACCGAGATCATGGTCAACGGCTACGACCGGGTGTTCATCGAGCGGGACGGCCACAACCTGGCCTCGCCGGTCAAGCTGGGGTCCGAGGCGGCGCTGCGGCGCATCATCGAGGGGATCCTCGCGCTCGAGCCCGGCAGACGTCTGGACACGGCGTCGCCGTTCGTCGACGTCAGCGGGCCGGACGGGGCGCGGATCAACATCGCGATCCCGCCAGTGGTGGTGGGTGGTCCCCACCTCACGATCCGGAAGTTCCAGGGCGATCTCCGCGAGCTGGACGACCTCGTGGCGCTCGGCGCGCTCGACGAGCGGATGGCGGCGTTCCTCGAGGCGTGCGTCCGCTCGCGCCTCAACGTGCTGTTCTCGGGCGCCGCGAGCTCGGGCAAGACGACGCTGCTGGAGCGTCTCGCCGCGAAGATCCCCGCGGATGAGCGCATCATCGTGGTCGAGGACACCGCCGAGCTGAGGTTCCCGCAGCCCAACGTGGTGCGCCTGCTCACCCGCTCGGCCAACATCGAGGACCGTGGTGGGATCGCGATCCGCGATCTGATGCGGAACGCGCTGCGGATGAGCCCGAGCCGCATCCTGGTCGGCGAGATCCGAGGGGCCGAGGCGCTGGAGTACCTGCAGGCCCTGTCGAGCGGGCACCGTGGCTCGCTGGCGATCGTGCACGCGGCGAGCCCGGAGGAGGCGCTGGTGCGGGTGGAGAACCTCGCCCGCTACAGCGGGCTCGACGTGCCCTCCTCGACGCTGCGGCGTCAGATCGCGCTCGGCATCGATCTGGTCGTGCAGGTCGAGCACCTCGCCGATGGCTCGCGCAAGGTGGTGCGGATCAGCGAGGTGCTCCGCGACGACGTCGCCTCGGGCGTCGGCGTGCGCGATCTGTTCCGGTTCGAGGCCGAGGGCTTCACGGCAGGCGCGATCGTCGGCCAGTTCGTGGCGACGAGCGATCTCGAGTCGTTCCGCAGGCACTTCCGCCGGCAGGGCGTCGAGGACGCGACGCCGGCACCGTCCGGTCTGGCGCGCAAGCTCACCGAGCGGCTGAGCGCCGCCCCGCCCAGCTAGCGGATCGCGGCCGGCCGGGACGGCCGGCCCACGACTTTGCGCCTTGGTTCCATGTAGGGCGGCCTGGACGTGGGTCGGCCGT
>CAYQSE010000316.1:0-5207 GCA_964419905.1 uncultured Enterobacteriaceae bacterium
TGCCGCCAGAAGCAAGCATGCAAGAGATGTGTAGGATCGACAGGCGTCCCGCCCGGCCGCCGTCTAGGCGCCCGCGCTCTGGTTGGCTGCGAGGTGGTCGAGGGCGTCGCGGGCGAGGCCGGCGCCGGCCTCGGCCATGACGTGCACGGCGAGGTCGGCGCCGGCGTCCATCAGGTCCCGGACCTCGTCCGGGAAGCGCGCGGTGGCGGCGATCAGGCCGGGGAAATGGGCCTCGCGGAGCTGGAGGATGGCGGCGCGGTTCTCGACGTGGCTCGACATCGCGAGCAGGATCAGCTCCAGGTCTTCGTGATCCACCTCGAGGCGCTCCCACACGTCGGCGTCGGTGGCGCTCGCGAGCACGACGCGGCGGCCGGCCTCCTGGTGGATGAGGATGCGTCGCAGGTCGATGTCGAAGCCCACGACCGCGTCGCCGTACCGCTCCTTGACGACGTCGTAGGCCGCGGTGCCGACGCGGCCCATGCCGAAGATCAGCGCGCGGGCGCCGCGCGCCTGCACGGGCTGCTCGTCGGCGAGGCGCGTCTTCGACTCGAGCCGCGCGAACCACAGGCGGTTGCGGTTGTAGACCTCGTAGGCGCGCTGGTTCAACGGCGCGCCGGCGACGAAGCTGAACGCGAGCGCGAGCGCGAACGCGGTGAGCCAGTCCGTCGCGAGCCAGCCCTTGCCCACCGCGACCGCGCCGACGATCAGCCCGAACTCGCTGAAGTTGCCGAGGGTGGCGGCGGCGAACAGGCTGCTGCGGGCCCGCAGGTCGAAGCGCGCGAACAGCAGGAAGAACAGCCCGACCTTGAGGGCCGCGAAGATCAGCAGGCCCGTGGCGATGAGCACCGTGGTCATCGTGGGCAGCCCGGTCAGCCCGACCGAGAGGAAGAAGCCGACGAGGAACACGTCCTTGAAGCTGTGCAGCGACTTCGCGAGCTCGGTGGCCTTGCCGTGTCCGCCGACCAGCACGCCGGCGAGCAGCGCGCCGAGGTCGCCCTTCAGGTCCACCCACTCGAACAGGTTGACGCCGCCGAGCGCGAGCACGAAGCCACCGAGGATCAGCAGCTCGCTGTGCCCGCACCACACGAGGAAGCGGTGGAAGAGAGCGCGGGCGGGGATCAGCGCGAGGAGCGCGAGCGCCCACGGGCTCGGCGGCTTGCCCTCGGAGGCGGCGAGGAACACCACCGCGATCAGGTCCTGCACGACGAGCACGCCGATCGCGACCCGCCCGTAGAGCGAGGTGACGTCGTCGCGCTCCTCGAGGAACTTCACCGCGAACACGGTGCTCGAGAAGCTGAGCGCGAACCCGACCAGCGCCGCGCCGCGCAGGTCGAGCGCGTCGAACAGCGGGACGCCGAGCGTGCCGAGGAGGAACGCGACGCCCCCCAGGGCCACGGTCGATACGGTCATGTGGGCCACGGTGGTCGCCCACACCTCACGCCGGGTGACGCTGCCGAGGTCGAGCTTCAGGCCGATCGTGAACAGCAGGAGCTGGATGCCCACGTCGGTGAGATCCTGCAGGGTAGCGCTCATCCGGAAGCCGACGAGCTCCAGCGCGAGGCCTGCCGCGAGGTAGCCCACCAGCGGTGGCTGCCCGAGGCGCTTCGCGATGAACCCGAACAGGAACGCGACGCCGATCCACTGGAGCTCCACCCCGTCTCTCCTCCGGCGCCAGCCTATCCGACAACGCGTTCGCGGCGAATCCACTGGTGCGGATCCGTGCTCGGCTGTGTATAGTCCGCGCCGTCAGGGGAGGTCCCATGCGGTCGTTCGCGCTCTTCATCGCGATGGTTGGTCTGACGGGTTGCGGTTCGGCGCTGTGCAAGGCGGGATCCGTCGACTGCGAGCTCGAGCCCGACAACCTCACCGACGTCGACGACACCGACGATCCGGCCGACACCAACACGCCGGTCGACACCGAGGATCCCGAGCCCGATCCGGTGTTCTACGAGTCGGACGCCATCACGCTCAAGACCCGCAACCCGGTCGCGTGGTCGCCGCTGAGCTACTCCCAGCAGGTGATCGACACCTCGATCGGGGGCTCCGATGTGAAGGTCACGCTCGGCGCGACGGTCGCGGGCTCCACCAAGGTGGAGGTCAGCGTCGACAGCCACCTCGACGAGGTCGAGCGCGGCGAATGGGAGCAGCACTTCACCGGGCTCAAGGACGGCGGGAAGATCGACGCGACGATGTCGCTGACGTTCCCGATCACGATCAAGGTCGGCAGCACGACGATGGACGTCTCGGGGCTGCTGAACATGCCGAGCTTCAACCAGGTCGTGCCTACGCATGTATTCGAGACGCTGGCCCTCACGCAGGACGGCCAGTCGACCAGCTTCAGCTCCAGCGCCTACACCTACACCTGGTCGTCGGGTGAGCGGGATCCAGAGGACTACATCGGAGACCCCGGCTACTACCTGCCGTTCTTCGATCTCACGCTCGATGTCGAGATCATCTACGGCGCCGAGTTCACGATGAAGTACTACGAGCTGCTCGAGGACGGCTCGAGCGCGTCGATCGAGCGGCAGCACCTCGGTGCCGACCGGCAGGAGGTCACGTTCTATGTCGGGGATGTCGGCGAGGAGAACGAGACGGTCGCGTTCGAAGGCACCGGCGCGGGCTCGCTGAAGAACACGCTGACGGTGCGGCCGACGATGTACATCACGATGTGGTACGGCTGGTGTCAAGCTTGGTGCGAGACGACCTTCCCCGTGACGCGCGACTGGGACATCGGCGACGCCGGCGCGTGGGAGCTCAAGCTCGACAAGGACCCGATCATCCACACCCAGGAGTGAACGCGGCTTCTTCGCGTCCGTAAGAAGCGTGTAGGGACCGGTCGATCCGCACGGGTGCTACCCTCGCAGAGATTGCAGGGGGCCCTTCATGTCTGGCCGCAGCTACCTCCGCCCCGCGCCGCGCGGTGACCAGTCCACCCCCGGTCAGGCCGCGGGCCCTGTGCGCGGGGCCGGGCCGGAGAACAGCACGTCGCGCGACGCGCTCGCCGCGGCACCGCAGGCGGCGTACGCCACACCGACGCTCGGGCTGTCCGGGTTCGCCGATCTCGGCCACGCGACGCTGAAGTGGGGCGACGTCGGCCCGCAGGTCGAGTGGCTCCAGGTCCGGCTCAACAACGTGACGGGCGCGAACCTCGACGTGGACGGCGAGTTCGGCGATCTGACCAAGGCGGCGCTGTCGTCGTTCCAGCTTCAGCACGGCCTCGTCGCGGACGGCGTGCTCCGCGCCGACAGCGAGCGGACGCTCGAGAAGGCCCGGAACGCGAGCGGCCCTGCGTCCACCGACGCCAAGGGCGGCGGCGAAGACCGCGCGAAGGGGCTCGGGCTCGACCTCCCGGATTGGATGGGGCTCGGCGAGTCGGGGGAGCGTCGTGCGGACGCTGTCCGCGACACGATCCCGCATCTCCATGTGATCCTGGAGCAGCTCGCGCGTTGCGCCTACGACAAGCGCGATCCGAGCAACGACGCGGTCGTGTCGCGCCAATACGACCTGAGCGGCATCGGCTACCGGCAGCAACGGATGATCAGCGATCCGGCCACCGGACTCCAGGTCGTGCTGTATGCGCCGGTTCGCGATCGGGCGCCGGTGGCAGGCGGGAACGCGATCCCTGGGCTGGGCAGCGACAAGCTACCCACCGTCGTCGCGTTCCGCGGCTCGGACTTCGGTGGGGAGGACCAGTGGGAGGACGTGTGGGACGACGCGAACAGCGCGGGCGTCGGCACATACCAGTTCGCGATGCACGAGGGGGAGATCCGCGCGCTGTTCCTCGAGGCGAACGGGCTCGGCTTCGGCAAGCCGTTCTCGATCGGGCACTCCCTCGGCGGCGCGCAGGCGCAGCTCGCGGCGGCGCGCATGGGTGACCTGATCAGCGAGGTCGTCACCTTCCAGGCGCCGGGGATCAACAAGGAAGAGGCCGCCCGCGTCGATCCGGACCAGATCAAGTCCACGCACCATCGGGTCACTGGAGATGCGGTACCCACCGCTGGCGCTCAGCTCACGCAGGGCACGCTCTACAGCCATACGACGCACGACAAGAAGGCGAAGTTCTACGGGCACGATGTCTATTCCCTCACGAACTTCGCGGGGCACGTCGACCTCCCCCTGGCGTCAATGAACGCGGACCGGAAGGACGCCGGCGACGAGCACGTCCAGGGGCTCGACAACCTCTTCCCCCAGGGCGCGGACCGGCCGCACTTCTCGGCCACGATGAACCCGGAGCACCAGGCCACCCTGGCCAACGGAACCCTGGAGGGTGGGCGGCGCGCGCTTGGCGCTGTGCCCACTGCGGAGTGGGCCGCCGCGGCGAACGCGTGGCGCGATGTCCGCGACCGGATCCCGGGGTGGCTCGGCGAGGGCTTGTCCCCCAAGGACGTCGGGGCACAGGTCCGCAGATACCTCCTGGGCGTCGACGTACGGTCGTTCGGGATCCCCTACGTCGCCAAGGTTCGGGTGCCCCTCGAGAAGGACACGATCGACCGCCTGGTGCGGCAGGCGGAGCTGCTCGCTGAGCAAGGCGTCACGAAGCCGCCGCTCGGGCGCTCCGGGGGCTGGTGATCAGCCGCCGGCGTCCCACGCCGCACGGATCTGCTCCATCCGCTTGCGGTTGACGCCCAGATCGCCCTTGCCCACACGCGACGCCGAGCGGAAGTCGATGCGCTTGCGCTTGGCATCGAGCAGGAACTCGACGTCATCGGTCCACCGGAACAGCCACGTCGTGAACGTGACGTGCAGGTAGGGGCCGTCGTCGGCGACGACCGCCGTGCGGGGCATCGCGGCGACGATCGCCCGGAGCCTCGCCTTGGCGGCCACGACGTCGCCGTCGAAGGCGAGGGGGGCGATGGCGCGCGGCGCGTCGTCGGCGGGGTGCGTGGTCGACACGCAGTTGTCGCGCTGGCCGCAGTCGCGCAGCGCGGTGGGCGTGGGCATGCGCACTCCGTCGGGGACAGGGGGAGCCGGGGCGCAGGCGAGCGCCCCGAGCAGCAGCAGGGTGCTCGTTCGCATACCGAAGCGGTATCGCGCTCCGGTCGCCCGTCGACCGTGAATCAGTCGGCGAGGGCCTCGATCGCGGCCGCGCGGACGCTCGGATCGGCGTCCTTGCGCGCGTGCGCGAGCGCCGCGCGGTCGACGGCGCCGTCGGCGGGGTGGGCCAGGGCGTGCACCGCCTCGCGGCGCACCGCGGCGGCGGGGTCGTC
>CAYQSE010000317.1:0-5120 GCA_964419905.1 uncultured Enterobacteriaceae bacterium
TTTGTCCTCAATAGTTGATCTTGGCCCTTGGGGGTGGCGCCAGTCGGCCCCTGCTCGCCCTGGGGGCCCGCCAAGCCCGACACGCAGGTCACGCTCAAGACCACCCACGGCGTCGCGGGGTCGCCCGGCTCTTCGCCTTCGAAGGTATACGACGTCGCGATCCAGTCGAAGCCGGCGTAGCTGACCACGCTGAGCTCGACGTAGCCGACCCACGGATCCCAGCTGCCCAGATACGCGAGATCGAGGTCGCACGCGTCGGGAACGCCGTCCCCATCGAGGTCGAAGCTGTCGTCGAACCCGGCGCAGGCGTCCTCGTCGTCCGGGACGCCATCACCGTCGGCGTCGCCGTAGCCCGCCACGACCTCACAGCCCGGGAACACGGCGTCACCCGTCAGCGTGACGCTGACGCTCGTGCTCGGTCCGACGACGTCGTAGCCCGACGCGCAGGTGACGGTCCGCGCGTTGATCCCGTCCGTGCAGCCGACCGTGTTCGCGTCGTTCCCGCTGTAGCCGTACACCGCGCACTCATCGATGTTGTAGCAGCCCTGGAACGACTCGCTGCCGTAGAGCGTCACCGAGCGGATGTCAGGCGCGATGGCGTAGTAGCCCACCTGGCATGTGATCGTTCGCGAGTCCGCGTCCGAGGTGCAGCTGAGCGCGTTCGCGCCCTTGCCGCTGTAGCCGTACTCGGCGCAAAGGTTCGCCGCCTGCGCGGCCCCCGGCGCGGTGAGGGCGAGCAAGGGGAGCAGCCCCATCAGGAGCGAGACGGAGCGGACCATCGGGTGAGCGTGCAAGCGCGTGCCTCCAGCAGAGAGGGAACATGAGAACTCTGGGCATGCCCATGTTGTCCGTTCCCGGCGGTCGCGCCGTTCACAGTCGGTTCACAATCGCTCGGCGACGCTACTCGTCGCGCAGCAGGCCCTCGATCTCGTCGCGGCGTGCGTCCACCTCGGGCGGGTCGAGGTCGAGCAGCGTCGTGAGCAGCGCGTGGACGTGCACCGACTCGAACGCGGGCACGACGACGCCCTCCTTCAGCCGCGGGCCCCGCGCGAGGAAGATCCCGTGCATGTCGGGGTGCGCTGGGTCGAAGCCGTGTCCGGCCGCGTAGCCCCCGCCGGTGTAGTCCCGCCGGGTGATCTCCCAGCCGTTGTCCGCGACGCAGACGATCGGCGGCACGCGCGCGCCCTCGCCGAAGTGGAGGTGCGCCGGCAGGTCCGCCGGCTGGGCGCACGTCGCGTTCGGGACGTCCGCGAGGCTGGCGGCGAGCGAGGCCGTCTCGTCCGGGTCCTTCGGCCACAGGCTCGCCCACGCGCCCCAGCGGTGCACCCACACCCGCTCGAGGTCGAGGTGGTCGTCGAGGTAGACGCGGTCGTCCGCGTGCAGCGGCGTCATCCCATGATCGGACACGAAGATCAGGTGCGCGTCGTCGTAGCGTCCCCGCGCCTCGAGCCCCGCGACGAGCCGGCCGAGCGTGCGATCGACCGTGCCGGCCATCAGGGCGGCTGCCTCGGCGTCGGGCCCGTGCTGGTGGCCGGCGCCGTCGGGCTGGTTGAAGTACAGCGTCACGAGGTTCGGCGGGCGCGGCGCGTCGAGCCAGTCCAGCACGCCCTCGACGCGCTCGTCGAACGAAAGATAGACTTGGAACGGCATCATCCAAGTCTGGGACACGCCGTGATCCCAGCGCACCTCGGAGCCCACCCAGTACATCGTCGCCGCGCGGAACCCCTGCTTCTCGGCCGTGATCCAGATCGGCTCGCCGCCCCACCACTTCGGATCGGTCTGGTGGGAGGCCTCGGACATCCGGAACGAGGCGCCGAGGTCCGGCGCCCAGAACGCGTTGTCGATCAGCCCGTGGTGTGCCGGGTACAGCCCGGTGACCTGGGTGTAGTGGTTGGGGAACGTGTTCGCCGGGAACACCGGGACGAGCGCGTCCGCGCGCACGCCCTCGGCGGCGATGCGGTCCAGTGTCGGCGTGTACGCGCGCGCCAGGTAGTCGTGCCGGAACCCGTCCATCGACACGAGGATCAGCAGCGGCCCGGGATCTTCCGGCGGCGCGGTGTCGACGTCCGTGTCGACGCTCGTGTCGGTCGCCGGCGGAGACGTGTCGTCCGTCGTCGGCGGGGCGCGATCGCAAGCGGTCAGCGCGAGCAGCAGGAGCCAGGTCATCTGGAGGGCGTATCGCCCCGCGCCCGCGCGCGCCCTGCGCTCACATTACCGGGGGTTGCCTCGGCGCACGGCGCGAGGCATCGTCACCGCATGACGCTCTCGCTGCTCCTCGCCGTGGCCCTCGCCGCTGAGCCCGAAGTCTTCATCGACGACGGCGACTGGGTGCGCGGCTCGATCCGCGTCAGCGCGCCGCTCGCCGACGTCCGCGCGATCCTCGACGACCCCGAGCGCATGGCCGAGATCGACGGGAACGACACCGAGGTCCACGTCGTGGCCGACGGCGTCTGCAAGCGGGTCGCCACCAAGCTCACCCGCACCCTCGTTCCCGCCGAGTACGTCGCGCGCGCCTGTCCCCGCGACGGGGGCTGGCGCTACGACCTCGTCGAGAGCGAGGACTTCCGCGCCCACGAGAGCGAGTGGGTCGCGATGCTCGATGGCGACAGCGTCCACATCACATACGCCGTGCGCAGCGTCGTCGCGTTCCCGGTGCCGCAGTGGGTCGTCAACCGCGCCAACCGCAAGGCCACCGCGCACGTCCTGACCGCCATCGCCGCGTCCCTCGAGCCCGCGCCGCGCTGAGCGCGCGCGCGGCTACTGCATGAAGTCGTACTCGAGCGTCGTGCCGTCCTCGAACACCAGGTAGACCACCTCGTCCTCGCCGAACCGGCCGCCGTCGACGCTGTACTGCGCGCGGAGCTCGGAGACGTCGAAGGTCAGGGTTTCGGTGACGGTGGGGGTGCACGCGTCGCCGTTGTCGTAGTGGTCGACGAAGAAGCCCAGCAGCTGCGTGGGCTGCGTGGTGGTGGACCAGCCGCTCCAGCACAGCGTCATCTCGTGCGCGACGCAGCCGCCGCGGTAGCTGACGTCGACGGTGACGGTGTCGGCGAGTACGTCGAGGCGCGGCGTGCCGACGCGGATCGCGGAGGAGGACGGGCCGCCGCAGTGCGCGAGGCCGATGATGTCCGAAGGATGGGACGTGGGGACCGGCGCGGGCGCAGAGCCGCCGTTGCAGGTGGCGGCCTGGGTGGCGAGCAGCGCCGAGAAGATCGAGAACTTCATGCAATACACTCCTGCCGGCCCAGAGGGGCGAGCGCCCCGAGGATAACACGGTCCTCGGGCGGCGGGCGCGGCGCCGCGAAGCGCCGGATCAGCGCGTGCGCGCGCGGCGACGAAGCGCGAGGAGCGGGAGCAGCGCGAGCCAGGCGACCGGAGGGGCGCCGCCCGACGCGCAGCCGCAGCGGCTGTCGCCGTCGCCGCCGTCGCCCGTGTCGACGTCGGTGTCGGTGTCCGTCTCGACAGGCGCCGCGTAGGCGATGGCCACGCCGTCCAAGCCGAAGGGCTCGCTGCGGGAGGACTCGCCGACGCAGCTGACGTAGTCGTAGGTCCAGCCGGGGGTGACGACCCACCGGTCGGCGCCGCCGGCGGGCACCGTCTCGGCGGTGAGGTCGAGCGTCACGGTGCGCGTGGCGCCGACCGCGACCGTGCCGACTGCGAGGCCGCTCGCCAGGCTGGCGGCCGTGGCCGAGCCGTCCACCGTGCCGTCGAGCGCGAGGCCGTCGAGCGTGAGGCCCGTGGGCAGCGAGGCGGTGAACAGCACGTTCGTCGCGTCGACGAGGCCGTTGTTGCGGACCGTCACCGTGACGGTGGTGGACTCGCCGATCGAGAGCGCGGTCGGCGACGCGGCGGCCGAGCTCGCACCGGACGCGAAGTTGGGGGCGTTGACGCCGATCGAGAACCCGAGCGCGGTGGGCAGGAAGGAGTCGCCGACCGTGAACGCGCGCAGCACCGCCGACGTCTGGGCGTTGCTCAGGTGGCCCTCGTCCGAGCTCAGCGGGGCGCGGGTGAGGTCCCAGCCCTGACGTCCGCCGATCACGTTCGTCTCGTTCCACGGATCGTGGTTGACCGATCCGAACGTGCCCGACGTGTCCAGATCGCCGTCGTTGTCGTTGATCTGGGACGCGAAGAAGTTGTCGACCGGGTTGTTGCTCGCCTCGATCTCCGTGAACAGGCTGGCGATCGTCGGCGCGATCTCGAGGCCGTCGCCGCCGCGGTTCGCGTCGCCCTCCATCGCGGTGACCACGACGTAGCCCTCGAAGGGGCCCGACGGCGGCGTGCAGAAGCCCTCGACCGAGTACTCGACGATGGACTCCTCGTCGACGAAGTCACCGCCGACGAACACGGTGAGGTTGCGGATCGGCTCGTTCCGATCGCGGTAGGCGACGAGCAGCGTCCAGCCCGCGGCGTTCAGCGTGTTGACGCCGTCGGCCGCCGTCGCGGGCACCGCCGAGACCGTGTAGGTCGCGCCCCCGTGCTGGCTGACGAACGCGGTCACGTCGGCGGATCGCGCGTAGTAGTGGATGTCGAACGTGCCGGAGCTCGCGAGCTCGTCGAGCGTCAGCTTCGTCGCTTCGGCCGGGCTGACGTCGATCGAGGCGCCGCCCGCTGCCAGCGTGATCGCGTCGTCGAGGTGCGCGCTGACGTTCTCGCCGCCGTAGCTCCAGCTCCCACCCCACACCAGTTCCGCGTAGAGCACCTCGGCGCCCGCCGGCAGCGCGAGCACGCCGCTCGAACCGTTCTCGGTCCAGTCGGACGTCGTGCCCGCCGGGTACGTCCCGTCCACCGACAGCGGGTCGAGCGCGATGAACGCGCCGATCGAGTCCTCGGTGCCCGGCGCGTTCGTGCCCACCGCCTTGGACAGCCCGAGCGTGTTCCCCGTGGCCACGACGTTGCCCGCGGCGGTCTCGGAGAACCGCAACGTGGTCGCGCTCGCCGACGCGAAGGGCAGGAACGCGGCCGCAACGACAGACACCAGCATGGAAGTGTGCTTCATGCGCGGCACCCTAGCGAGGTGCCCCCCCCTCCCGCAACGCAAAAGCCACCCTCTGGAAAGGGGACGGGACGTTAGATGTTAGATGTACTCATGAGACACACCAGCTCTAACATCTAACGTCCTG
>CAYQSE010000318.1:0-5113 GCA_964419905.1 uncultured Enterobacteriaceae bacterium
AAGTGATCAATCGACAGGCGGGACGCCCGCCCCACGTTCATGGATCCTCGCGAACGCGCCTGCAGCAGGTCTTCGTGAAGATGTGATCAATCGACAGGCGGGACGCCCGCTCCACGTTCATGGATCCTCGTGAACCCGCTTTCAGCCATGCTTCGTTGAGATGTGATCGTTCGTGAGCCCCTTCCTCGCCCTCCTCTCGCCTCCTCGCCCTCCTCAGTTCGCAACGGAAGTCTCGACGCGCCCGAGACACCCCGGGTCGCCGACGCGCCCGCGGGGCGCCCCGGGTGAGGGCTATCGACCCTTTGGACGGTCGAACGCCTTGGGGACGATGCCCGACCCCAACGCGTTCGACCAGGCCTGGGTCAGCTCCGCGCCGAACAGCGCGACGATGGCGCTGTAGTAGATCCACACCAGCAGCACGACCACGGAGCCGGCGGGGCCGTACCCCGCGCCCAGGCCGGACTGGCCGAGCCAGATGCCGATCCCGTACGTGCCGACCTCGAACAGCGCGGCGGTGACGACGCCGCCGACCAGGGCGTCGCGCCACGCCACGATCGCGTCGGGGACCAGGCGGTAGAGCAGCATGAACGCGACGGCGACGAGCACTCCGCTGATGATCTGGGTCGCTACGCCCGCGAAGGCCCCATCGGTGCGCAGGAGGGCGTCGACCAACGTGTTCGCCACCAGGGAGGCGACGAGCAACGTGCCGAGCACGGCGATCATCGCGAACGAGACCAGACGCCTGCGGAGCCACCCGAGCGGCCACGATGGAGGCCG
This sequence comes from uncultured Enterobacteriaceae bacterium, assembly GCA_964419905.1. Taxonomy (GTDB): domain Bacteria; phylum Myxococcota_A; class UBA796; order UBA796; genus JAFDJI01. The sequence continues at coordinate 778 of CAYQSE010000318.1, forward strand.
TGCGGTGGCGCCCCACACGTGGTTCAGCGCCCGCTGGAGCTGGGCGAACACCGCGGTGCTCGTGATCGCCAGAAGGGCCAGTGACAGCCACGCCGAGAGGCGCCCCAGCCCGGCGTCGACGCTCGCCGAGCCGACCAGTTGGTCGACGGTCTCGGCGGCGCGCGCGCCGACCACGCGCTGCACCTGTTCGACCAGCCCCGCCCGTGCGTCGAGGCCGAGCAGCGTGGTGCCGTACAGGGTCAGCACGAGGAGCGGCGACAGCGAGAGCACCGTGAAGAAGGCGAGCGCCGCGGCGCGGGTCGCGATGTCGTCCTGCACGGCCGCGCGGACGGCGGCCGGGATCAGTCCCCGCAGGGCCTGCGCGCGGGTGGTCTTGCGCGTCAACTCGGGACGGGCCCGGTGCTGGAGATCAGCGGCAGCCAGGCACCGAGACGCAAGGTTCACCTCGACGCACAGCGTATCCCGAACGGGCTCATCGAGGCGGGAGCAGGGCCCACGCCTGCGGGCTGAAGCGCAACGGCGCGACCACGCGCTCTCCGAGCGCAGCCTGCAGGACGCCCAGACAGGCCCACATCTCTGCGATGCCGAGGACGGCGAGGCGCATCCGCTCCTGGTCGAGCTCGAGCTCGACCTCGAGGTGGTTGACCACCAGCCCGTGCGGCACGGCGGTCACGCTCGCGCGGCGCACGCGCCCGAGGTCCACCACGCGACCCGAGGGATGACGCCGGGCGACGGCGCTCGCGGGCTCGGCCGGGACTCGGACCGTGCCACGCGCGAACCAGCCCTCCGCCGCGATCGGGTGTTCCGGTACGTCGCGTCCGTGGGCCGCCGCGGTCCGCTCGTGGGGGCCGACCGAGAACTCGCCCGGCCAGCCCGGATCCGCCGGAACCAGGAACGGTGGGGGCGGCGGATCGTAGCGGGGTGGGCTGCGGCCCACGCGGAACTGCGAGGCCATCGGGACGAACGCGAGCTCCTGCCCCTCGAGCGCGACGTGCATGTGGACGTCGGGCGCGATCACGTGTCGCAGGGTGCCATGGAAGAACCGGACCCGCCGGGGCTGGCCGACCGCCTCCTCCCACGCGGTCGACCAGCTCGCGCCCTCGTCGAGGGCACGACGAAACCGGTGTCTCATGGCGGAGTCTGGCGGCCCGACCTGGGCCGCCACCCACGGGAGCAGCTCAGCGGCCGCCAGGACATCAACCGTCCGCACGTGGTCGACGATGCGGCAGGCGGTGGCCACGAGCGGGTCGATTTGCACCTCGCTCGCGTCGGGATCGTGTTCCTGACTCATGGAGCGCATCCTACCTCGGCGCATCGAGCGCGCGAAGCCGGCAACACGCGTCCCCGAAACCGGGTAATCTTCCGCCCCGATGACTCGATCTCACCGCGCCATCACCCTGCTCGCGTTCCTGCTCGGATGCACCGCCGATCCCGTCCGGCAGCCCATCGACACGCTTGAGGACACCGCGGTCGACGACGACACGGACGACACCTCGCCCGCCGACTCCGGGCCGGCTGACGCGTGCGACCTCGGGCGGCCCTGCAACCCGATCCAGGTGAGCAGCTTTCCGTTCGCCGATGCGCGCGACACGTCTGTGTTCCCCGACAGCCTGATCGACGCCTACGGCTGCGATCCGTCCATCGACGAGCGGGGACCGGAGCTGTTCTACCGGGTCGTGGTCCCGTCGATGGGTGCGCTGTCCGTCGTGGTGACGAGCGCCCCGGGCGTCGACGTGGACGTGCACCTGCTCGGCAGCGACGACCCGGACGACTGTCTGATCCGCGCGCACGTCGCGCTGGGCTGGGTCGTCGAGCCCGGCGTCTATACGCTGGTGGTCGACAGTTGGGTGAACGCGAGCGGCGAGGCGCAGTCCGGTGCGTTCGACCTCGACCTCGATCTGCTTCCGCTCGACGCGGGCCCATGCCGCACCGATCCGCTGGACCTTCGGATGTTCTGGTCGTCGTGCGCGCCGATGGTGGACTGCTACCTCGCGCCGGACAGCGGCGGGACCACCCGCGCGTGGCTGCGCACGCCCGCGTATGGGCCGCTCGTGCGGGAGGCCCACCTGGTCACCACCACCGATGTGGCTCACCTCGACGGAGGCTGGCCGTCCTCCCTGTGGGACGGCATCCCCGGACACTACACGCGCACCGCAGCGGCGAGCGGCTACGCCATGTCGCGCGCGGAGCCATGGGCGCCAGACGGAGAGGGCAACGCGCACTTCGGTCAGGGCGCCACGGGCGCGCCGGTGCCGCCGCTCGACGAGACCTGGTACGTCAACATGTACTGGCGCGACCGCCCCACGAAGGGCACGCGGATGCTCGTCCTCGATCCATTCTCCGGCCGTGCGGTGGTCGCTTCCGGCGGGTACGAGACCGGTCCCGGGAGTCACACCGCGATCGGCGGCGCCACCGAGGAGATCCACCACTGGCTCGGCACCACCCACCGCGCGCCGGCCGTGATCGGGTTCCTGGCAGATCAGGCGCTCCCGCTCGGTCCGATCGACTGCTTCTGACGCCTGGCCGCCGCGCTCGGTCCCTGAGGTGCCCTTGTCCCGCCGTCGCAATCGAAGTCGCCGTCGCGCGCCGGAAGCCGGACCGGTCGCGCCCCCGACGGTCGAGGCCCAGGCGGTCGCGACGCGGACGATGGTGCCGCGCGAAGTCCCCCTGGTCCTGTCCGCGATCCCGGCCGCCGCGGCGCTGATCGCGTACCTCGTGCTCTGCCCTGGCGTGTCCGGTGACAAGGACGCGAGCGAGTTCACGCTCGTGCTCGCCACCGGCGGCGCCGCGCACCCGACGGGCTACCCGCTCTATGTCCTGTTCGGGCACCTGTTCGTCAGCCTGGCCCGCGCGCTCGGGGCCACACCGGCGTACGCCGCGAACGCGTGGAGCGCAGTCGGCGGTGCCGTCGCGGTGTTCGCGCTGCACGCGCTCGCGACGCGGCTGATCCCGGCGGACGCGCCCCTGTCCCCGCGCGGACGCTTCACGGTCGCGCTGCTGCCCACCGTGATCTTCGCGCTGAACCCGATGTGGACCTACGAGACCACGCTGGCCGAGGTGTACAGCTGGCACGTCGCGTGGGCGCTCTGCTGCGCGCTGTACTTCATCACGCTGGCGCGCGCCCTGGCGGGTCCTCCGGAGGGGGATCGGCGCCGACTCGCCCGACACGCGCTCGGGTGGGGGTTGCTGTGCGGCGTCGGGGCAGCGCATCACCTGACCTCGGCGCTCGTGTCGCTTCCGCTCTCGCTCGCGCTGGTAGCGATCGCCGCGCGCGTCGGCGTGGGGGCGCGCCTGGTCGGGCTGTCGTTCGCAGGCGCGCTGCTGCCGCTCGCGAGCTACGGATTCGTCGCCGTGCGCGCGTTCTATCCCGCGGCGTGGCAGTGGGAGACGCTCGCGCCGACGTGGGGTGCGATCTTCGACCACGTCACCGGCGCGGCCTATCGGCACTACCTCGGGCGATACGCCCCGTCCGCAGAGCAGCAGGTCATGCTGGCGCGCGATCTGTACCCGGTGCTCGCGTTGGGGGCGTTGGGGGCGCTGGCCGCTGTCGCGTGGGCCCGCGCGCCGCAGGAGCGGTGGATCCGCGCGTCGCTGGGGGCCTGTGTCGCGCTCGGCGTTGCGTACACCTTCAGCTACGGCGTGCCCGACCCAGGTTCGTACTTCCTGGCGCCGTTAGCGCTCGCGCTCGCGGCCCTCCCGGCGGCAGGCGTCGATCTCGCGGCGGGCGGTGCGGGGCGTGCGCGGGTCGTACGCGCGGCGGCGGCGGGGCTCGCGCTGGTCGCGGCAGGCCAGTGCGTGTTGGGGGTGGTCGTCGGGGTCGAACGGCGCGATGCGTTCGTCGCGCTCGATGGGCTGGTCCGCTCGATGTGGTCGGTCATCCCGTTCGAGGAGGCGATCGTGCTCTTTCCAGGCGACATGTACACGCGCCTGCTCGAGTACCAGATCCTCGGCCACGAGAAGTCCGATCTCGACATCGTGAACCCATGGCTGCTGCCCCATCCGGTGGTGGGCGAGCGCTTCCGCGCGCGCCACGGCTTCGATCCGTTCACCGGGACGGGACTGACGGACACGCAGTGGCTCGCGGCCCGCGACTCCCCCGACGAGACCACCCGCGTGGTCGAGGCGCTGGCCCGCGCGTTCCACGCGCACAGCCCGCTCCCGGTGCTGGTCTTCGATCTGCCGAACCAGTCGGTGCGGATGGTCAACCCGGACGCGGCGCGCTGATCTGCGGATGTCCGTCGGGACGTCGACGCGTGTGGGACGCCCGAAGCCGCAGGCGGCCGGCCGGGACGGCTGTCGATTGATCACTTCTCCAAGAAGTCCGGATGAAGGCGGG
>CAYQSE010000319.1:0-5044 GCA_964419905.1 uncultured Enterobacteriaceae bacterium
CGGGACGCCCGCCCCACATGATCTCGGGCCGCAGCCAAGATGTGTAGGATCGACGGCCGGGACGGCCGGCCCACGTCTTGGCTGGCCGGCGGACTGGCGGCTTGGGCGCCACAACGTGCCGGGGAGCCAGTCGCCCCGAGGGCTGGGGGGGTCAGTGCAGCGGCAGGACCGAGAACAGGGTGAGGCCGGCCTCGATCATCGGCAGGGTGCCCTTGCTGCAGTCGAGCGCGCGGTCGTGAGGCTCGCCGTTCAGGGTGATCGTGAACACGCCGAGCCCGCTCGTGGGCTCGACGCGGACGACGGTGCCGCCGGCGCCGGTGAACTCGACCGCGCCGGTGAGCACGTCGCCGCCGCTGAGGTTGACGACCAGCGGCTCGTCGGGCGGGGTCTGGAAGCTGACCTGTCCCTCGCCGACGGTGCCGACCTCGCCGCGCTCGATGTGTACGGTGGCCTCGTTGCCGCCGATGCGGCTGATGCGGACCTGGCGGACGTAGTCCTCGCGCTCGGAGTCGTAGGTCATCGAACCGCGGGTCACGGTGATGATGTCGGGGTTCTCGGCGGTCGGCGCGTCGGGGGCGAAGGTCGACGGGTTGCCGTACTCGGTGCGGGCGCGGTCGAGCTCCAGCGTGATCAGCCGGGCGCGGTGCGTCAGCTCGACCGGGCCGTCCGTGCGTAGCTCGAGGGCCTTGATCATCGGGCCGTTGGGCGTGGGGTTGCCCTCTTCGGTGGCCTCGAGCACGCCGTCGGTGAGCACCGCGCCGTCGTCGGTCTGGATGCAGAACGCGTCGAAGGTGACGACGTAGTCGGTGTTGCCGTGCGCGTGATCGGAGGTGAACTCGACCGAGCCGCCGCACGAGCCGGCCGCGCGGAGACTCCCGCTGCGCGCGAGCGGGCGCGCGCGACGGGCGAGGTCGGCCATCGTCGCCGACGCGCGCGTCAGCGCGGCGCGTGTGGCCGCCGCGTCGGGGGTCTCGCACAGCGGCACGTCGGCGTCGACCCAGTCGAGGCGCTCGTCGAGGGTCTCGGCGTCCAGCTTCAGCCGCCGCTCGCCGCAGGCGGTCAGGGTGAGCAACACCCCACCGGCGAGCCCGGCGAGGCGTGCGAAACCCCACAGCGAGCGCTGGGGGTGGGCCAAGGAGCGACGTGATTCGGACATGACGACCTCCTGCCCGACAAGCGTGCAGGAACGGTGCCAGCCCGAGGGCCTCAGAAGTCTTGCAGGCGCAGGACGCGCCACGCGAAGTACTCGTCGAGCAGGCGCTTGCCGTAGGCGGGATCGGGGTGGTGCACGACGACGTGGCTGGCGCGGTCGACCTCGAACACGGCGCCGTCCCTTCGGGGCTGGGCGGCCGCGGCGAACGCCGCCAGCGGCGTTTCGTAGCGGACGAAGCACACGACGGCCTCGTCGACGACCAGGCATTCTCCCTCGTGGGCGCTCGCCTTCGGGTAGACGAAGCGCGCGGAGCGGCCCCAGCGCAGCTCGCCGAGCTGCATCGGGTCGGGATCCATCACGCTGCAGCCCGACAGGGCCACGAGCAACGTCAACGCGCGGATCATGGCCGCCTCCAGTACAACCACCGCAGCCGGGGCGGGACGGGAAAGCCGCTCCAGGGGCGCCCGGGCCACAGCGAGCGATCTTCGTTGCCCACACTCAGCAGCCGCCGCGCGTGGTCGGGATCGGCGCCGTAGACGGTGACGCGCACCGAGCCCTCGTGCACCTCGGCGAAGGGGCCGAACACCGGATCGGTGCGCACGCCCCACTGGATGCCCTCGTCGCCCAGCTCGCGGAAGCACGCGCGCGTGCCGGCGACGTCGTAGCAGCGCCCGGGCTCGGGCGCGTCGACCGGCGTGACCTGCAGCCCGAAGCGGTGCCAGTTGAACAAGAACATGTCGTCGACGGGGTCGCGGTCGGGCAGGGGACCGCACGCCGCGAGCAGCACGGCGGCCCACACGGCGGCCCTCACAGTCCCGCCACGCCCGCGGTCGCGACGCGGCCGGCGGGGACGAGGATCGTGCTCGGGAGGACACGCCCGAACAGGTTGCGCAGCTCGAGCTTGCACGCGAGCGTCAGGTCGCCGGTGCGCATCTCGGACGCGGTGATCAGCGCGCGCGCCTCGACGCCCGCGGTGACACCGGGCAGCTTGGTCCACCCGTCCGACACCCAGTCCGAACGCCACGGGTTCTCCTTTCCGAGCACGCCGATCGGGTTCGCGAGGTAGCCGCGCACCGCGTCGGCGAGGGGGGTGGTGGGGAACGGCGTCAGCCCGGCGACCGCCGCCCGTGTCTCCTTCATCACGGTGGGCGACATCGACGCGAGCACCGGGAAGTTCCGGTTCTACAGCCGCGAGAACGCGTCGAGCACCGGCTGCCCATCGACGCCAGCCTGCACCACGCGACCGGACAGCGGCTCGCGCTTCATCTGCGCCTGCACCGCCTGGTTGCCGCCGCCCGCCGCCTGGAGCGCGAGCGCCGGATCGCTCGGCGCGGGTGCCACGGGCGCGGGCGTGTGTCGCTCGCGGTCGCGCGCCTGGTTCTTGTCGCGAAGCTGCATCGGATCCTCCGTGGCACGGGGGCAACGACCCCACGACCGGAGGGTAGGCGGCGCCCGCGCGACCCGGCGGAAGCCTGGGGCGGGTCGTTCGAAGTTCTGCGGTACACTCGCGACGTGACAGGAGGAAACTGCGATGCGGCTCGTCACCCTCACGCTCGGATGGCTCGTCCTGGTCGCGTGTACGCCCACGCTCGGGCTCGAGGTCCAGCTCACGCTGACCCCGGCGTACATGGCGAGCCTGACCTACCCGGTGCAGCTCGCGTTCACGACCGATCTGCACCGGGGCGCCAGCCAGAGCCTGTGCGGCGCCTACGAGCAGACCTACTTCGTCACGCTGCGTGACGAGACCGAGGCGTGCGCCGAGCCCGTCGAGGTCCGCGTGGCCGTCGGCCCGTTCGATCCGCCCGCCACCGGCTGCGTGGAGGAGCGCGCGAACACCTACGCGCAGGCCCTCGAGCTGGGCGGGTCACACGTCGCCTCCGAGACCGCGTTCGCGGAAGCCGACCCGCTGCGCTGCGACGGCGGGTCGGAGATCGTGCGGATCACGCTCGGCGACGAGTGACGCGCCGGCGGATCAGTCGTACCAGATCACGCCCCAGCCCACCGGATCGATGTTGCTGCTCCACGTCCACGGGCCCTGGTTGTAGTTGTACTCGTTCCCGGTCGCCGTGATGGTGCTGTTGTTGATGCGTAGCCAGCCGCCCCAGTACACGTTGAGCCCGAAGCCGATGTTGTCCTCGGAGACCACGGGGCCGTTGGCCAGATCGAGGTAGCCGTTGCCGTTGACGGCGAAGCCGTCGCCGTTGCGCTGCGAGGTCGCGCCGCGGCCCCACACCACCATCGACGACGCCCCGCCAGAGACGAAACCCGCCTGCGCGTTGTCGGTCGCCGTGGCGCCGTCGATCAGCATCGAGGACGACTCGTGCACGTTGAACCCGGCAGCGTTGTTTGTTGCGGTGGCCCCGATGGCGCGGAGCATGGCGCCCTGCGACGCCTGGTAGCCGTCGCCTTCGTTGTCGGTGGCGGTGGAGTCCTCTGTGTTGAGGACCGCGCTCATCCACGACGCGTAGCCGATGTGGCCGTTGTCGTGCGCGAGCGCACCCCGAGCTTGGAGCGACGCGTTCGAGGAGGCCGTGAACCCGTTGTGTCCGTTGCCCTCCGAGGTCGCCCCATTGGCACTGAGGACGCCGCCTTCGAACGCGACGTAGCCGTCGCCTGGGTTCTCGAACGCGCGCGTCCCGTTCGCGTGCAGGAACGCGCTGGCCCCGGCGACGAACCCGGCCCAGCCGAAGCCGGTGGCCTCGACGTTCGGCCCGACGAACGCGGTCCCGTTGGCCTCGACGACCACGCCCACGGTGCCTTCGAGGTCCGCGCCCTGGAGCGTGACGCCGTCGAGGTAGCCGAGGCGCGCGCCCGCGCCGATCCGGAGCGCGCCTCCGAAGCCGGTGTAGTCGAGCACGACCGCCGTCGGATCGTCGGAGTCTCCGAGGATGTGGATCCGGTCGCCGTTCGGATGCGCGATGCGCACGCCCTGCGCGAACGAGTGCACGCCGGGCGCGAGGTGGATCCGCGCGATCACGTCGGAGGGGATCCGGTACGCGTCGAGCGCCCTCAGCGCTTCGGTCAGGGTCGCGTACTGCGACGGGACGTGCAGGTTGATGTCCTGCGTCAGCCGGCGCACGAACACCGCGCCCTCCTCGGGCTCGCCGATCGCCGTGACGACGGTCTCCTCGACCTCCTCGACCCGGTCTTGCAGCGTGCTCACCTCGGTCGCCGACGCGTACCCGACCAGCGAGGTCAGGTCGGCCTTCGCCTCGACGGACTCCTGCAGGATCTCGTTCTCGGCCTCGAGCGCCTCGATTCGCTCGAGCAGCTCTGCGTACTGCGAGTCGGAGACCCCGGTCGCGCACCCCGAGAGAACAACTGCCGCCACGATACTCATTCTTCGCATGGACACCCCCACTGGACGGGCCCAGCGTACATGGAAGCGCTGCGCATCCGCCATCCGACCCACCCCAGCCAGATCCGCCGGGCGGTAAGCCTCCTGCACGGTATCTTTCCGCCGGGGGCTCAATGGACACGCCACGCACTGCCACCTGGGACGGGAACGAGGCCGCGGCGCACGTCGCCTACCTGCTGGACGAGGTGATCGCGATCTACCCGATCACGCCGGCCTCCCCGATGGGCGAGCTCTCGGACGCCTGGGCGGCGGCGGGGCGGCCCAACCTGTGGGGCGCGGTGCCGCGGATCATCGAGATGCAGTCCGAGGGCGGCGCCGCGGGCGCGGTGCACGGCGCGCTGCAGGCCGGCGCGCTGACCACGACGTTCACCGCGTCGCAGGGCCTGCTGCTGATGATCCCGAACCTGTACAAGATCGCGGGCGAGCTCACCTCGATGGTGATCCATGTGGCGGCGCGCACGCTGGCCACGCACGCGCTGTCGATCTTCGGCGATCACTCCGACGTGTACGCGTGCCGGCAGACCGGCTTCGCA
>CAYQSE010000320.1:0-5009 GCA_964419905.1 uncultured Enterobacteriaceae bacterium
TGCCTCGACTAAACTCGGCATAAACTTCTCGACCCGTCGATCGATCATTGGAGCGGAAGACGGGACTCGAACCCGCAACATCCAGCTTGGAAGGCTGGTGCTCTACCAATTGAGCTATTCCCGCGACACGGAGCAAGGATCTCGCCCCGTGAGGACGGTAGATGGTGGGGGGAGTAGGGTTCGAACCTACGTAGGCGTACGCCGGCGGGTTTACAGCCCGCTCCCTTTGGCCACTCGGGCATCCCCCCAAGAAAACTCGCGATGTGCACAGAACGGTTCCCCGTACGGGGAGCTGGCGGTGGGACTCGAACCCGCAACCTGCTGATTACAAATCAGCTGCTCTGCCAGTTGAGCTACGCCAGCGGAGGGCCGAGAGGGCCCTGCGCGGAGCGACGTGGCATTATGACTTCGAGTCGCGCGTGTCAAGGCCCCGGATCGCGTCACGCGCCGGTTCATCGCGCGGGCGCGGCGAACCACTCGCCGGGAAGGCGTGGAGCGAGGTCGAACTCCAGGACCTCGATCGCGTCGGCGATGCGCTCCCCGTGTACGACGCGGACCGAGAACGGCACGATCACGTCGGCGCCGACCTCGCGGTAGTCCCCGAACCGCCGGGAGACCGGCTCGGGATCCCCGCCGGTCTCGACCTCGCGGACGAGGAAGTCGCTCGCGTCGATCGCCAGCGCCATCGGCGCGACGCCGGGCCCGCCATCGTAGCGGAAGCGCTCGCAGCGGTCCCCGTCCACCACGACCTCGCCCTCCCGGTGGAGCAGCTGCAGGTCGGTGCGTCCCGCCGCAGCCCCCAGGCGCAGCGGCAGTCCGATCGTCTGGTGCGGTGAGAACTTGTCCAGGGCCTCGCGGGTGCGGGTGGCGTCCTGCGCGGTGGGCGCCCCACCAGCGACGGCGAGCCAAGCCGCCCCCCCGACGAGCCAGGTGCGGCTCGAGACCCCTTCGCCGCGCACGATCTCGATCTGCACGAACACGTCGCGCCCCTGCCGCGCCCAGGTGTGCTCGACCAGCGGGCCGTCGGGGACCTGTCGCCGGAAGCGGAACAACACGCGCTCGGCGGCATCCACCGCGGCCTGCCCACCGCTCGCCCCGCCGTGGGCGCGGCCGGCCCGCTCGACCCACTGCGCGACGCTCCACGACGACACGTCGACGCCGGCTGCCGGACGCGGCGCCGGGTCGCGACGGGCCGGCTCGGCCTGCGCCGAGCTCCCCGTCGGTAGGGCCTCGGTGGTGTAGACGGTGACCGTCGCCCCGAGCGCCTCGCCCAGCGCGGTCGCGGCCTCGGTCGCCGGCGCCTCGTCCTCGAAGCCCTCGACCCGCGCGACGTACTCCCAGCCGACGCCGTGCCGATAGCGACGGACGACGCGCGCGCTCCACCCGCGCGTGGTGGCCTCGCGAACCACCTCGGCAGCCTCGGGGCGGGTCGGGCTGGGCTCCGCCTCGAGAAAGTAGACGCCACGACCGGCGAACGCGGTGGTGATCAGGACGAGCAGCGGCAGCAGGGCCATGAGCGCCTCCCCAGCGGGCCGATTATCCGTGGGATCGGGGGCGTGCCCCCCGAGAGGCGAAGCGTGAGACTCAGCGAGCTCGGACCGGTCGTCGCGGACCTCCAGGATCTGGTGGGGCTCCCGCTGCACGGGGCCTGGCAGCCGGCCCGCGATCGACTCGTGCTCGGGCTCGGCCGCGATCGTTGGCTGTTGATCGTCCCGCGGGGTCCCCTCGCCCGCTTGCACAGCCTTGCGCGCCGTCCCGCCAACCCAGAGAGGCCGTTCAGCTTCCAGGGAGCGTGCCGGGCGACGCTGCACGGGCCGCTGACCGCGCTGGTCCGGCACCCCGACGATCGGGTCGTCGATCTCGTGTTCGGCGCGTGCAGGCTGCACCTGAGGCTGACGGGCCGCGGCGGCGGGCTGTGGTTGCTCCGAGGCGAGGAGGTGGTCGCGGCCTACGACGGACCCGCACCGGGCGCGCTGCCACCGCTCCCAGAGGCCCACCCGCTGCACCGCTCGCCACGGTTCATGCCAGCGCCTGGCGAGGGCGCCGATGCCGCCGCGCGGCGCTGGTTCCAGGCCGAGGAGGCCGCCCGCGCCGTCTCGCAGCGTCGCACCGAGGTGCGACGCGCGCTCGCCGACCACCTCGATCGGAGCGTGCGGCTGGTCGAGGCGCTGGAGGCGGATCTGGTGCGCGCGGCGGACGCGCCGCGGCTGCGCGCGCAGGCGGACACGCTCGCGGCCAACCTGCACCGCGTGCCGCGCGGCGCCGCCGAGATCGCGCTCGCCGACCTCGAGGAGCCCGAGCGAACCCACCGGATCGCGCTCGACCCGTCCCTGCCGGCGTCGGCCACGATGGAGCGGCTCTACAAGCGCGCGGGGCGCCTCGATCGGGTGGGTGATCGCGTGATCGAGCCGCTGATCGAGACCGAGGCGCGCATCACGGCGCTGCGCGACGCGCTGGCCGAAGTGGACGCCGCGCCACCGGAGCGCCTCGAGCTGCTTCGGGCGCTGGCGCCGTTCAAGGTGTCTCGCGCGCGCGAGGGGCCCGGTGATCCGTGGGACACCTGGATCGGGCCGCGCGGCGAGGAGGTCCTGGTGGGCCGCAACGCGAAGAGCAACCGCGCGCTGACGTTCCAGCGCGCGCGCGGGCGCGACTGGTGGCTGCACCTCCGCGATCGGCCCGGCGCGCACGTCGTGATCCCGTCCCGCGAGGGACACCCGCCCCCCAAGGAGCTGTTGCTGGCGGCCGCTCAGCTCGTGCTGCGCGAGGCGCGGATCGCGGACGGGGGCAGCGCTGATGTGCAGTACACACAGGTGAAGAACCTGCGCTCGGTGCGCGGCGACCCCGGCGCCCGGGTGCTGATCGCCGACGAGCGGGTGCTGCACGTGCGCCGGACCGCCGAGGCGCTCACCGGTTGGAACCGCGTCGACCGCGGGACGTGATCAGCGCACCGGCACCGGCGTGGCGCACAGGATCAGCGCGATCGCGGCGGCGACCGCCAGCCGGCGCGACACCCGATCGGGCGGCTCGCGATCATGGCGCACCTGCATCGGGTGCCGACTGCCGGCGAGATGGATCAAGGCGGCCCACACGGCCCACCCGAACCACAGGGTGCCGGCCGCGAGCAGCAGCGCGGTGATGCCCCACGCGGCCCACGCGGCGCGGCGCGGCCACAGCGCCGCGACGACGTGCCCGCCGTCGAGCTGACCGAACGGGAGGAGGTTCAGTGTGGTGACGAGGCTACCGAGGCAGAACGCCACCGCGACCGGATCGGCTGCGGACGGGGCCCCGCCGCCGAGCGGGAGCGCCACGATCCACCACAGCAGCGGCGCCGCGAGCTCCACCCGTGGATCCGGGGCCGCGACGGGGCCGCCGAGGAGCAGACGCAGCGCGAGCAGGGTCGCGAGCGCGGCCACCCCTGCCAGTGGCCCCGCCGCGCCGAGCGCGAGCAGCCCCGAGCGCGTCGCCGGGGGCTCGCGCAGGTGCATCACCACGCCGATGGGCAGGAACATCGGGGGCCCGACCGCGATCCGATGGCGCCGCGCGGCGACCATGTGGCCCGCCTCGTGCGCGACGAAGAACGCGAGCAGCGCGAGCGCGAACCCAGCGCCCTGTCGCAGCGCGCCGCCCTCACCGGTGCCCGTGCCCCACCACACCGCGCCGAGCGCGAACACCACCAGGCCGCTGAGCACGAACAGTGTGGTCGCGACGCGCCACGCGCGGACCTCCGGGTCCACACGGGGTATCAGGCTGGACGTGGGCGTCTCCAGGCTGCCTCACCTTGTCCGAGGTGCGCTCGGGCGTAGATTGCTGGCAAGGTTCGTACCCCATCCGAGGTTCCGATGACCAACCCCTACGCCACGCTCGGGGTCGTGAAGACCGCGTCGCAGGACGAGATCAAGAAGGCGTTCAAGAAGCTGGCGCGGCAGTACCACCCGGACATCAACAAGGATCCGGCGTCCGAAGAGAAGTTCAAGGAGGTCAACGCCGCCTACGACGCGGTCGGAGATCCCGAGAAGCGCAAGCTGTACGACGAGTTCGGCGAGCTGGCGCTCAAGCCGGGCTTCGACGCCGCGAAGGCACGCGCGTGGCAGAACGCGTCGGCAGGCGGAGGCGGCGGCACGGGCGGCTTCCGCTTCGACTTCGGCGACGGCGCGGTCGACATGGAGGAGTTCTTCAGCAGCATGTTCGGCGGCGGGTTCGGCGGCGGCGGGCGTCGCACCGAGAGGGGCAGCGCCCAGGCGCGGGATCCGCGTCGCGGTCACCCCGACTTCAGCGGGTTCGGCACCGACTTCGGACACGGCGGGCGCCACCGCAGCACGATGCGGGGGCAGGACCAGACGATCGCGGTGACGATCGACGCGATGACCGCGATCCTCGGCGGCGAGCGGAGGCTGTCGGTGCCCCGCTACGGGGGCGAGGTCGAGCACCTGAACATCCGCATCCCCGCGGGCGCGCGGGACGGCGGCAAGCTGCGCCTCACCGGCCAGGGGCCCCCGCCGCCCGGTGGCGGTGCGTGCGGCGACTTGATCGTCGCGCTCAAGGTCGCCGAGCACCCGGTGCTGCGCCGGGTCGACGACGATCTGGAGATGGACGTGCCGCTCACCGTGCTCGAGGCGATGGAGGGCGCGCAGATCACCGTGCCGACGCCGACAGGAGACGTGAAGGTCACGGTGCCCGCGGGCGTCGAGCCCGGCCAGAAGCTGCGCCTGCGCGGGCGCGGCGTGCAGAAGCGCGCCTCGCCGGGCGATCTCTACCTGCTGCTGCAGGTCGTGGTGCCCAAGACCGAAGACCCGGCGCTGAAGGCCGCGGCCGAAGCGCTCGAGGCCGGCTACGTCGACGTACGCGGCGGGCTGAAGCTGTAGGGGCCCGTGGGCTGTGGCCCCCTGACGATCCGGCGCGCGACGGCGCGATTACCGACGGGCGGGCGGGACGCCTCAGGATTGATCACATCTCCACGAATACCCGCTGAAGGCGGGTTCGCGAGGATCCATGAACGTGGGGCGGGCGTC
>CAYQSE010000321.1:0-4998 GCA_964419905.1 uncultured Enterobacteriaceae bacterium
CCCGCGCGCTGATCTCCCGCGCCTGAAGCCGATCTCCGAGATCTCAGCTTCAACCTCCCTGAAGATCGCCACCCCTGCCAGCCGGGCCCCCGCCGGTGACCGTCTCGGAGGGAGATCGCGCGCCTGGTCGCGATGGTGGAGGGTCTGACGCGGCAACTCGACCTGCTCCTGAAGGACCGGGACGAGGAGCGCCGAACGCAGCTGGCAACGCTGCGCGAGCAGGCGCGGGCCGCGGCGGAAGCCGCGGTGCGCAGCGAAGCGTCCGAAACGGCGACTCCGGTGGAGCCGTCGCGCGGCGAGTCGACCGACAAGCCGGAACCCGGGACGCAGCGTGACGCGCACGGCCGGAAGCCCAAGCCCGACCGCCTCGACCCGTTGCCTCAACTCACAATGTCACCACGCCGGCGGAATGGACGGCGCCGTCCGGTTGTGCACCCTGTTCACGCTGTTCAACACCTGCCGGCTCATCCACGTCGATCCCTACGACTATCTCGCCTGGGCGCTCACCCGGGTCGTCCACCGCCGCAGGAACCGAGGCCTCGCGGCCGTCGACCTGACCCCAGCCGCCTACAAGGCCGCCCAGCAGACAGCAGCATGGCACCCGTTTCCCCTACGAAGGTGCTACGCGGGAGGTTCGGGCACATCGCCAGGACCGAGCGGAACCTGCCGGGTGTGTCGGATGGTGAGCACGGCGAGGCGATTGCGTTCCTCTTCTACCTGGTAGATGACCCTGTGCTTTCAAAATGGGATCTGACGAATCGCTGGTGTGTCGCCCCATGGCCATCGGGGGGCCATGAGCGGATTTCGGGCGTGCAGATCGAGGACGCGGAACAGGTCACCGAGCCATTCAACGGCTGCCGCTGGGCTTCCGTTCGGCGATGTAGTCCACGGCTTCGTTTGCCCGAGCGAGCGCCGTGTCGGTCCAGACGATCTCGAGCGTCAACGATCGAGTCGACCCAGCAGGAGCACCTTGGCGTCCTCGTGATGGGTCACCTTGCCGGCTGCAGATTCGGAAAGCGCGCGCTGGACGTCCCGCAGCGCTTCGACTTCATCGATCAGCGCTTGGTAGGCACCGACCTCCAAGACGACGGCTGCGCTCTTGCCTCGCTGAGTCAGCACGAGTGGGCGACCCGAGGTGCGAACCTGTTCCAGCGCCGCCGAGGTGTTGGCGCGGAACTCTGAGATGGGCTGGATGTCCGTCTCGAGATTGAGTGTGTGCTTGGTCAACACGCCTCCTGTACCTTTGAGCGTACCTTCAGACGTACGGAGATGCCACGCACCGCGTCCTCACGATCGATCAAGCCTCTGCGAGGCATTGACGAGGGCCGGTTCACCAGGATCCATGAGCGCGGGGCGGGCGTCCCGCCGCCCCACCTGATCTCGTCCCTCAGCCGGGATGTGCTGGATCATGGGACCGCGACGGGCACCGCCCGGCGTCATGTGTCCGAGTGGAACCCGATCAGGTTGCCCTCGGTGTCTCGCACGAGCGCGCAGAAGCCGTGCTCGCCGAGCGAGGTCTTGGGCAGGTGCACGCTCCCACCGTGGGCGGCGGCCAGCTCCGCCTGCGCGGCGCAGTCCTCGCAGCCGAAGTACACGACGGTGCCGCTTCCACCGGCAGCGAAGCCGTCCTGCTTCACGAGCATGCCGCCCGCCCCGTAAGTGGTCATCCCCGCCTCCGGGTCCATCGGGAAGAACCACATGTCCATGTCCAGCTCGGGCGTCGGAGCGGGCATCTGCTGCAGCTCGACGCCGAGCACGGCCTCGTAGAAGGCTCGGGCCCGGGTCATGTCCTGCACGTAGATCTCGAAGTGCACCACCGGATTGCTGCGCATCGCGAACCTCCCATTCCACTGTGATCGGCGACAGCGGCCCACAGGATCGCTCGCCACGACCGGCACCCCTATAGGGACGGCAAGCGATCAGCCAGCCTCGAACGCCTGAAACCTACGTCGCGTCAGTCGAGCGTGACTTCCAGCGCGAGCCCACGGAGCTCGTGAAGGAGCACGTTGAAGCTCCCTTCCGGAACGCCCTTGGCCATGACGTCGAGGTTCAGGGTCGTGGTGGTGCTGGTGTCCTTGGCCGTTGTCCGGGCGGCCACGCGGGGGGTCAGGCTCGCCGCGGCATCCACCTTGGTCGCGGTCACGGGGACGCGAGCGACACTGCCACTCGGGGAGGTGACGGCGAGGATCCACGGCTCGCCTTCCTTCAGGGCGGGCACGACCTCGGCGACCAACGTGAACGGAACCTCCGGGGTCATGCGCCAGCCCCCCTCGAGCAACTCGTGGTTGATCCGGATGGAGATCTCGCGTTGGGTGTCGAGCACGGCGGTGTCGAACACCGACATCACGAACACCGGCATCGGCTCGCCGAGGGCGACGGCCGAGGCGTCGACGGGGGTCACCGAGACGAACACGCCCAGGCTACCAGCGATCGCCGTGGAGTCCGCGAGGCACCGTCCGCGGCTGTAGTCGATGTCGCTGCTGCACACCTGCTCCGGGACCACACCCCTCGCTGCGGCCGCCAACAGGTCCTCGGTGGCGTACGTGTCGAACACGCGCTCGCACACGAACGCCAGACCCTTGGTCGCGACCGGCTCGGCCTGCGCAACGGACGAGACGAGAATGACACCCAACAGAACAGAGCGGATCATAGAACCTCCCAGCAAGAACGCGCACGCCGCGCCAGCGTCGTCCATCGACGCGAACCGCGACACACCCCCCGCGGCCCCACCGTAGCCGAATTGCAGGGTCCAGCCGAGATCATCGGCGGCGCGCGTTGAAATCTCAGTGAAACCGTGACGCGGAGGACGGGTCCCGCCGTGCTGGTTCAGCTCGCCTGATGCGCGCCCGTCGCGTCGAGGAGGCGCGCGACGACGTCGCCGCCCTCGCGGTACGCGCGTATCCCCTCGCCCGCGCGCTCGACGAACGCCCACCCGGCATAGGCGTCGCCGCGGCGCTGCACGTGGCACGCGACCGGCGACGAGCAGCCACCGCCGACCGCGGCGAGGAACGCGCGCTCGAGCGCGACGCACGCGGCGGTGACGGGGTCGTGGAGCGTCGAGAGGAGCGCGTTGGTGGCGGCGTCGTCCACGCGGGACTGGATCGCCAGCGCGCCCTGACCGGCGGCCGGCACCATCGCGTCGACGGCGAGCGCCTCGGCGGCCTCGTCCGCGAGATCGAGCCGGCGCAGCCCCGCGAGCGCGAGCACGACCGCGTCGTACTCCCCCTCGCGCTGCTTGCGGATGCGCGTGGGGACGTTGCCGCGCAGGCCGCGGATCTCGAGATCGGGGCGCAGCGCGAGCAACTGACCGGCGCGGCGGGCCGAGCCGGTGCCGACGACCGCGCCGCGGGGCAGCGCGTCGAGCGTCGCGCCGATGAGGGCGTCGCGCGGGTCCTCACGCTCGGGCACCGCGGTGATCGCGAGCCCGTCGGGCCCTTCGGTGGGCATGTCCTTCATCGAGTGCACCGCGAGGTCGACCTCGCGCAGCAGCAGCGCGTCCTCGAGCTCTTTCGTGAACAGCCCCTTGCCGCCGACCTGCGCGAGCGGCCGGTCGCGCACCTCGTCGCCGCGCGTGCTGATGATCACCAGCTCCACCTCGCGGCCGGTGGCCGCCGTGAGCCGATCGGCCACCCACTGACTCTGCGTGCGGGCGAGCAGGCTCCCTCGGGTGCCCAGCCGCAGCGCGCCATCACTCCGCATCGATCCCCCAGCTCTTGAGCAGCGCGCGCACGCGCTCCGTGTCCCCGTCGCGCGCCGCCTCGCGGATCGCGAGCAGCGGCTGATGCAGCACCTTCTTCACCATCGCGCGGGTCATCGCGTCGAGCGCGTCGCGCTGCGCGTCGTCGAGCCCGGCCACGAGCTTCTTCGACCGCGCGAGCTCGTCCAGGCGCGCGACCTCGGCGCGGTGCGTGATGCCCGCGATCGACGTGCCCACGTCGAGCTCGTTCATCCGGCGCACGAACCGCCCCGCCTCGTCCGCGACCATCGCCTCGGCGGTCTCGGCCGCGGCCTGCCGCGCGTCGTGCCCGGACATCACGATACGGGACAGATCATCGAGGTTGAACAGATAGATCTCGTCGATCGCCTCGGCGACCGCCGGATCGATGTTCCGCGGCACCGCGAGATCGACCAGGAACATCGGCTTGTAGAACCGCGCACGGATCACCCGCTTGAGCATCGGCACGTCGAGCACCGGCTTCTCGGACGCGGTGGCCGCGATCACCACGTCGACGCGCTCGAGGTAGGCCTCGAGCCGATCGTAGGCGATCGGCGTGCCGCCGAACTCGGACGCGACCGCGATCGCGCGATCGTGCCCGCGCGACGCGACGACCAGCTCCTCGAGGCCCGCCGAGAGCAGCGCGCGCCCCACCTGCTGCCCCATCTCGCCGGTGCCGACGAGCAGCGCGCGCCGCCCGTGCAGGCCGCCGAAGATCTGGTTCGCGAGGTCGACCCCGGCGTTGCCGACGCCGACCCGGTAGCGGCCGATGTCGGTCTCGGTGCGCACGCGCTTGGCCACCGACAGGCTCTGGTGCGCGAGCTTCGACAGCACGCGCCCGAGCGTGCCCGTGCCCTCGGCCAGCCGCACCGCCTCCTTGACCTGGCCGAGGATCTGCGGCTCGCCCACCACCAGCGAGTCCAGCGAGCTGGCCACGCGGAACAGGTGCCGCACCGCGCCCTCGCCGTGGTGCCAGTAGAGGTAGTCCTCGATGCGCTCGTCGTTCGGACCGCGGAACGCGTGGAACCACTGGCGCAGCGTGTCGAGGCCACCGCGGGGCATCGCGTAGAGCTCGACGCGGTTGCACGTCGAGATCAGCATCGCCTCGTCGCAGACACGCTCCTCGGTGAGCCGGCGCAGGTGGCGGCGCACCGCGTCGTCGTCGAACGCGAGGCGCTCGCGGATGGCGACCGGGGCGGTGCGGTGTGACAGCCCGACGGCGACGAGATCGGTGTCAGCCATAGCGGTGCCAGCTCTGCAGCAGGACCTGCGACAGCACCAAC
>CAYQSE010000322.1:0-4990 GCA_964419905.1 uncultured Enterobacteriaceae bacterium
CCAGTTGGTGATCTTGCCTGTGGTGACGTTCTTCGCGGCGGACGCGCCGAACACCGGATCGGTCTCGGTGTAGGCCGTGAGGTAGCCAGCGACGGCGTGGTTGCCCCAGCCGACCGCGGTGTCCCAGGTCTCGATGTCGCGGGAGGTGATCTTCGAGGCTTCCGAGGCGCTGAACACCGGATCGGTCTCGGTGAAGGACTTCAGGTAGCCGGCCGACGCGTGGTTGCCCCAACCAAACGCTGCGTCCCAGTTGGTGATCTTGCCCGTGGTGACGTTCGACGCGGCGGACGCGCCGAACACGGGGTCGGTCTCGGTGAAGGACTTCAGGTAGCCGGCCTCGGCGTGGTCACCCCAACTGGACGCGGTGTGCCAGCTCGTGATCTGGCCGGTGGTGATGGAGCCCGCGGCCGAACTCGAGAACACCGGGTCGGTCTCGGTCTTCAGGTAGCCGGCGTCGGCGTGGTCGCCCCAGGTGACCGCGAGCCCCCACTCCGAGATGTCCTGCGCGGTCACGCCCGACACGGGATGCGCGGTGAAGCTCGGATCGGTCTCGGTGAAGCTGGTGAGGTAGCCGGCGTCGGCGTGGTCGCCCCACAGCCACGCCTCGTCGTAGGCGTCGAGGTCGTCGCGGGTGATCGTGGCCGCCGCCGACCCGCTGTAGTGCGGATCGACCTCGCCGGCGTGGCAGTCGAGGATGTCGCACGCGCCGTCGTTGTTCAGGTCTTCGGTGTCGAGGTCGCACGCGCGGTCCTCGTCGAGGTCCCAGCAGCTCACGCCGTCGAGACCTGCGAGGCCGGGCTGGCCCTGGGGGCCCTCGTCGCCCTGGGGGCCCACGTCGCCCTGCGGACCCACGTCGCCCTGGACGCCTGGCTGACCTGCGGGACCCTGCGCGCCGGCCTCGCCGGGAGAGCCGGGCGGCCCCTGCGGCCCCTCTGGGCCCTGCTCGCCCGCGGAGCCACAGGCGGCGAGCCACAGCGAGAGACCGAGCAGCAGCGAACGAGAGGGGCGCATGGTGGACTCCGGGCGAGGTTGGACCGCGTGGAGAGGCGGACCGCCAATCTGCCCGCTCGGTGCACGGGTCGCCACCTCCAGGGTGGGCGATCGCGCGCGATCATGGGTGCACGGCTGTTTCGTGCGCGGTCGGTCGCGTGGGATCCCGGCGTGGTAGATCCGTGGCCTTGGAGGTGGGGATGGACGAGGTGAGTCGAGTCGCGGTGCGATCCGCGAAGGCGACGCTGCGCCGTGAGGTCCGCGCGCTCCGCGGCGCCCTGTCGCCGGACGCGCTCGCGAGGGCTTCCGCCGAGATCACCGCGCTCCTCCAGGCCGCGCCGGCGTGGCGCGGCGCGCGCTGGATCGCCGCCTACGCGTCGCTGCCCGGCGAGGTCGACACCGCGGCGCTGCTCGCGGACCCCCACAAGCCGATCGCGCTGCCGCGGGTGGAGGGCAAGGGCGTTCCGCTGCGGTTCTACGACCTGCGCTCGGCGTCGCTGGTGCCTGGCGTGTGGGGCATCCCCGAGCCCGGGCCCGAGGCGCTCGAGGTGGCACCCGACGCGATCGACCTCGTGGTCGTGCCGGCGCTCGCGGTCGACCGCACCGGGCGGCGGCTCGGGCAGGGGGGCGGCTACTACGATCGGACCTTGCCGCTGTGCACGCGCGCGCTCCGGGTCGCGGTGGTGCTCGACGCCCAGGTGGTAGACGCGGTGCCGACCGAGGCACACGACGCGCGCCTCGACGCGTTCGTCACGCCGAGCGGCTGGTTCGACTGCCCGCCACGCTGATCACACCCAGCGCGACCGCGTGCGCGAGCGCGTCCGCCGCGACCTGCTCGGGCGCGTGGCGGCGGTCGAGGTGCGGCGGCGCCGGGAAGCGGTCGAGCGCCTCCTCGAGCAGCGCCTGGTCGAGGGAGCGCCCGCGCACCGAAGCGCACAGCGCCTCCACGTCTTCCTCGCTCAGCGGGAGCGTCGGGAGCGTCGCAGGCGCGTGCGGCTGGTTCGCGGCGAGCCGGTCGGTGTCGATCGCAGACCACAGATCCTCGGCCTCGCGCGAGCCGAGCGGCGCGAACCCGTGCTCGGCGGCGAGGTGGGCGAGCACCGAGGTGTGCTCGCGCTGCGTCGCGTCGACGTGCCCGCGGCGCGCCCACGGCCCGCAGATCAGCGCCGGCACGCGGAACCCGAGCTGATCGAAGCCGTCGGCGGCGCGGGCGTCGTGCACCTTCGGCGGTGGGACGTGATCGAACAGCCCGCCGTGCTCGTCGTAGGTGATGACCAGCAGCGTGCGCTCCCACGCGGGCGAAGCGGCGAGCGCCTGGTGCACCGTCGCGAGGAAGATCTGGCCGAGCATCGGGTGCGCGGGCGGGTGGTCGTCGTTGATCCCGAACGCGGGCTCGACCCAGCTCACCGCGGGCAACGTGCCGCGCTCGCAGTCGAGCAGGAAGCGCTCGAACGACTGCAGCTCGGGGCGCCCGCGCAGGTCGCCCCACAGCCACAGCGAGGACGCGTTCTGGCTGTAGGCGCCCCAGGACGCGCCCACCTCGTCGAGCCGGTGGAACAGCGTCGGGATGTCGTACGAGAACGTGCCCGGCGGGAAGCTGTTCGACTTCAGGCCCTGGCTCTCACCGGCCAGCGCGTACAGGCGGTTGGGCCACGTCTGGCACATCAGCGACGCGAACCACCGCTCGCTGATCGTGTAGGCGTCCGCGAGCGCGAACGTGATCGGCAGGTCTTCGCGGGTGTGGTAGCCCATCACCAGCGCCGGATCCGCGCTCGGGTGGCTGCGGTGGTACGCCGCGGTGAACCCGTCCATCGCGCCGTCGTTGTGCTGCCGGTGCGAGGCGTCCCAGCCGTGCGGCGGGTCAGGCAGGCAGGCCACCTCGGCGTGGAAGATCGGGAGATCCGGCCCGCCCAGCGGGTCGGGGTTCGCCATCCCGTCCGCCAGCCCGTCGACGTCGTCGCGCCCCTCGAGCAGCGACAGCGCGCCGAGGAACTGGTCGAAGGTGCGGTTCTCCATCATCACCAGCACGACGTGGTCGATGCGGCCCGGCTCGAGGGGCAGCGGTTCGGGGCCGCAGCCGATCGCGCTCGCCGCGGCGGTGGCGCCGAGGCCCTTGAGGAAGTCGCGTCGGGGGAGGGGCGGGGCCATCGGATCTCCAGGGGCGGCCGCGCACACTACCAGGAAGTGACGAACCTGTCAGTTCGAATCCGACCGCACCGCGCCACGACGTTCGGTCGCCCTGGTATGTTGGCGCGCGAAGGCCCCATGAAGATGACCGAGGACATCGCCACCTACCTCCGCGACGGCTGTGGGCGCTGCGAGCGGTTCGCGACCGACGCGTGCAAGGTGCGCCGCCGGTCCGACGTGCTCGCGGCGCTGCGCGCCACGCTGCGTGAGACGGGCCTCGTCGAGACGATGAAGTGGGGCGCGCCCTGCTACACCGACGAAGGCCGCAACATCGTCCTGCTGTCCGCGCTCAACGACGCGTGCGCGCTCGGCTTCGTGGACGGCGCGCTGCTCGACGACCCGGACGGCGTGCTGGAGCGGCCCGGCCCGAACAGCCACCGCGACCGGGTGGTGCGCGTTCGCTCGGTCGAGGAGGCGCGTCGCCTCGCGCCGACGATCGCGCGCCTGGTGGCCGAGTCGGTCGCGCACCGCCGCGCCGGCGTGACCGTCGCCCCGGCGCCGCCCCCGCCGCTGCCGGACGAGCTCGCACAGCGGATCGCCCAGGACCCGGCGGTGCAGGCAGCGTTCGACGCGCTCACGCCCGGGCGGCGCCGCAGCCACGCGCTGCACGTCGGGGGCGCGAAGGCGGCCGCGACCCGCGCCCGGCGGGCTGAGGCGTGTGTGCCGATCATCCTCGCGGGTCGCGGCTTCAACGAGCGGGGTTGAACGGCGCGGTGCGGCCCCGGGGGAGATCGTGATCCGGCTGCCCGAGCCATGACGCCTGCGTCAGCGGCGACATGACCTCTGCCGGCGCGATGCCCGCATCGGCGGCTGCCAATGCACCGCCCGGCAGCAACGTGCCCGTCCCATGGTCTCCGCTGGGCCTTTCAGCGACGTGCCGTCACCCGCCGTCGCTCTCTCGGACGTCGACCTGGTTGCCGTCGGCGTCGTACGCGTAGGACGTCTGGCTGAAGGTGGGTACTGAGAACACGAGATGCTCGCGACCGCGGCCCTCACGGCTGCGCAGCGTCACCTCGACCTCGGTGATGTAGATCGGATCCGAGAGCGTCGTCGCCTGGACGAGCAGGCGCTCGCCGGGCAGTGTGGGGTGCGGGACGTAGGTCCTCAGCTCGGCGCTGTCGAGCGGGGCGCCGCCCAGCGAAGCGTTCAGCAGCGGGCCGGACTGCGCGTCGGTGTAGCGCCGGATCTCCACGTGGTAGTCGGCGTGCGAGGTCGGGATGCCGCTCGCTGAGCCGCCGCCGCGCGCTGCGCCCACGGTCGCCCCCTCGACCGTCAGCGTCAGATCGCCGCCGACCGATGCGCCCGAGAGGTGGAGCTCCACGGTGGTGGCCCACGACAGGGCCATCGACAAGAGAAGCAACATCATCGCGCGCTCCGGGTGCGCCGCAGCGCGAGCAGGGGGAGGAGGAGCCAGACCAGCGAGCTCGGCGCGCCAGGCGCCGCGCAGGCACATCCGGCGTCGTCGGGCGGGTCGGTGTCGCCGGGCAGGTCGGTGTCGCCGGGCAGGCCGGTGTCGCCGGGCAGGTCGGTGTCGCCGGGCAGGTCGGTGTCGCCGGGCGGGTCGGTGTCGTCGGGCGGGCCGGTGTCGTCGGGCGGGTCGGTGTCGTCGGGCGGGTCGGTGTCGTCTGACCGCGCGAGGGCGAGCACCGAGAGGTGCTGGAGGGAGAGGGGCACCTCGTCGGTGAGCCACCCGTTGCGGTAGACGTAGGCGCGTCGCTGCAGCGGCGGATCGAGGTCGGAGATCACCGCGAGCCCGAACGCCCACGGGATGCGGATCGGGCGATAGTTCTCCTCGACATCGATGTTTCGTCGG
>CAYQSE010000323.1:0-4933 GCA_964419905.1 uncultured Enterobacteriaceae bacterium
GCGCACCCTCGCGCTGCAGATCGCCAGGGATCTCGGTGTCTCCACCGGCGACCCGCGGCTGTACGTGCCGGCGACGATCGGCCTGGTGGCCGAACACTCCGAGGCGGGCGACGTCGACGCGGCGCTGCGGCTGCTCGTCGAGGGGCGCGCGTGGGCCCAGGACCACGGGGGCGCGGATGCGGCGGAGCCGTTCGGGCGCTTCCTCGGCGTCCTCGAGCAGGAACACGGCACCGAAGTGGTCGCGGCGCGGCTGCGCGCGCTTCAGACCTGATCGGCGAGCCACGCGGCGACGTGGGCGCGCAGGTCGACGGCGGTGGGGTGGTCCTGAGCGTCCACCCACGCGCGCTCCTGCGCCTGCTCCACGATGCGCGCGATCTCGGCCTGATCGAGGGCGAACTCGCTCAGGCGGACCTCGAGCTCGCGCGGATTGAGCTCGGGGAGCCCGCGGGCCACCAGCGCGCTGTTCCACAGCTCGGGCCGCTCGCCCACGGCGGGCGGCGGGAGCTCGAGCTCGACGAGCGCCTGCACGGTGCGGCGCACCGCGGGTAGCCCGGCAGGGGGCGCGTCGAACACGAGCGGCACGGGCAGGCGCAGCGCCAGCTTGGAGGCGGCGTCTGCCTGCGCGCGCGGCACGAA
This sequence comes from uncultured Enterobacteriaceae bacterium, assembly GCA_964419905.1. Classification (GTDB taxonomy): domain Bacteria; phylum Myxococcota_A; class UBA796; order UBA796; genus JAFDJI01. The sequence goes on from CAYQSE010000323.1 coordinate 637, forward strand.
CACGACGCCGCTTCGGAGCCGCGCCTCGCGGGCGAGCGCGTGGAGCACGGCGTCGGCGTCGAGCGCGTCGTCGACGGCGAGCACGGGGCGCTGATGGACCGCCGCCCAGGTGCGTAGCAGGTTGAGCGACGCAGCCTCGCTGCCGCTGCGCACCATCACGCGCGGCGCCAGCCTGCGGCGGGTGTCCAGCGCGCGGGTCAGCCGGTGCAGCGGCCGGTCCTGGTAGGGGTAGACGGGCCGATCGTCGGGTGAGAGGAGACGCACGCGGTCTGCGAGCTCGGAGGGCCAGGCGTCGCGGTGGTCGACCCACGCGAGCACGGACTCATCCACCGTGATCGTGCGGTACCGCAGCGCGCCGCCAGGGCCGAGGTGGACCAGCCGGAGCGCGGCCAGTGGGGCGCGGGCGTCGAAGCACGCCAGCCACTTCGGTCGCTCGTCCAGATCGTCGGCCACGAGATCGACGAGCGTGCCCACCGTCAGCGCCGCCTCGGTGCCGCGCGCGGCGTCGAAGCGATGGTCCCAGTGCACGGCGACCAGCGTGCGCAGCAAGACGCGCTCGGGGGCCCGCAGCCGAAACCGATCGAAGAGCGCGTCGAGCCGGTAGTGGCGCCCGGTGCGCTGGCTCTGGACCAGGCGGAACATCCAGCGGTGCTTGAGCGCGAGGGTCTTCGCGACCAGCGCGCTCCCGTCGTCCGCGGGCGTGGCGTTGGCGCCGAGCTCGGCGGCGCGCTCCCGGGCCCAGCGGCGGACGTCCTCGAGGAACTCGGCGTCGTCCGCGAACGGGGGGAACTCGGCCTCGAGCAGCTCGGACGCGCGCTGACGGATCGAGACCGTGCGCGCTTGCTCGCCCGCCTGGGCCGCGTGCGTGGCCGCGGCCTCGAAGCAGACGAAGGCCCACCCGGGGTGGGCGCGCGACTGCGCCTCGTAGGCGAGCAGCTCGTAGTAGTCGGCCAGATCCGCCGGGTCGTCGCCCTCGGGCTCGAGGGCGGCGATCTCAGCCCAGCTCGCCGTCGGTGGAGGACGCGACGCATCGGCGCGGTTCGCCGCACGAAATGCGGCGAGCAGGGAGCGAGCGTGCTCGGCGCGCTCGGCGACTGGCCCGGAGGTGGTCATCGACCCTTGTTAGCGTACGCGTGGCCCCGCGGTCAACGACGCGTCAGCCTCGGAAGCTCTCCCACAGCGTCCACGCCCCGATCGCGAGGAAGAGCACCGCGGCGCCTCGCTGGATCCACACCTCGGGCACGGCCCGCGACACGGCCTCGCCAGCGAGCACCGCGATGGCGGTGGTGGCGACCAGCGCGGTCGCCGCCCCGAGGAACACGGCCCACTTCGAGCGCTCCTCGCCGCTCGCGAGCGCCATCGTGGCGAGCTGGGTCTTGTCGCCGAGCTCTGCGAGGAACACCATGGCGAAGGTGGTGGCGACGAGTCGGTAGTCCATGCGCGGCGGCCTCCAGCAGGTCGCTCGTGATAGCGCGTGCGGGTTACGGCGACCGCATGATCCGCTGGCTGCTCATCCTCCCGATCCGGTTCTACCGGGCGTTCCTGTCGCCGCTGCTGCCGCCGGCGTGCCGGTTCGAGCCGTCGTGCTCGGCGTACACGATGGAGGCGATCGAGGTGTGGGGGGTCTACGGGGTGTGGCTCGGCGCGAAGCGCATCGGGCGCTGCCAGCCGTTCTTTCCGGGCGGCTTCGATCCGGTGCCGCTGCCCGCCGGGCATCCGCGCCTCGCCGAGCGCGAGGCCCATGCTCACTGCGATCACGACCACGACCACGACGCGTGAGGAGCGCCCGATGACGCTGTGGATCGACGCCGACGCGGCGCCCCGCCCGGTCAAGGACATCGTGTTCCGCGCCGCCGAGCGCCGAAAGGTCGACGTGGTGGTGGTCGCGAACCGCCCGCAGCAGGTGCCGCGCAGCGTGCGCGTCCGCTTCGTGCTGGTGGGGCAGGGGATGGACGTCGCGGACGACCACATCGCAGCCGGGTGCGCGCCGGGTGATCTCGTGATCACCGCGGACATCCCGCTCGCAGCGCTCGTGGTCGCGAAGGGCGTCGACGTGCTCGATCCGCGCGGAGAGCTGCTCAACGAGGCGAACGTCCGTCAGCGGCTGTCGATGCGCGACTTCCTCGAGGAGGTGCGCGCGTCGGGTCAGGTCACCGGAGGCCCGCCGCCTTTCGACGATCGGGCGAAGCAGCGGTTCGCGAACGCCCTCGATCGTTGGCTGACGTTGACCGGTCGGTAAGAGCGACTGCGGGCCGCGTGCGTTAACGTCCGCCGGCGCGGCCGAGAGAGCCGGCGCGTCACGCGAGAAAGCGAGGTCGCCCGTGAAGATGACGTCTCAAGAAGCCTTTGTGGAGGTCCTGCGCGAGCAGGGCGTCAAGGTCGCGTTCGGCATCGTCGGCTCGGCGTTCATGCCCAGCCTCGACGTGTTCGCGCGGGCGGGCGTGCGCTTCATCGACGTCGCGCACGAGCAGGGCGCCGCGCACATGGCGGACGGCTACACGCGCGCGTCGGGCGAGATCGCGGTGTGCATCGCGCAGAACGGTCCGGGCATCACGAACTTCGTCACCGCGGTGGCCGCTGCGTACTGGAACCACACGCCGATGGTGGTGATCACGCCCGAGACGGGCTCGAACACGCAGGGCCTCGGCGGCTTCCAGGAGACGCGCCAGCTCCCGTACTTCGAGGAGATCACCTGTCACCAGGAGACGTTGACGCACCCGTCTCGCCTCGCCGAGTCGCTCAGCCGCTGCTTCCAGCGCGCGCGTCAGCACTCGGCGCCGGTGCAGTTCAACATCCCGCGCGACATGTTCTGTCAGGTCATCGACTGCGAGATCCCGCGCCCGATCGCCCTCGGTCGCGCGCCGGGTGACGCCGAGCAGGTGGCCGCGGCGGCCGCGCTGCTCGCCGCGGCGAAGTTCCCGGTGATCGTGTCCGGCGCCGGCGTCGTGCTCAGCGGCGCCATCGACGCGTGCAAGGCGCTCGCCGAGAAGCTCGGAGCGCCGGTCGCGAACAGCTACCTGCACAACGACAGCTTCCCCGCCAGTCACCCGCTCGCGGTGGGCCCGCTCGGCTACCAGGGCTGGGAGTCGGCGATGAAGATCGTCGCCCAGGCCGACGTGATCCTCGCGCTGGGTACGCGGCTCAACCCGTTCAGCACGCTGCCGCAGCACGGCATCGCGTACTGGACCGGTGCGGCCAAGGTGATCCAGGTCGACGCGAACCCGGACATGATCGGGCTCGCGAAGCCGATCGACATCGGGATCTGCGGGGATGCGCGGGCGGTCGCGGAGCAGCTCCTCGCGGCGCTCGCGACCCACGAGGCGGGCGCGGCGGGCGCCGAGCGCGTCGTGCTCGCCACCTCGCTCCGCACCGCCTGGCTCGACAAGCTCGCGGCCTGGGACCACGAGGACGACGACGCGACGAGCACCTGGAACGCGCGCGCTCGCGCCGCCGAGCCCGAGAAGATGGCGCCGCGCGAGGCGCTCAAAGCGATCCGCGCCGGGCTGCCCGCAGACGCGATGGTGTCCACCGACGTCGGCAACGTGTGCGCGATGGCCAACAGCTACCTGCCGTTCGAGTCGCCGCGCAGCTTCTTCTCCCCGGGCATGTTCGGCAACTGCGGGTATGCGTTCCCGACCGTGATGGGCGCCAAGCTGGCACGCCCCGATCGGCCTGCGGTGGCGCTCGTCGGCGACGGCGCGTTCGGGATCAGCCTGAACGAGCTCCCGACCTGCAAGCGCATGGGCATCCCGGTCACGATCGTCGTGTTCCGCAACGGCCAGTGGGGCGCCGAGAAGAAGAACGACATCCTGTGGTTCGACGAGCGCTTCGTCGGCACCGACCTCGGTGACGACTTCCAGCACGCGGACGTCGCGCGCGCGTTCGGGCTGGACGGCGTGCTCGCGACGACGCCCGAGCAGCTCACCCGCGCGGTCGCCGCGAGCTGCGAGGCGCAGGCGCGTGGCGTGAGCACCCTGATCGAGGTGGTGCTGAACAAGGAGCTGGGTGCGCCGTTCCGACGCGACGCGATGCAAGACCAGCGCTGCCTGCTCCCGCGCTACGCCGACCTCACCGTCACGCGCGACTGATACCGAGCCAAGCGCTCTCGGCTCACGAAAGAGCACATCGCTACCAGGCGCTGCTGAAGGCGGCTTCACGAGGATCCATGAACGTCGCGCGGGCGTCCCGCCCGTCGATTGATCACATCTTCACGAAGACCTGCTGCAGGCGGGTTCGCGAGGCTCCATGAACGTGGGGCGGGCGTCCCGCCTGTCGATTGATCACTTCTCCAAGAAGT
>CAYQSE010000324.1:0-4911 GCA_964419905.1 uncultured Enterobacteriaceae bacterium
CCTGTTCACCGACAAGCAGGATCCCGAGTACATCCCGAGGCGCGACGCGATCTGCCCGCTGTACATGCAGGAGATGCCGCCGGACGAGATCGTCGTGTGTATGGACGAGAAGACCGGGATCCAGGCGCTGGGATTACCGCGAGGCCTGCCGCACGGGGGGCGGGTCTCGGCTGGGCGCGGGCGGCCAGCGCTGCTGGAGCACCAGTACGTGCGCCATGACGGGCGCACGCTCGTCCCTGCGACTCGGCCCGACACCGGCGAGATCGTCACCGCGGAGATGCTCCCCACCAGGGGCTACACGGCGGAGGAGACGATCGCGATGTTGCTTGTTGCCAGAGGCGAACGCGGCGCTGATCTGTATCGGGACCTCGAGTGTACACAGGCCCCCGTACCCCGTCGGTCGAGACGAGAGGCGCTCAGCGCCCCGGCAGATCCGTGCGATCGACGGTGGCGACGGCGCCGTCGTCGGCGAACGTGACCACCGCGCGCACGCGCTTCGGGCGCCCGCGCTCGTCGGTGTACTCGTAGACCAGCCGCCCGTCGGCGTCGAAGCGAGGCGGCTCCACGTCGGGCGCGCGGCGATCGGGCACGGTCGGTCCCGTGATCAGCCCATCGTGGATCACTGCCACCGCAGTCGCCGCGACCAGCGGATCGTCGCCGCGGCTCGAGCGCCGCACCGACGCCACGTCGGTCAGCGCCTCGGAGCCGATCAGCACGACGCCGACCCCCGAGGCGCGGGAGCCCTTGGGCATGACCCGGTAGCCGCGCACGTCGCCCGCGAGCATCACGATCGTCGCGGTCACGTCGTCGGGCGTGAGCCCGAGCAGGGGAGCGCCCGCGGCCCGCGCGGCCTTGTCCTGGGGCGTGGCACCAGACGGAGGTGGCTTGTCCATCGGATCTCCTGCGGGAGGTGGAGGGGGGGGCGCGTCGGGCGCGGCCGAGCCGGTCTGGCCGCACGCGAGCAGCACGAGGAGCGAGACGAAGCGGAACACCTACACCCCCATCGTGTCCTGTCCGAGGTCTTGGCCGGTGACGTTGAACATGTTCCAGATCGAGCTCTCGTGTACCTCGTCGCGCATCTTCGTGTACAGCGCGCGATCGCGGCTCCGAAGCAGCGAACCGACCTCGGTGTTGGGTGTGTCGGCGTCGGCGTAGAAGGTCGCGTAGGCCTCGGCGAACCACTCCGCGGGCGAGCGCATCGCGTAGCGCGACACCTTCTTGCCGTAGAGATCGACCGGGCAGCTCACCCAGTCCCCGTTCGGCGCGTAGTCCACGTGGTAGCTGCGCCCGTCCACGTCGGACATCTCGTTCCACGGACCGCCGACCATGCGCGATCGGAGGTACTCGTAGAGGTCGGAGGCCTGACCGTCGGTGACGATGTCCGGGTCGCCGTGGTGATCGGCCCACGCCTGCAGGCGCTCGTCGAGCCCCGCCTTGTTGAACACGGACACGTCCTTGAACGCGCCGAGGATGCGGGCGCGCCGCTCCGAGGGAATGGTGCTGGGCAGGCGGTGCGAGCGGTGGAACAGGGTGACGAGCGCCTCGAAGTCGGCGTGCTGCTGCCAGTCGAACTGGGTGAACACGAACCCACCCGGGCTGTCGAAGCCGCCGTCGAATCCGACGGTGTGCCCGATCTCGTGGCGCAGCGTGGCGTCGAAGATGTTTAGCCCGCGCATCGTGTCGTAGTCGTCGGTATACGCGCCGACCTCGTTGTTCCCGAGCTGATCGGTGCCCCACTCCATGCCGATCTCGCCGCGCCCGTTCGCCCAGCCCGAGGCATCGCCCGACTCGCCCTCTCGGAGCATCCGGGTGGCGGTCCGGACGTGATCGAGCGGGAGCCGCCCGCAGACCTGCCAGGTGCGCAGGATGCTCGTGTGATCCCAGCTCGCCGCGGCTTGCGCCTCGGTGCCGGTGGTGGGGTCGGCGACCACCTCCTCCTGGTTCGCGAGATCGACGCCGAAGCGGATGCGGAACAGGTCCATCGCCTCGGCGACGTCGCTGGTGACCAGGAGCCAGTTGTAGAGCATGCGCGCGTCGCGATCGTCGGTGGTCGGAGACTGCATGATCGCCCGGTAAAACGTGTACATCCCGGACGCGATCATCCCTTCCCGCATCAGCTTGTCGGCCTCGTACTCGGCGATGCGGCTGGCGATCTCGAGCAGCCGGGCCACGCCATCGGTCTCGATGATCCACGGCATGAAGTCGCCGCGGGTGGACATCGCGGCCTGGAACGCGACCGGATCGAGCAGCAGTGGCGGGAACATCTCGGTGGCGGTGGCTCCGCCCATGTTGCGCAGCGTGATGTAGGTGAGGTTGTCCTGGATCACCGCCAGGCACTCGGCGGCGCTGCGACCGGAAACCAGCCGGGACCACTGCTGGATCGCCATGCCCCCCGCCACGTTGTGCCAGCGCACGGCCTCGCGCAGCGGCACACCGAGGTACTGCAGCGCCAACGTCGCGTTGTCGCCCGAGAGCCGACTGAACAGCCGCGTCATGGTGGCGTTGTCGCCTCGCAACGTGGCGAGGTCGCCCTGACTGTGCCGAGCGATGCGCGCGCAGATGGCCGCGTACTGATCGGCGGTCTGCCCGCCGGGATCGTCCTCGAGCTGCGTCTTCAGGTCTTCGTAGGTCCACCCATCGCTGCGACCGATGCCCTCGGCGTCGCGCGAGTTGGACTGTTCCTCACCGTGCTCGGCGGGCGCGGTCTGCGGCGCGACCGTGGGCGCCTGCTGAGGGGACTGCTGCTGCTGAACCGAGGGCATGGGGTCTCCAGAGGAGAGGCGAGGAGAAAACAGCGGTCAGAACGGATCTTCAAAAGGCTCGCGCAGCCTGGCGCCGCCCGCTTCGAGGCGGCCCTGACCGGAGAGATCGAACGCCAGCGGGTCGGCCGGCCGCGGGGTGACGAGCCAGCGACGCAGATCGACGAACGCGTCCGCCATCAGGTCGAGGCGGGAGAGCTCGGGCGGGAGCGCCGCACCGAGCAGCGCGCGACCGGACTCGACGCGCTCGACCGGGTCGCTCGCGACCACCCAGCGGAGCGCGTCGTCGGTGACCTCCCACAACCAGATCGGTCGCCCGGCGCGATCGGGGCGGTTCTGCAGCAGCGTCATCTTGGCCTGCTCGACGGCGACATCGTCCAGTCCCGCATCCCACGCCAACAACTTCTCGCGCAGGCTGTCGTAGCCGAACACCACCCGCGTGCGAAACACCTCGGCCGTGCGCGCGAAGCCGCGCGGCGCCGCGACCGCCAGGTTGCGATGCAGCGACTCGTCGGTCGCGCGCGAGAGATCGCGCCAGTGCACCTCGGCCCAGCGCGGGTAGCACACGAGGTACTGCTTGCGGCCCCAGTCGAACAGACCCACCGTTCGCACGACCGAAGCGCGGTGCCCACAGGCGCCGCACACGAGCCGGTTGAACGTGCCTTCGATCACGGCGCGACGCAGGTCGGGGCGACGATCGGCGTTGACCATGATCGCAATCTCGCCCTGCACGGACGCACCGCAGGACGCACACCCGGTGGTGATGAGAGACAGGGTGCTCATGCGATGGACTCTTCGCAGCGCTGTGGAGCGAACGCGGACGCTCAGTAGTCGATGCTCGCTCGATCTTCCAGTGGATATCGAGCGTGCGGCGGCGACGATCGTGTCGTCCTGCTTGGTGTTGTCGCGCCTCAATCACGTTGCACGGCGCGCGTGCTCGCGCTGGAGCAGCCGCCGAGGCGCGGCGCGGTGCGTCAGCCCGCGGCGGACGCCAGCGCGTGCGGGACTGGCGTGAGCCAGTCGCCGTACCCGCCGGCCTCGCCGCGCACGGCGGCGTGGTAGGCGTGCTGGAACGCGCGGGTGACAGGCCCGGTGGTGCCGCTGCCGATCTTGCGCCCGTCGACCTCGCGCAGCCCGATCACCTCGGCGGCGGTGCCACAGACGAACAGCTCGTCGGCGATGTAGAGCTGATCGCGCGTGATCACCTCCTCGGTGACCGGGTGCCCGATCGCGCGGCCGACCTGCAGCAGGCTGTCACGGGTGATGCCCTCGAGGATGGACGCCTTCGGCGGCGTGAACACGCGCCCGCCGCGGACGACGAACAGGTTCGCGCCGGTGCACTCCGAGACGTAGCCGCTCGGGTCGAGCATGATCGCCTCGTCGAAGCCGAGCCGGCGGCTCTCGGTCTTCGCGAGCGTCGAGTTCACGTAGTTCCCCGCGGCCTTCGCCTTGGTCATCATCACGTTCGGGTGGTGCCGCGCGAAGCTCGACACGTTCGCGCGCACGCCGTGCTCGAGCGCGTCGCCGCCGAGGTAGGCGGGCCACTCCCACGCGGCGACGCCGACGCTCACCGGGGCGTCGAGCAGGCAGAGGTTCCAGCCGCCGCTGGTCGCGAACGCGAGCGGGCGCAGGTAGCACTCGCGGAAGCCGTTCATCGCGACGACGTCGACGCACGCCTGGCACAGCGTGTCGACGTCGTAGGGCTGCTCCAACTCGAGCACGCGCGCCGAGTCGACGAAGCGCTGGATGTGCTCGCGCAGCCGGAAGATCGCGGGCCCCCGCGGCGTGTCGTAGCAGCGGATGCCCTCGAAGACCGCGAGCCCGTAGTGCAGGCCCGAGGTGAGGAACGGGACGGTGGCCTCCCGGGTGGGGATCAGCGCCCCGTCCATCCACGTGTATTGGCTGTCCATGGCCATGCGGGCTCCTATCGGGCGGGGTCGGCGAGGCGGTCGCGGATCGCAACGCCCATCGCGGAGGTGGTGAGGGAGTTGGCGCCGAGGTCGGCGGTGTGCAGGCCGTCTGCGAGCGCGGCGTACACCGCGGTCTCGACGGCCTCGGCCTCGGCGTGCAGGCCGAGCGAGTGACGCAGCAGCAGGGCGGCCGACAGGATCGTGCCGACCGGGTTCGCGATGCCGCGGCCGGCGATGGCGGG
>CAYQSE010000325.1:0-2738 GCA_964419905.1 uncultured Enterobacteriaceae bacterium
CGACGGCGACGACGGCGACGATGCGGGCGACGACGGCGACGACGGCGACGACGGCGACGACGGCGACGATGCGGGCGACGACGGCGACGACGGCGACGACGGCGACGACGGCGACGATGCGGGCGACGACGGCGACGACGGCGACGACGGCAGCGACGACGACGACGACGATGTCGAGGATCCGCGGAGCGACGACGGCGACGTGACCGATCCGCCAAGTGACGACGACGCCGAGGACCCCACGAGCGACGACGAGGACGTCCTGGACGACTGGTAGGTCTTCCTGCGTCGATCTCCGCCCCGCACGCCCGAACAGCGGCCCCACGACGACGCACCGGCGTCGTCCGTGCGGGCCTTCGTTCCTGTGTCCTGGCGTGAAAGTGATCCGGCAGACGCGGAGCCCGCGCGCCTCCGGTAAAGTGGCTCGTAACCACCCTACTCCCCTGGTCTCGTATGTTCCAATCCTCGAACACACCCTGGCGGAGCGCGTCTGCTCTGTGGAGCACAACCCGCGTCGCGCTGGCGCTCGCCGCGCTCGCGAGCGCCACACCGCACGACGCGCGTGCGGAGGGCTCCGAGGAGCACGGACTGACGATCCAGGTGCTCCAGCCCGACACCGACCTGTTCGCCGACGTCCTCCAGGTCGGCGAGACGATCCGCTGGCAGGGTCGCGGCAGCGTCACCGTGTTCAACCCGAGCGGCGCGCAGGTGGCGACGCTGTCGAACGACCAGACCCACACCACCACGATGCTCGGCGCGTATCGCATCCGCATCGGCGCCGAGCAACGCGACGGGACCACGGCGGTGGCGTGGGACATCACGGTGGCCCGCGCCGGATCGCCGCAGATCGGCCGCGTGCACAGCTACGACTGGCGCTTCTACACCTATTCCTTCGCGGCGACCCGGGCGTTCCACGGCAGCTTCTACGTGCTCGTACCCGGCGGACTGCCCGGCTTCGACGGCGTGATCGAGTTCAAGGCCGACGGGTGGTCCGGCAACCGCTGGGAGCTCTCGGCCAACCGACAGGGCGTGGCCGGCGCCAACGGCCGCTCCGTGCCCGTGTCCGGGAACACGTTCACCCCTGAGTACCCGATCTACCTGAGCCCGCCGGCCATCGCGTCGTTCAGCGTCGTGGCCCCGCAGATCGACGGCGATCTGTTCGCCGCCGGCGACACCGACTGCAACTACGCCGTTCCTGGGGTGCTCACGGGCGAGTTCGTGTTCGAGAGCAACGTCGAGGGCACCTACCACATCGTCTGCGACATCAACGGCGACGGCCTGTACGACATCACCACCGACGACGATGTCCACCTGCTCGGCGCCGCGGCCGCGGGCGAGAACGTCGTCTCGTGGGACGGGACCGACAACTCCGGAAATCCGGTGTCCGACGGGGACTACAACTGCCGGATCCTGCTCACCGTGGGTGAGTTCCACTACGGCGCTCGGGACGTCGAGACCTCGTACCGCGGCTATCGGCTGTTCGAGCTCGACATCGACCACAACCGCAGCGGCCTCCCGATGTACTGGAACGACGAGGCGGTGGCCGACGCCGACGTGCCGATGCCCAACGGCGAGCTGGGGCTCGTCTCCTCCGGTCCGAACGGCGTGCAGTCCGGCAGCTACAGCCTCGAGCCCGTGCCCAACGTCAACGCCCGCTCTTGGGGTGACTTCGTCGACAACCACGGCAAGGGCAACGACGTGTTCATGGACACGTACACCTACCTCGCCAGCGCGGTCTCCGGCACCCTCACGGTGCGCGTCGACAGCGGCGTCACCGACACCGACGGCGACACGCTCCCGGACTACCTCGAGGAGTGCATCTACGAGACCGATCCCAACGACCAGGACACCGACGGCGACGGACTGACCGACGACGAAGAGGTGCTGGTCACGCTCACCGACCCGCTGAATCCCGACACGGACGGCGGCGGCATCCCCGACGGTGTGGAGGTGGACCAGGGCACGAACCCGCTCGCCGACGGCGACGACCTCGTGCCCACGGTGGACGTGGTCATCAGCGACACCGGCCTTCCGGTGCTCACCGGCACCTACAACGCGCCCGCGCTCGGCGCGGGCCCGTCGGCGCTCCAGGTCACCGTGAACGGCGTGACCTACACGCTCGCCGACACCGCGCTCACCATCGACGGCGCGGGGAACTGGGTCCTCGACCTGTCCGGCCTCCCGACGCCGCTCTCCGAGGGCCTCTACGATGTCGCGGTCGTGCAGACTGCCGACACCAACCCGCCGGTCTCGGCGCACGACGCCACCACCGACGAGCTGCTCGTCGATCTGCTGCCCACCGACTCGCTGGTGACGGTCGACTCGGGCACGTTCCTCGTCCCGCAGCCGACGATCACCGGGACCTACGACCCCGACCACCTCGACCAGCTCGTCGTCGTCGTCGATGGGGAGTCCTACGACCTCGACAGCCCGGAGCTCTCGGTCGACGGCGCCGGGAACTGGTCGCTCGACCTGTCCGCGGGCGACCACGAGCTGGACAACGGCGACTACCTCGTCACCGTCACCCAGACCGACGCCGAGGGGAACACCGCCGAGGGCTCGGGCACCGTCACCATCCACTGGGACGACGGCACCGACACCGACGGCGACGGGCTGACCGACTGGGAGGAGATCCACGTCCACCAGACCGATCCGCTCGACCCCGACACCGACGACGACGGCGTGAACGACGGCGACGAGATCGACCTCGGCACCGACCCGCTCGACCCCGACTCGGA
>CAYQSE010000325.1:2838-4905 GCA_964419905.1 uncultured Enterobacteriaceae bacterium
CCGCTCGACCCCGACTCGGATGGCGACGGGCTGTCCGACGGCGAGGAGGTGCACGACCACGGCAGCAACCCGCTCGACACCGACACCGACGGCGACGGGCTCCCCGACGGGCTCGAGGTGGAGCTCGGCCTCGATCCGACACGCCCGAACTCGGGCAAGGGTGGCGTCGGTTGTGATGTATCAGGCGGTGGCCCCGCGCCCTGGGCCCTGTTCCTCGCGCTGCCGCTGGCACTCACGCGACGCCGCCGCGCAGCAGTGGCGGTCGCTGCCGCCGCCACGCTCACGGCGACTGATGCCCAGGCGCAGGACGATCCCCCGCGCATGGACATCCAGCGGTTCGATCCGAACCCACAGTCCGCGACCTTCACCCGGGTCCGCGACGCCGAGCAGGTCGAGGGCGGGACGTTCGGTGCGATCCTCTCGGCCAACTACGGCTACCGCGTGTTCGAGCTGATGGACGCCGAGACGCGCGAGCGTGTCATGGGCCTCGTCGACCACCTCGCCGGCTTCGATCTCGGCGTGGAGTACGCGCCCACCGACTGGCTCGCGATCGGTGCCTCGATGCCGTTCCTGCAGATCTCGGGGCTCCCCGAAGAGGGTACCGCGCTGCTCGGCCACGTCGGTGCGTCCGCCCGCTCGGTCGGCATCGGCGACATCACCCTCGCCATCGGAATCTCGCCGTGGCGGCAGCGCGCCGGCGCGCCGCTCAACGTGGCGCTGGTCCCGCGGGTGGTGCTCCCGACAGGCACCCGCGGTCAGATGCTCGGCACCGGCACGGTGGGCATGGGCGCCGACCTGGCCGTGGGCCGGCGGTGGCAACACTTTCGGTTCAGCGTCATGGGCGGCTACCAGGCGCAGCCAAAGTCCGCGGCGCTCCTGAACACCTACCCCGACGACGAGCTCCGCTACGGCGCGGCGGTAGCGTTCCCGCTCGGAGACGGCGCGTGGGAGCTCCAGGCCGAGTGGTCGGGCGCCACGGTAGTGGTCGCCGAGGGTAGCAAAGAGGTCGGCGAGCTCTACGACCCGCTCGTGCACACGCCGATGGAGGTCGGACTGGCGCTGTTGTGGGATCCGGAGCCCTCCCCCCTGTGGCTCAAGGTCGGCGCAGGCCCCGGCGTCACCCGCGCCTACGGCACGCCGATCTTCCGGGCGTTCGTGCAGGGCGGCTTCTCGCTCAAGCCGACCGGCCCGCAGGACCACGACGGCGACGGCCTGATCGGCCGCGCGGACCGCTGCCCCTACGAAGCCGAGGACTTCGATGGCTTCGAGGACGAGGATGGTTGCCCCGATCTCGACAACGACGGCGACGGGATCCCCGACACCGAGGACGCGTGCCCGAACGAGGCCGAGGACTTCGACGGGTTCGAAGACGACGACGGCTGCCCCGATCCCGACAACGACGGCGACGGGATCCTCGACGGCGACGACGCCTGCCCGAACGAGGCCGAGGTGTTCAACGGCTTCGAGGACGACGACGGCTGCCCCGACATCGGCAAGGCGTTCATCGCATGGGACAAGGAAGAGATCGTCATCGTCGACAACGTCTACTTCGAGTTCGACCGCGATCAGGTCGACAAGCGCTCGGTGGACATCCTCGAGGGCGTCGCGCTGGTGCTGCACGCCTACCCGAACATCACCCGGGTCGAGATCCAGGGGCACACCGACCAACGCGGCAAGCCGAAGTACAACCTCGATCTGAGCCAGCGCCGCGTCGACTCGGTGCAGAAGTGGCTGGTCGCACACGGCATCGCGCCCGAGCGCCTCGTCGCGAAGGGCTATGGCGCAGAGCGCCCGCTGATCCTCGAGGCCAGCACCGAAGAGGAGCACGCGAAGAACCGCCGCGTGCAGTTCGTCATCGTCGAGATGGCCCCGACCACCAAGCCAAAGGCACCTCCAGCCGAATAGGCGCGACTTCACGACCGTGGGCCGCGACCCACTGACTACAGCCCGGAAGCCACCGAGCCGTGGGCCGGCCGTCCCGGCTGTCGATTGATCACTTCTCCACGAAGTCTGGATGAAGGCGGGTTCGCGAGGATCCATGAACGTGGGGCGGGCGTCCCGCCCGCC
>CAYQSE010000326.1:0-4882 GCA_964419905.1 uncultured Enterobacteriaceae bacterium
CCTTGGGGGAAGGCACGAGCTCCATTCCGAGCTTCCAATTCTGCTTGAATTTCAAGGATCGGGGCGCCGCCGCTCTCGGCGGAGGCTCTCGTTGAGCGCTCCGCCTCTTATCGGCGGGCGTTGAGGCTGTCAAGCAATCGGCGAAGTTGGTGTCGAGCACCGCGCCCCGCCGCTGCTGTCTCTCCCCAGCGCCCACACCATGTAACTGCTCGCGAAGGGCTGTCAACCAAGCAGCGACAGCCATCCGCGCATCAGGATCACTTTCCAGGTCCAACCGAGGAACATCAGGATCAGGGCCCCCCCCCCGATCACGGGATCCCAGGGCGCCAGCGCCCGCGAGATTCGCGACCAGCGGGCCCGCGGCTGCACGACCTCGGCGATCGACACGCCGAACACGGCCACCGTGAGCACGAACAACAGCGATCCGAATGGCTGGCTCCAGAGGGCCTGCAGCGGCTGCCCATGCGCCATCAGCGCCCACGATGTGGTGGCCCCGCACATCGGGCACGGCCAGCCCGTCGCTTGGAGCACGGAGCACGTGCCGAGCCCGAGCTGGGTGTGGGTGCCGTGCCCCTCGGCGGACGGCTCGAGCCAGCGCGCGAGCGCGAGCCCGCCGCCGCTTCCCATCGCGATCACCACCGAGAGACCACGCGACACCCAACCCGAAGCCCGCGCGCGCGTCCACCACGCGCCCGCGATCTCCAGTCGCGTGTCACTCCCCGGAGACATCCACGTCCTCTTCGGCGTCCTCGGGCAGCGCGGCCTCGAGCAGGACCTGCGCCGACGCCAGCTCCTTGTCGATCTCGGCCATCTCGTGATCGACCTGGCGGCGGAACCGCTCGAAGTCTGACGCGATGTTCAGCGCGGCGAGCATCGCGATCGTGTAGTCGTCGAAAGCGCCAGTCCGCTGAGCCACCTCGTCCATGCGGCTGTCGACGTAGGCTGCGACCGCGGGCAGATCGACGTCGTCCTCGTCACTCTTGACGGTGTAGCGTCGACCTCGGATCGTGATCTGGACCTTCATCCCCGATGTTGTACCTGAGCGCCCGCGCTCAGGCTACCGCGGCGGCGAACGCCGCCGGATCGAAGTCCGCGAGATCCTCGATCTTCTCACCGATTCCGACCAGCTTGACCGGCAGTCCGAGCTCGGAGGTGATGGCCAACACCATCCCGCCCTTCGCGGTGCCGTCGAGCTTGGTGACCACGACACCCGTGAGCGGCGTGGCCTCGTGGAACAGCCGCGCCTGCGACAGCCCGTTCTGGCCCATCGTGCCGTCGAGCACGAGCAACGTCTCGTGCGGGGCCTCGGGCACCTGACGCGCGATCACGCGCCGGATCTTCGAGAGCTGCTCCATCAGCGGCTTGACGGTCTGCAGGCGGCCCGCGGTGTCGATGATCACGACGTCGTGTCCACGCGCCCGCGCCTTCTCGAGCGCGTCGTAGACCACCGCGCCAGGATCGCCGCCTTCCTGGCCCGCCACGAAGTCGGCGCCGGCGCGATCCGCCCACACCTTGAGCTGCTCGGCGGCCGCCGCGCGGTAGGTGTCACCCGCGGCGATCAGGACGCGCTTGCCCTGCCCCCCGAGCCGAGCGGCGAGCTTCCCGATGGTGGTGGTCTTACCGCTGCCGTTCACGCCGACCACCAGCAGCACCCACGGACCCGCCTCGGGCATCGGGACGAGCGCGGGGTCCTGCGCGGCGAGCAGCGCGCGGATCTGCGCGCGCAGCCCGTCGCGCAGCACGGTCGCGTCGTTCTCACCGCGCCGGAGCTGCTCGCGAAGCGGCTCGAGCAGGCGCTCGGTGGTCACGGGCCCCACATCGGCGCCGAGCAGGACCTCCTCCAGGTTCTCGAGCGCGGCCTGGTCGATCGTCCCGGCCCATCCCGCGTCCAGGCGCTCGCGCAACGCCGAGCGGGTCCGCCCCAGCGCAGCGCGCATCCGGCCCACCAGCCCGTCGTCGCGAACCGGCACGGGCTGCGCGACGGGCGCGCCCACAGGCGCCTCGATCTCGGGGCGATCCTCCAACAGCGGCGGCGGCGTCACGCGGCGACCGAGGAACGACCAGGCGAGGATCGCGATCAGCGCGATCGCGAACACACCCCCACCTACGATCAACGGCGGTGAGAGATCCGGCGCCGCGTCGTCGGGCGCGGCGATCGTGGTCGTGAGCTCGCCCTCGCCCTGGGCTGTGCTGAGTGCTGGGTCCATCCGTTGTCTCCGACGCAGGCGGGGTCGTAACCCCTACGCACCGAGGCGCACCGAGACCAGCCGGGAGACGCCGGGGGTGGGCATGGTCACCCCGTACAAGGTGTCGGCCGCCTCCATCGTCTTGCGGTTGTGGGTGATGAGGATGAACTGCGCCAGCCCCGACATCTCCCTCAGCACCTCGTTGAACCGGCCCCCGTTGGCCTCGTCCAGCGGCGCGTCCACCTCGTCGAGGACACAGAACGGCGACGGCTTGACCTGGAACAGCGCGAGCAGCATCGAGATCGCGGTCATCGCCTTCTCGCCGCCCGAGAGGAGGGTCAGATTCTGGAGCTTCTTGCCCGGGGGCTGAACGAAGATCTCGACCCCGGTCTCGAGGAGGTCCTCCTCGTCGGTGAGCGCCAGGCGCGCCTGCCCTCCCCCGGTGAGCCGCGGATAGATCGCGGCGAGGTGCGCAGCGACCCGGTCGAAGGTCTCGCGAAAGCGCTCTCGACAGGTGCGGTTCATCTTCGCGATCGCCTCGCGGATGCGCGCGACGGCCTCCTCGAGATCCGCGCGCTGCGTCACCAGATCCCCATGTCGGCGCGCGACGTCCTCGTACTCCTCGACCGCCGCGAGGTTCACCTCGCCGAGCGACTGCAGCTTGCGCCGACCCTCCTCCACCTCGTCCACCAGCGCCGCGATGGCGTCGAAGTCTTGCAGCATCGCCGGACGCAGCACCAGATCCGGTACCCCCTCGATGCGGCGGCCCCCGATCTCCACGTCGTCACGGGCGTGCTCGTCGGTGGGGAGGGTGACGGTCCCCTGGGCGTCGAGGCGATCGAGCAGGCCCGGGAGCGACACCAGGTAGCGCTCGTCCATCCGCTACTGCAGCGCCTCGATGTCCAGCTGCGTCTCGCGGATCTTCACGTCGAGCTCGCCGACCTGCTGGGTGTCCCGCGCGTGCGCTGCGCCCACCTCGCGCTGGGCGGCCTCGAGCTCGGTGTGGCGGGCGCGGAGGTCCGCGACCCGCTCCCGCTCCCGCTGGAGCCGGTCCCAGCCCTCCGCGCGCGCCACCCTGGCCACCGCGAGCTGGGTGTCGGACTCGGTGTGCTGCACCTCGTTCGCCCGCGTGGCCTCGGCCAGCACCTGGGCGCGATCGGCGAGCACTGCGCGACGCTCCCTGCGCTCGCCGCGCATCTGCGCGAGCGCCGTCCGCGCGCTCGCTCGACCCACGCGGCGCTCGGCCAACGTCGCGCCCTCCAGCGAAGCCGCGCGCTGCTCGGCCTGGGCCCTCCGCTCGTCGTCCTCTGCGGCCGCGCGCTCGGCGCGGAGCGCTTCGAGATCCGGACCCGCCACGAGGATCGCGCGCGCCTCCGCGAGCGCCGAGGCCGCCTCCTCGGCCGCAAGACGCGTGCGGGCGATCTCTTCTACGACCGCCGCCACCTCGCGCGTCGCGCGCTCGAACGAAGCCTCGGCCACCGCGATCCGCTCGTCGACTCCGTCGCGCTCGGCGATGACCCGTGCGAGCGCGACCTCGGCGACGCCGCGGGCCTCGGCCGCCCCGCGCGCCGTCGCCTCCCGCACCGCGACCTCCCTTCGGGCGTCCGCCTGGGTCGCTGCGAGCGCGGCCTCGCGATCACGCGCGGCGGCCGCCGCCGCCGCGTGCGCTGCACGCAGCCCGTCGAGCACCGTACGGTGCCCCGCGAGCGCTTGCCGGGCCTCCAGCTGCTCCGCCTCCACGCCCTCGCGCGCGTGCAGCTCCTCCCGGGACCGCTCGGCCTCCGCTTCCATTCGGGCCCGCTCCACCGCGGTCTCCTGGTCGGTCCGGAAGCGATCGAGCGCGACATCGGCCTCTGCGCGCAGCGCCGCCCGTGCCTCCGACGAGCGGCGGCGCGCCTCGGCGAGCGCCTCGTCCCTCTGCCTGCGAACGCGGTCCCGGTTCGCGTCCGCCGCCGCGCGCGCGTGCACGACGACGTCTGTGGCGGCGGCCCGCGCAGCAGCGATCGCACCGTCCACCTCGGCGAGCGCGTCGCGCTCCCGGTCGCGCGCGAGCGCCTCGGCCTCCTCGGCCTGCCGAACCGCCTGCGCCTCGGCCGCCACCTGAAGCTCCAGCTCGGCATCCCGGGTGACACCCTCTCCGCGCAGCGCCTCGAGCTCCGCCTCCAGGCGCCGTCGCTCCTCACGGCGACGCGCAGCGTCGCGCGCGGCGTCGCCGGGGCGCCCGAGCGTCACCGTGCCGTCCACCCCGACGCGCTCGCCGGTGCCCCGTACGGCTGCCGCGCCGCCGGTCGCGCGATGGTGCGCGAGCGCCTCCTCGAGCCCATCTACGAGGCGCGTCCCCGCGAGCAGCTCGCCGGGACCGGGCGCGCGGACCGGCCACGCGATCCGCGCGACCCCGTCGATCTCCCGCGCGATCTCGAGGATCCGATCCCTGCGGTCGATGACCGGCAACAACGCGCGATCGCCGAGGGCGGCCAGCGCCTCGGGCTCCAGACCGTCGTCGGACAGCCGCTCGAGCCAGGTCGCGTGCGCGCCGATGCGCGCCGCCAGACCCGGCTCGGCGCGATCCCGCTCCACCATCCCCGCGACGGCGCCAGTGATCTCGGACGCTCGCCGCGCGATCACCGCCTGGCGCGCCTCGACCGCCTCACGCACCGCCCGCGCGCGATCTCTCCGTGTCCACGCGGCATCCCGCG
>CAYQSE010000327.1:0-4836 GCA_964419905.1 uncultured Enterobacteriaceae bacterium
TCCTCGCGAACCCGCCTGCAGCAGGTCTTCGTGAAGATGTGATCAATCGACAGGCCCGACGCTCAGCCCAGCAGCCGCCGCCGGAGCTCCGCGGCCCACTGCGCCGTGGCGTCGTCGCCCGTGAGGGGCGCGTCGCCGACGATCGCCCGGGTGAGCGGGTGCAGGTCGCCGCGGTCGAGGAGCACTCGGGCGAGGGTGGCGTGCGCGGGCTCGACGTCGTGGGTCGCGTGCCACGCGCGCGCGGCTTCCTCGAGGGCGTCGTCGCCAGGCAGCGGCGCGTCGTGGGCGGGGCCGGTGGCGTTGATCGCGTCGATGACCGCCTGCTTGCGCTCCTTGAGCGGCATCGCCGCGAGCGTCTCGGGCATCAGCGCGGCGCCCAGCACGTAGTCCTGGCGCCCGTGGCCCGTCGGGAACTCGAGGCGCGCCGGCACGGGCTCGGCGGGCAGGCCGCCTGCGAAGCGCAGCGGCACGATCGGGCTGTTCGTCGCGAGCGCCAGGTCGATGAACGCGCCGCTCATCTTCTGCACCGGGGTGCGGCACTCGAGGCTGCGGGTGCCCTCGACGTGCACCATCACCGACTTGCCGGGCCCCTTCATCGCCGCGGCGAGCTCTCCGATGATCCGCGGCAGGCTCTGCTTGTCCTCGCGGTCGAAGAAGGTGATCACCTCGGGGTCGCGCGCGCCCGGGTAGGCGAAGCTGTGCGCGATCAGGCGACCGAGCCACGACGCCTTGTGCTCGGCCTTCGCGAGCGTCACCGTCGGCACGCCGCCGAGGGCGGACACGATCACGCTGAACAGCAGCGACTCGACCATCACTTGGTGGTTCGCGAGGTAGAGCACGGAGCGGCCGCGCAGCGCGGCGAAGCCCTGCGGATCCTCGAGGGTGAACCGGCGCACGAAGCGCTCGATCAGGCCGAAGTAGAGGTCCTCGACCGGCCACGGACCCAGATTGAACCACTGCCGCCACCAGTCGCGCACCACGCCGAGATCGAGCTGCTCGGGGCCGGCGTCGCGCGCCGTCGCGCCGTCGCCGTCGCGGGTGAGCGCGACGGGCCAGCGGTTGAGCGGGTGGTGCGCGGTGGTCGCCGACGCGAGATCGGCGGCGGGCTGTACCGCGCGCGGGTGCACGCCAGCGCGGGCCGCGACCAGATCGCGCACCGCCACCTGCGCGGCGAGGTCGTCGTCGGCGCCATAGGTCGCGGCCACGGTGCCGGGCAGCCAGTCGCTCTGCTTGATCGCGGCGCGGGTCGCGGTGAACGCGCCGTCGCGCGCGGTGGACAGCCCGAGCCCCGGCACGGCGCGGTGGTCGCGCAGGAACGCGACGCGCTGGGCCGGGGTGGCCCGGCCGATCGGGCCCTTCGGGAGCAGCACCTCCTCGAGGATCAGCTCGGCGAGCACGGCGCCGTCGACCGAGAGCTGCAGGCGCGTGCGCGGGCGGGGGCCGCCCGGCGCGTCGGTGGCGCCGAGGTAGCGGGCCTCGCAGCGGATCGGGCCCTCGGTGGGCAGCGGGGCGAAGAACGCCGCCTCGACCAGCCGGATCGGGTAGGCCGCGTGATCGGCGGGCAGGCTCGGATCCCACACCCGCAGGTCGTCGTGCGGGATCGCGTGCGTGGCCGCGTCGAGCAGCACCTGGTGCAGCGCGCCGCGCGGCGCGGTGAGCGTCGCGTCCAGCGTCGCGGACGCGCCGTTCGCGCCGCGCGCGAGCGTGACGAGGCGCTGGAACGCCGGCCCGTGGAACAGCGTGCCCGCGGCGTACGGATCGGGGATCGGGGCCGCGTCGTCGAGCCGCGCGAGTGCGAGCGGCGCGGGGCCGGGATCGGCATACGCGACGCCCGAGCACACCACCTCGAACCGGGACAGCGCGTCGTTGGCGGCCTCGCGCCACGCGAGCAGGCGGACGTCGTGCCCGCCGTCGGGGCGCGGGCTGGCCTCGGCGCGGGTGCGCACCGGGCCGGGTAGCGGCAGCCAGCGGTGCACCACGACGTCGACGAGGCGGCATGGCGCGCCGCCGATCGCGGCCGCGAGCCGGTCGACCATCGACATCATCGGCAGCGCCGGCAACGTCCACGTCGGGCAGTGATCGGCGAGCCACGGGGCCGCGGCCGCATCGAGGGTCTCCTCGCCGGGCTGCGCGGCGTGCCATGCGGGCCCGCGCACCAGGCCGATCTGCTTGGGCTTGGTGTGCCCGCCGGGGCGGACCTCGGCGCCCCCGTCGACCAGCCGCATCCCGATGCGCTCGAGGTGGTAGATCCGCTTGCCGTCGACCCACAGCGTGCCCTGCGCCATCACGAACGGCCCGCGGTCGTCGCGGCCCTCTTCGAGGATGTCGCACGCGGACGTGATCACCTCGTTGCGCGGGACGACCTGGCCCCGGTACTTCCAGGTGCACGGCGCCCCGGTCATCACCGGCTCGAAGCGCGGCGCCGTCATGCCGTCGGCCAGGCCCCGGTGCAGCATCCACGCCTGGAGGAGCTGACACAGGGCCTCGACGCCGAGGCTGCCGGGCTGCACCGGATCGCTGAAGAAGTGGGCCTTGAAGAACCACTCCTCGGGGTCGACGCGCTTGGTCGCGCGGATCCGGCCGTGGCCGTGCGCGCCGCCGCCGTCCCAGATCCCGTCGATGCGGTCGATCATCCGCAGCATCGGGCGCGCGAGCGCGGCGGGGCCGCCGAAGTAGGGCGCGGGCTCGGCGGCGAGCTCGATGTCGACGTTCGCCGGCGCACCCAGCGCGTCGGTCCACTGGGCGTTGGTGCCCACGCCGGCCTGATCGACGAACGCCTCGGGCGGGAAGAACCCGAACGTGGTGGTCATGTCGAAGACCGGCTCGCCCTGGGCGGTGCACGCGACCTCGAAGCTCACGAGCGTCATCCCCGCCGAGCGGGACAGGCTGGTGAGCTTCGTGCGGGTGCGCAGCGTGCCGTCGTCGGGGCGGACGGGGCGATGCAGCGTGCCGGTGCCGTCGAGGTTGCGGAACAGCACGTCGCGGTCGGCGGCCAGCGCGCAGCCGACGAACGACGCGAGCCAGCCACACGGCTGGAGCGCCGCCTCCATCAGCACCGCGAACGGCATCAGCGCGTTGCCGTTCTCGCGGAAGTACCAGGCGTCGGGCGGGACGTCGTAGGCGACCTCGACCGACTGGCTCGCGCGCAGGGCGTTGCCCTCGGCGTCCAGATCGACCACGCGGGTCATGAAGTGGTAGGGCGGGCCGGGCAGGCGCGCGACCTTGCGCTCCGAGTCGAACGGAGCGTACATCGGCCCGAACGCCTCGGTCGGGCGCCCCCAGGCGCAGGCGAGGAGCGAGCGCAGATCGAGCGCGAAGCCGTCGCGGACGACGTGCGGTCGGGCGAGCGCGTCGCGTGGGTCGATGTGGCCGGGGATCTGACCGCGGGTGAGCAGCGCGCGGCCCTCGGGGCGCGACATCGGCCAGTCGGGGACGAGGCGCAGGCCCACCTTGCGCGCGTGGAACGCCTTGAGGCCGTCGACGGTGCACAGGAGGTCGGCGAACACCACCGGATGCGGCCCGTCGTGGACCTCCTCGACGAACACCTCGTAGGTGAGGTGACGGCTGGTCGGCGTGACCTGGCCGCGGCAGCGCATGTCGTAGGCGAGATCGGGCACCGGCTCGAAGCGCCAGCCGTCCTTGTCGACCGTGTAGCCCAGCGCCGCGAGGTAGAACGACAGCGCCTGGATGCAGCCCTCGAACATCAGCGTGCCGGGCATGCACGGGTCGTTCTTGAAGTGGCCGCGGAAGAACCAGTCGTCGGCGGTCACCGGGCACTCGGCGCGCAGGTAGCCGCGGCCCCACGGGCCGCCGCGGGGCTCGAACGCGCTGACCTCGCGGAAGAACAGCATGTCGCCGCCGCTGATCCGGGGCGTCCACACGTGCGCGCGGGTGTCGTCGAACGCGGGGCCGAAGCAGGCCCACGGGCGCCCGTCGGCGAACGCGCGCACCTGCGCCTCGTCGAAGCGGCGCGCGGTGGGGCGCGAAGGCGCGTCCAGGCGCGCGCTCGCGTCGTGCTCGCCGGTCTCGGGCTTCCACAGGATGCCGCCGGAGTCGGCGAGCTCGGCCTCGGTGAAGAAGCCGGCCTGGCCTCCGCGCACCGACAGGCGGCGATGTCCGTCGACGTGGCAGTCGTAGTGGAAGAAGAACAAACGGATCGGGCCCTGCTTCGCGTGGCCGTCGACGTGGATGTCGTAGACGAGCGTCTCGCCGGGGCCGGGCAGCACGGTGCCCGGGGTGGCGTCGACGCCGTGGTAGGTCAGCGTGCAGCCGAGCAGGCGGTAGATCCGCTCACCGCGGTTCTCGAAGTCGGCGCCGAGCCACGAGATCAGCAGCAGATCGGCCTGCCCGCTCTCGATCATCACGCCCGCGGGCATGCGGCCGTCGTGCAGGTACCAGGAGTCTTCGCGGACGTCGGTCTCGGTCCAGATCGTGCCGGTCTTCATCGACCCGGACTCGGCGTCCAGCCCGGTGACCCGATCGGCGAGCAGCAGCGGCGGCTCGGGCATCCGCACCTGGCGGTGGAACGTGTCCTGCCGCGCGAACAGCGGGCCGAACACCTCGGAGATCTTGCCCGACGCGAGGATCTCGAGCTGGGCACGGTCCCACTTCGGGCCGGGCAGCGGCTCCACCGCTTGCCCGTGGGTCGGGCGTCCCCGCCCGACCAGCGCCGGCTGTGCGGCCCGTGCCTCCCCGGCCTCCCCGTGGGTCGGGCGTCCCCGCCCGACCTGGGTGTGCAGGGGCTCCACCGCCTCCCCGTGGGTCGGGCGTCCCCGCCCGACCTGGGTGTGCAGGGGCTCCACCGCCTCCCCGTGGGTCGGGCGTCCCCGCCCGACC
>CAYQSE010000328.1:0-4775 GCA_964419905.1 uncultured Enterobacteriaceae bacterium
GACGCGCAGAACTTCTCGGCGCGGTGCAGGTCGCCGCGGAGCACGAAGCTGACCATGCCGCCAAAGCCGCTCATCTGGCGGCTCGCTACCGCATGGCCGGGGTCCTCTGCCCACATCGGGTAGTGGATGCGCGTCACCTCGGGGTGCTGCGCGAGCCACGCGACGATCGCCTTCGCGTTGTCCTGATGCCGCGCCATGCGGATCGCGAGCGTCTTCACGCCGCGCAGCGTGAGCCAGGTGTCCCACGGCCCGGGCACCGCGCCCGCCGCGTTCTGCAGGAAGCGGAGCTGCTCGTGCAGCGCGTCGTCCGCGGTGAGCACGATGCCCCCGACCACATCGGAGTGTCCGTTGAGGTACTTCGTCGTGCTGTGCACCACGAGATCCGCGCCGAGCTCGATCGGTCGCTGGAAGATCGGCGTCGCGAAGGTATTGTCGACGACCAGCTTCGCGCCGATCGCCTTGCAGCGCGCGGCCACCGCCGCGATGTCGGTGATCTTGAGCAGCGGGTTGGTCGGGCTCTCGAGCCACACCAGATCGGTGCCCTCGGGGATCGCCTGCTCGGGCGACACGGTCGAGAGGTCCACGAACGCGAACGACAGGCCCAGCTTCGCGTAGACCTTCGTGAACAGCCGGTAGGTGCCGCCGTACACGTCGTCGCCGCACACCACCTTCGCGCCGGCGGACAGGGTCTGCAGCACGGTGGACGTCGCCGCGAGGCCCGAGCCGAACGCGACCCCGTGCGTCGCGCTCTCGAGCGCTGCCACGCAACGCTCGAGCGCCTCGCGCGTCGGGTTCTGGGTGCGCGCGTACTCGTAGCCGGTGTGCCGCGCCGGCCACGCCTGCGCATAGGTCGAGGTCTGGAACACGGGCTGCATCACCGCGCCGGTGATCGGCTCCGGCGACTGCCCGGCGTGGATGACCTTCGTGCCCAGGCGATCGGTGGGCTTTCCAGCCATCAGGCACCTCCCTGCGCGGCGCGCGCGACGTGGTCGAGCACGTCGATGCGGCTGATGATGCCGACGAGCGCCTTCTCGTCCATCACCAGCGCGATGCGCACCTTGCGGAGCAGGTCACTGACCACGGTGACGTCGGTGTCGGCGTCGACGGTGCAGTAGTTCGCGTCGGCGAGATCGCCGGCGCGCGCGTCGGTACGGCCCCCCTCGAGCGCCTTCTCGAGCAGCGCGCGCTCGTGCAGCATCCCGACCACGCTGCCGTCGTCGCGCAGCACCGGAAGCTGGCTGATCCCGTGCAAGCGGAGCAGGCCGATCGCCTCGGCGACCGTGGTGCTCGGCTTCGCCGTGACGAGCGTGCGCTGCCCGAGCCCGGAGAGCAGGTCGCCTACCGTGCCGAGGCTGACCGGCGCGTCGAGGAAGCCCTGCTCCTCCATCCACTTGTCGTTGTAGATCTTCGAGATGTACCGACTGCCGCTGTCGGGGAGCAGGATGACGATGTTCATCCCGGGCTTTCCGTTGGCGCGCGCCCACTTGATCGCGCCCGCGACCGCGGCCCCGCACGAGCCCCCGCCGAAGATGCCCTCTTCGCGCGCGAGGCGGCGCGTCATGTGGAAGCACTCCTTGTCGTTGACCCGGACGACGTCGTCGACGACCGAGAAGTCGATCGTGGACGGCAGGAAGTCCTCGCCGATGCCCTCGACGACGTAGCTGAACGCATCGGTCATCTGCCCGGTGCGGAAGTAGTCGTAGTAGAGGCTCCCGACCGGATCGACGCCGATGATCTTGACGTCCGGGTTCTTCTCCTTGAGGTAGCGCCCGACGCCGGTGATCGTGCCGCCTGTGCCGAGCCCGGCGACGAACGCGTCGATCTTGCCGTCGAACTGCTCCCAGATCTCGGGGCCGGTCCACCGGTAGTGGGCCTTCGGGTTCGACGGGTTGTGGTACTGGTTCGCGTAGAACGCGTTGGGCGTCTCGGTCGCGGCCTTGTTCGCCACGCTGTAGTACGAGCGCGGATCGGACGGCTCGACGTCGGTGGGCGTGACCAGCACCTTCGCGCCGTACGCGCGCAACGCGGCGCGCTTCTCTTCGGACTGCTTGTCGGCGAGCACGAACACCGTCTTGTAGCCGCGCACCGCCGCGACCAGCGCGAGCCCGGCGCCCGTGTTGCCCGAGGTGGCCTCGACGATCGTGCCGCCCGGCGTGATCTGGCCCTCGGCCTCGGCATCATCGATGATCTGGATGCCGATACGGTCCTTCATCGAGCCGCCCGGGTTCATGTACTCGAGCTTGCAGTAGAGGTTGGCGACCACATCGGTGGCGACGTGGTTGAGCTTCACGTTCGGGGTGTCCCCGACCGCCTCCAGGATGTTGTCGTAGACCTTGCGCATGCTCGCCTCGGGAAGGGTCGCGCCCCGTAACCCGCCCCCCCGCGCGCCGTGCGCGTGGTAGGGTGTGCTCCTCGCGTCGGACTCGGAGACCGCTTGCTCGGACATCGGGATCGCCTCCTTCGGAGGGGCGACTACATCTGGGGATCCTTCGTCAAGCCGGAGCGGGTCGACGGCTACGTCGTCGGCATCAACCCGGGCGACCGCTCCGACGTGCTCGGGCGGTTCCCGTTCTCGGAGCCCTCCGTGGACGACGCGGTGCACGCCGCGGTCCGCGGCGCTCGCGTGTGGCGTCAGGGCACGATCGCGCAGCGCTCCGCCGCGCTGCGCAAGTACAAGGAGAACCTCGGCCGCGCGCGCGACTACTTCGCCGCGCTGATCACCCGCGAGACGGGCAAGCCGCTGTGGGAGTCGCGGCAGGAGGTGCTCGCCTCGATGCGCGCGATCGACCTGCTGCTCGAGGACGGGGTCGCGCTGCTCGAGCCCCGCGTGCTCGACGCCCGCGAGGCGCGCAGCGACTACCGCCCGCGCGGCGTCGTGGGCGTGCTCTCGCCCTACATCATGCCGCTGCTCATCCCGACGCTGCACGTCGCGTCGAGCCTGCTCGCCGGCAACACGGTCGTGTTCAAGCCGTCCAAGTTCACCCCAGGCGTGGGTCAGGGCGTCGCCGAGCTGATCGACCGCTGCCGCATCCCGCGCGGGGCGTTCAACCTGGTGCAGGGCTCGGGCTCGGGCATCGGCCAGCGGCTCGCCACCCACCCGGGCATCGACGCGCTGCTGTTCTCGGGCTCGTTCTCGACCGCGATGGCGCTGCGACGTGCCACCTTCGAGCGGCCCGAGCTGCCCACGCTGCTCCAGTGCGGCGGCAAGGGCTGTGCGATCGTGCTCGACGACGCCGACCTCGAGCGCACCGCCTACGAGCTCGTGGTCGGCGCCTATCTCACCGGTGGGCAGCGCCACAACTCCACCGGCCGCGCGATCGTCACCCGGCAGGTGTTCGACCGCCTCGCCGACGAGCTCACACGGCGCGTCGCCAACCTGAACATCGGCTACGGCTTCGATGAGGACGTGTTCTTCGGGCCGGTGATCTCCGAGAACTTCCGCACGCGCTATCGCCGCTACGGGCGCACCCTGCTCGCGCGCGGGCACACCCCGCTGATCGAGGCCCAGAACCGCGAGGTCGAGGGGCGCAAGGGCTTCTACGTCGAGCCCAGCTTGTACTGGACCAACTGGCAGAACGGGCACAGCTTCCTCAACGAGGAGCCGCCGGGGCCCACGCTGCTGCTGTACCGGGTCGAGGACTGGGAGGAGGCGGTCTCGCTCCACAACCAGCTCGTCTACCGCGTCTCCACCTCGCTGTTCACCAGCGCCGACAACCCGCAGCTCGAGGAGATCGCGAACCGCCTCCGCACCGGCGCGCTCAACGTCAACCGTGCGACGATCGGCGCGTCGCTGCGGCTGCCCTCCGTCGGACTCGGGCGCGCATCGAACGGGGTGCCGGGAGGCATCGACTTGCTGCGCTTCCTCTCCACCCCGCGCGCGATGCTGCTCGAGCGCCGGCCGTTCGACGCCACGCAGGTGGTCCCCGGCGTGAACTGGGACGCGAACGATCCAGGCTCGGACGCCGACCTCACCCACGCCTTGATCCCGGAGTGACGATGCAGCGTGCTGCCCTCGCCGTGCTCCCGTTCCTGCTCGCCGGCTGCCCGAAGGGCGGGCCGACGTCCAGCGAAGGCCCCCTCAACGCCGAGCTGCGCGCGTGGCATCCGCCGCCGAAGGTGGTCACGTACACGCGGATGAACCGCGCCGGGCCGCTCCCGCTTCCCGATGTCGCGTCGCGCGACGAGTGGGTCGGACCCGAGCTCGAGGACGGGCGTCTGGTCTACGTGATCACGACCTACGACGTGCGCGAGGTACAGGCCGAGCCGCTGTACAAGGTCAAGGCGTTCTACGGCACCGAGGGCTTCGGCTACCTCGGCTCGTGGGAGGGCGACACCTACGTCGCCTGGGAGCCGCCGCAGGTCGTGCTGCCGTCCAAGCCTGCCGTCGGGCAGGTGTGGCGCGCGGTGCACACGAAGGGCGCGGTGCAGAGCGAGCGCACCTGCGAGATCCTGGCCGGCGACGTGTGTGAGGACGGGATGGTCGTCGTGTGCGACTCGAAGCGTGATGGCGGTCGGATCATCATGCGCGACCACTTCTGCCCGGGCATCGGTTGGGCGAGCTTCGAGGCGATGGCGCTCGTCGGCGACAACCCGCCGGTCCGCATGTGGAGCGAGCACTTCGAGCGCGACGGCGTGTCCGTGCCGATGTTCGACACCGAAGGCGAGCTGGACGAGGGCGCGGAGTAGCGGCGCCCTTCGTGCCTGTGGGCGACGGTCGGCTGGGACGGCTGTCGATCCTACACATCTTGGCTGCGGCCCGAGATCATGTGGGGCGG
>CAYQSE010000329.1:0-4756 GCA_964419905.1 uncultured Enterobacteriaceae bacterium
GCGGGGCGGCATCGAGGGGGAGAGGGGCGATTCTAACGTGCGGCGCCCGCGCGCGGTGGCGTCCGGTGCGGCCGATCCGATACGACTCGGATCGCGTATCTGTACTGTTCATGATGAAACGCCGAGAGTGAGCGGACTGAAAAAGTTCTTGCCACGCGCGCGTGGGGGGCGCCCGGTCGCGGGAGCCGCGCGACCCGAGGGGCCCCGCGCACACCACGCGGCGCGCGGGCACGGGGGTCCGAGGGCGAAACGGAGGGGTGCGTCCTCGGGCAGCATCGGGGCATGCTACGTCGGCAACGGTCGTCAACGGGCGAGGCACGGGCATGGCGTCGTGGATGTTGTGGATGGTCGCTGCGGCGCTGGGCGCCGAGGAGCCGTGCTACGGGCACGTCTACCCCAACCGCGTCGACAGCGATCACTTCTGGGTCGAGTGGGAAGACGGTGTGATCGAGCGTTCGCAGGCCCAGGCCATGGCGGAGACGGCCGAGCGGTCGCGCGCCGCCTACCTCGCGCTGGGCTGGCCGATGACCGATCAGGCGGTGGTGATCGGCGTGAAGAAGGACGGCGACTCCGGTATGGGCGGCATCGCGGAGACCTCTCCGTGCGACGGCGTGCCCGTACCGCGGGTGACGCTGTCGGTGGGGGCCTACACGCAGGCGCGGGCCGAGGCCCTCGTCGCGCACGAGATCGGTCACGTCGCCCAGTACGGGTTCATGGGCGCCTACCTCGACTCGGTGGCTTCCTGGCTGTGGTTCATGGAGGGGACCGCGAGCTGGCTCGAGGCGCAGGTCACCGAGGATCCCGTCGCATGGGCGCGCACGGCCACGGGCTATTTCGACAGTCCGCACCTCGCGCTGCACGCCGGGCCGCCTGCGTTCCTCGTGCAGGAGCGTTCGCGCCACATGTACGGCACCGTGGCGCTCGTGTCGTTCCTGGCGTCCGAGGGGGGCGGGCCCGATCTGATCCGCGAGATGTGGACCTGGGGTGCGGAGCGGAGCGGCGAGCCGATCTTCCTTCCCGACGCCATCGAGGGCGTGGGGCTGCCGTTCGACGCGACCTGGGATCGCTGGCTGGCGGCCGCCACCGTCGTCGACGTGCCGTGGGGCGAGAACGTGCCGCGCGGCGTGGCACACGAGGTGATCGACGCGCTGCCGACGTCGGGCTCCGGGGGCGAGGTGCTGGAGGGCATGGGCCTGCACGTGCTGGCCTTCCCGGGCGCGCTGGATGGCGACGGTGACGCGCTGAAGGTGACGTTCTCGGCGGGGTCGAGCGTGCCGTGGCGGGTCGTGCTGGTCGGCACCGACGGGGCGCTTCCGACGAACCGGGTCGTGAAGTACGTGCCGCTGCAGCAGGACGACGGGGGTGCGCTGACGGCGTGGATCGCGGGAGATGAGCAGACACGGGCCGCCTGGCTCGTCGCATCCCCCATCAGCCGCAACCAGGGGCCGTTCCCGTTCACCTGGACCGCGGAGCGGGTGGACGACCCGGGTCCACACCCCGCGGAGACGCCGTTTCGGGGGAACGCGGCCGAGGGCTGCGCGTGCGCCACAGGGGGGACCACTCGGGCCTGGGCCGCGTTGCCGCTGCTGTGGCTGTTCGGCCGTCGACGCGCCCGCTCACGCGCGGGGGAGCGCGAACCGCGCGCGTGAGGTGACGAACGGAGCGACCGTGCTCCGACCGTCCAGCGCGAGCTCGGCGAGGATCCGACCGTTGAGCGGCGCGAGCTTGAACCCGTGCCCCGAGCACGCCGATCCGACGATCACGTGAGGGGCGTCGGGGAGTGCGTCGAGCACGAAGTCCTCGCGCGGCGCGACGGTGTACAGGCAGCGCTCCGTCGCGAGCACGCCCCGCACCGGAACGCGGAGCCGCTCGCGCGCGAAGGCGAGCACGGCGTCGATCTCGGGCGGGCCGGCGGGTGCGTCCGGATCGTCTCGTCGCCCGTCGAGGACGTGCCGCGCGATCTTGAGACCGGGGCGCTGAAACCGTGGCAGGCCATAGAACATCTCGTCCTCGGTGCGGCCCTTCCACACCCAGACCGGGAACGCGTCGGGGTCTGCGTCGACGTCGAGGTAGAGCACCGTCTGCCGGATGGGCGTGAGCGTCGCGCGCAGGCTCGGGACCAGCGCACCGGTCCACGCGCCGGCGGTGACGATCACGCGCTCCGCCGAGAGGACGCCGCGGTCGGTGTGCACCGCGGGGGCGTCCGCGTCGAGCCCGTGCACCGCGCAGCCCTCCCACACCGTCGCGCGAGCGCGCACCCACGCGGCCAGGCCCGCCATCGTGTCCGCCGCCGCGACGACCGCCGCGGTGCGGTCCCACAGCGCCGTCACGTCCTGTCCGAAGCGAAACATCGGGAAGCGCCGCGCGGCCTCTGCGGGATCGAGGCGGGCCACGTCCGCGCCCGCCTCGGCGACCGCCGTCGCATAGGCGCCGATCAGCCCGTCGGCCCAGCCGAAGAAGCAGCCGTCCCGCGGGTGCAGCAGTCGCAGGCCGAGGTCGGCCGCCAGCGTCGGCCACGCCTCGACGTGGGCTGCCGCCGCCATCCGCGCGTACAGCGGATCGGCATAGGCGGAGCGCGTGATCCGGGAGCGCCCGTGGGAGCTGCCGCGGTCGTGTCCGAGGAGGTGGCGCTCGATCAAGGCGACGTGCGCGCCGCGACGGAGCAGCCACCACGCGGTCGACAGCCCGAGGATGCCTCCGCCCACCACGACCGCGTCGTACCGCTCGGTCATCGCGTGAGCGCTCCTTCCGGACACGCGGCGTGCGGCGCGGCGCGCGTGTGGCGAGCGAGGTTCATCAGCGCACCTCCGGCGTCAGCTTACGCGACGCGAACCGCGAGGCTGCGCGCGTGTCACGACGGGTCTGCCCCGGAGGATTCATGCACGCTCTCTCTCGTGCGCTGCTCGCCGCTGCGCTGCTCGTCCCCCCGCTCGCGTCCGCACAGGACTTCGCCGCCGAGGCGGAGGCGCGGATGGGGCTGTCCTTCGACCTGGAGTCGGTGGAGGGACGGCTGTCGCGCCGCCCTGCCAGGGCCGCGCCTGCCCCCTACTACGAGGACGCGCTTCACGGCGGGATGGTGACCCCGGTGGTCGCCGCGCCGGTCGCGCCGCTGCCGCTCGAGCCGAACTCGGACGTCGACACCGTGATCGTGTTCAAGGACCGCGCGGTCGTCACCCGGGTGCTGACGGTGGCGATCGACGCGGGTGAGCGCGCCGTGACCTTCGAGGGGCTGCCGCTCGGCCTGATGCCGAGCAGCCTCGAGGGGCGGGTGCGCGCGGGCCAGGCCGAGATCGTGGGCGTGGAGCTCTCGGCGGGCGTCGGGGAGGTGCGCGAGACCGAGCGGATCCGCTCGATTCAGGAGGAGGCGCTGTCGCTGACCGAGGCGCTCGGCGCGATCCGGGATCGCATCGAGTCGCTGCTCGCGCAGCGGGCCTACCTGCGCGCCACGCTGATCGGTGGTGTGCGCGAGGCCGCCCCGCCGCCGCTGTCGCAGGTCCGGGACGGCTTCGCCTACGTCGGCGCGACCGAGGCCGAGATCGCCCGGCAGCTCCGGGAGGAGGAGAAGCGTGCGTCCGACCTCGGCGAGCAGCTCGTGCCGCTGTTGGTCAAGCTCGACAACCCGCTCGCCACCGGGCAGTCGGTGACGGTGCAGCTCGCGGGCGCCGGCGCGGGCGAGGTGACGCTCGCGCTGCAGTATCAGGTGCCCGGCGCCTACTGGACGCCGGCGTACAACGCGCGCCTCGAGCCCGACGGGGATCGCGTGGAGCTCGAGTACTTCGGGGTCGTCACGAACACGACCGCCGAGGTGTGGAAGGACGCCCGGCTCTCGCTGTCCACCGCGCGTCCGGCCGCCGCGGGCGGGCTGCCCGGCCTCGCGCCCTGGCTCCTCGGTGAGAGCGCGCGCACGGTGCAGGGCGCGATGGCCAGCGGTCCGGGCCACTACGAGCTGAGCGCCTCGACCCCGGGCACCGCCGACGCGGCGACCGCGGCGCGCGCCGGCGCCGAGGGGGTCGGCGTGGTGGTGTTCGCGATCCCGGGCGCGCGGACGGTGCAGGGGGACGGGAGCCCTCAGCGCCTGCCGATCGGCACGCACGTGATGCCAGCGACCGTCTCGCTCGCGACCGTGCCGAAGGTGGCCCCAGAGGTCATCCGCAAGGCGAGGGTGCGCTACGACGGCGCCCTGCCGCTCCTCCCGGGTCCGGTGTCGACGTATGTGGGTCCGGACTACGTCGGCGCGGGCACGATCGGCGCGGTGGTGCCCGGTGAGGCGCTGGAGCTCTCGTTCGGCGCCGAGGACCGCCTGCTGGTCACCCGCCAGCTCGTGTCGCGCCACGTCGAGCACCTCGGGTTCGGCAAGAACACCGTCCGCTACACGTTCGCGTTCCGCGTCGCGCTGACGAACCTCACCGGGCGCGTGCAGTCGGTAGACGTGCTCGATCAGCTTCCGGTGTCGGAGCTCGAGGGGGTCACCGTGCGGGCGCTGTCGGTCTCTGACGGCCTGATCGTCGAGGACGGGGACAGCCGCGGGCTGCTGCGGTGGCGGCTCACGCCAGCACCCGGCGAGACCTCGGCGGTGACGCTCGAGTTCAGCGTGACCGCGCCCGTCTCGGTGAGCGATCGGACGCTGTACGAGATGGAGCGGATGATGTGATCCCGCTGGCGCCGTGTCGTGCGGGCGACCCACGGTTGCGTCGCCCATTTCGTGGGCCGGCCGTCCCGGCTGTCGATCCTACACATCTTGGCTGCGGCCCGAGAT
>CAYQSE010000330.1:0-4731 GCA_964419905.1 uncultured Enterobacteriaceae bacterium
AATGCCCCAGCCGGCGAAAGCCGAGGTTGCGCGTGCCTGGATCGGCGTCCTAGAGGCCCGCCAGACCGCGATAGCCCCGCCGCCAGTAGAGCAGCGGGGCACCCTCGGCCGCAGAGGCGTAGTGCACGCGCCCCACGAGGATCGTGTGATCGCCCCCCGGGTACGACGCGAACAGCGTGCACCCCAGGTGGCCGATCACGCCCGGCGTGACGGGTTGTCGAAGCAGCGCGTCCAGCGTGGCCGGACCTGGGCTCGGCGCACGACCCGACGTCGCGAAGTGGTTCGACACCTCCACCTGCTCCGCTGCGAGCAGGCTGACGGCGAACGCGCCGACGCGCTGCACGCGCGCGACCATCTGGCCCTCGTTCCCCACGCATGCGAGCACCAGCGGCGGCTCGAGGGACACGGACGTGAAGCTGCTCACGGTGATCCCGTGGGTCTGCCCCTCCTCCCAGGTCGAGAGGACCGCCACCCCGCTCGCCCACGACGCGAGCGCATCCTTGAAGTCATCGACCAGGGCCACCGGACCTCCCGCGCGTTCGATCTGCAGCGCGGGCTGTTCCGACCCCGCTCCCCAACGCCGTACCTCGTGAACGCCGCGCGCTCCACGCCACGTCAACGGAACCCGGGCTCGGAGTCGGTGACGACGCGCCCGCTCTCCTCGATCTCGCCGGGCAATGACAGCCCCTCGGCGAGGGACATCACCTGGTCGTAGAGCGCGCCGCGCTCGTCGCGGAGCACGTCCACCATCGACCGGCGCCAGGCCTTCACGAAGCGGATGCGCAGCCCGCGGGTGGTCTCGCGGACCAGCTCCACATACCGCAGCGCCAGCGCTCCCCCGAGCGCGCCCAGCGACATCACGGTCAGGGCGGCCAGCGGACCTGTCTCTGGCAGCGCCGACCACCACTGGCTGACCGCCTCGTGCGCGAGCCACGCCGCCGCACCCGCGAGCAGCCAGGTCAGCGGGAACAGCAGCACGCCGATCAGCACCTGCAGCGTGGCCTCGTCCTTCTTCTTTCGGGCGACGCCGCGCGTGAACAGCCAGATCGCCGCGAGCGGCGGCAGGTTCACGAGGTAGCCGAGGACGATCAGCGGCGGGAGCAGCACGAACACGCCGAGCACCTGCAGGATCACCAGCAGACCGAGCCACGGCGACATCCACCGCGGATTCGCGTCGAGGAGGTGATCGTCGAGACCGAGCGCGCGGAGATCGGCGTCGTACTCCCGGATGCGCTGCTCCAGATCGTAGACCTCCTCCGGCGCGTCCATCTGGCGCTGCCGCCAGCCGTGCCACACCCGCGCGAAGCCCAGCGTGCGCTCCGTCATGTTCGGGCGCCCGGGATCCGCACCGGCGCGACGTGCCCGCTCCGCCCGCACCAGCTTGCGCGTCCGCCGCAGCAGGTAGTGGAGCTCCCAGGTGTCCGTCGCGTGCGCGGTCTCGTGCAGCGCGCGCTCGATCAGCTCGGTGAGCGCGCCTGCCATCGCCCGTTGCTCCTCGTCGTCCGCGGGCACCCGATCGAGCTCGGTTGGGAGCACGAGCGCCGGGTGGAAGGCGACGTGCGCCTCGCTGCGAAACAGCGTCTTGTCGTCGTAGTGCAGCCCGACCGGGATCAGCCTCGGCACCACGTCGGGGCGCTTGCGACGAGCCAGGTAGTAGAGGTTCGCGGCGCCGGTCTTCACGATCAGCGGCCGGGAGTGGTCGTGGCTCGTGCCCTCGGGGAACAGGCACGCGAACGATCCGTCGGCCACCGCCCCGGCGAGCCCCTCGAGGCTCTGCCGGTTGGCGAGGCGTCGCGCCTCGGGATCGGTCTCGGTCCCGTCCTGCGGGCGATGGATCGGCACCGTGCCGATCGCGCGCATCAACGTGCCCAGCACCGGCACCGAGAACAGCCCCGCACGCGCCCCCATCACCACGCGACGCGGGAACGCGGTGAGGATCAACCCAGGGTCGACCAGTCCGTTGGGGTGCCACGCGACGAGGATCCCGCCGCCGTCCGCGGGCAGCTCGTCGCGCCCGGTGACCTCCACCCGCCGGAAGTACACGCGCACGACCAGGCGAAAGAAGCCGATGATCAGCCGATACGCCGCAGGTGCATCCATGGCGGCATCATAGACCCTTCCGAGACGCGAAGGGGGACCGGAGCGCGATGGCTCCGATCCCCCAAGGATCGCGGTCGCGGTCGCGGATCAGCGGCGGCGGCGAGCCAGCGCGATCAGCGGCAGCAGCAGCCCGCCGAGCCCACCGGCGCCGCCGGGCACCGTCGAGCAGCCGCGGAGCTCGTCGTCGTCGACCAATGCGTCGTCGAGATCCTCGTCGGCGGGATCCTCCCACGCATCGTCGTCCTCGACCCAGGCGTCGCCGGTGTCGGTGTCGAAGACCTCCTCGTCGTCACTGGCGTCGTCGTCGTCGCCACCGTTCGAGGTGTCGTCGATCGGGTGGAAGGACGGGCGCTTGAGCACGATGTCGCCGACGTCCACCGAGAACTGGTTCCACACGCCCCACCACCACTGGTCGACCGTCGCGCCGATGACCAGGTCGTCGAGCACGAACGGCACGCCCTCCTGCGACTGCATGACGAGGAAGTACTCGTGGTAGGCGCTCTCCTCGTCCTTCGTGAAGTTCCCGCAGGTGAGGTCCCAGGTCATCTGGTTCGGCGCGCCACGGACCCGCGTGTACCAGGACCACAGCTCGACGCTGTAGTTGGTCTGCACGCTGTAGTCGGCGTTCAGGTAGCCCTTCGCCTGGACGCTGCCCTCGGCGACCGCGCCGCTCTCCTCGTACTTGGTCGCGTACATCGCCGAGCCTTCAGCGTTCACGCTGGCCCCGTAGCTGCTCGCGATGTTGACCTGCCCGTAGGAATCGATGCCGTAGTTCTCGAACGGCACCGACCAGTCCCACCGGAACGCGCCGGTCTGGCGCCCGATGTCGGTGTAGGCCCCGACGTGCAGCGTCGGCGTCGTGCCGTCGGTCTCGAGGTACCAGCGGCCGGAGACCTTCGGGGTGGTGCGCGCCTTGATCACCGCGACGTAGAAGTCGGAGCCGCGGTCGAGCGAGGACTCGAACCAGAAGAACTCGATGATCGCGTCGACGCCGTTGCCCTTCTCGTCTTCGGCGCCCGCGTAGAGCGTGTTGCCGGACCAGTAGGCGTACTCGGACTGCGTGTAGTGGAACCGGTTGAACGAGCCCTCGCCCAGGTAGGCGAAGGAGGCGTCCACGCCGCCGCGCAGCATGATCGCGCCCTTGTAGCTCGTCTCGGAGTCGGAGAGGCCGCTGGTTGCGTGAGCGACCGATGGTCCGACTGCCGTGGTCAGGGCGAAGGCGAAGAACGGCGCAAAAGCAGAAGTGCGATACACGAGGACCTCCAAAAAACAAGAACGTCGACCCGGGAGCAGAGGCTCCTCGAGCGCCGCATAACTAGCCTACGCCACTGTCGGCGTCAATCCCTCCATCGAGAAGTCCTCGACCGCTCGGTCAAGCGCCGTACACCACGCCTCCGTGGACACGAGCGCGCCCACCCGACCGAGCACGTCGAGCGATGCGAGGT
This sequence comes from uncultured Enterobacteriaceae bacterium, assembly GCA_964419905.1. Taxonomy (GTDB): domain Bacteria; phylum Myxococcota_A; class UBA796; order UBA796; genus JAFDJI01. The sequence continues at coordinate 3,546 of CAYQSE010000330.1, forward strand.
GGCGCTCGACGCCGGCGCTCGCGCACGCGTCGTGCAGCGTGAGCACGCGGAAGCCTCGATCGCAGGCGTCCCGCGCGGTGCCCTCTACCGCGAGGTGGGTCACGAGGCCGGCGAGGACGATCGTGGAGATGCCGTGCCCGCGGAGCAGCAGCTCCAGCTCCGTCGACGCGAACGCGCTCATGGTTCGGCGGGGGATGACCCACTCGTCGGAGCGCGGCTCCGCGCCGGGCATCGGGAGCGCGCCATCGGAGCCCTCGAGCAGCGCGCCAGACTCGGCGAGGTAGCGTCCGAGCGGCGCGTGGAGGTTCGCGCCGGCAAACCCGATCCGGTGCACGGTGTGCGCGTGCACCACCCAGGTCCCCCCGCGTCGCGCAGCGTCGAGCGCGCGGATGGCCTGCGCTACCGCCGCGTCGAGGCGCGCACGCGCCTCCTCCCCATCCGGCGCGACCTTGCCGCCGGGCGCTGCCAGGTCCCGCTGGACATCGACGAGCACGAGGGCGGTGCGCCCGGGCGCGATCGAGAGCTCGACGGGATGCGCGTCGGTGACCACGCCAGCATCGACGAGGGACCCGCTCACCAGGTGCGCGGATCTTCGTCGGGCGCTGGCGGCAGCCGCTTGGCCTTCCACAACAACCGGTAGTGCGACCCGTCCTTTCGGGTCAGCCGATCGTGTGGCAGGTGCAGCTTGGCGAGCTCCTTGTTGATCTGGGAATCCGAGATGTACGGATCCTTGTGGAACAACCAGGCCACGACCAACCGTGCGGTGACGGTCGGTCGCTGGACGTTTCCATTGTCGGACTTGGCGGTCATTCAGCCCTACTTCAGCGCGCCATGGTAGCGCGCCGTCGCCTCTGGATCGCTCGCCACGTCATAGAGCGCCTTCTCGAACTGCTCGACGGTCATCCCGTGGCGCGCGAGGATCGCCTCGTAGGCGTCCGGATCGGCTCGGATCGACTTCGCGATCATCGCCAGCGTCGTGGCGACGTCCGTCGACGCGGGCTCCGTGGTCGGAGCGGGCTCGGGCGCGGGGGCCGGCTCGGAACCACCACACGCGGCGAGCGCGAGCGCGACGCCCAGGATCAGTGCTCGTGCGATCATGCTGTGCCCCATCATTGTGTCTTCCCATTTCCGCCTGCTGGCTTGGTCCCCGCTTCGGGGCGCGTCGCCCCGCCGCCCGCGCCGTCGG
>CAYQSE010000331.1:0-4726 GCA_964419905.1 uncultured Enterobacteriaceae bacterium
GCCTTCATCCGGACTTCTTGGAGAAGTGATCAATCGACAGGCGTCCCGCCCGGCCAGCAGGAACTGCGACGCTCGATCCGCCGACTATGCAGGTCAAATCTTCATTCTTGGCCACCACTCGGGACGGGCGGGCGAGACGCCCGCCCCACGTGATCTCAGGTACGGTGCGAGATGTGTAGGATCGACAGGCGGGACGCCCCGCCCCACGCGCATGGGTTCTCGTGAACCCGCCATCAGCAGCACTCCGGGGCCCAGCCCCTCACCCCACCAGCCACGGCAGCGCGCAGCCGACGGCGACCTGCCCGCGCGTCCCCGGGCCACGCGGCGCGTCGGCGTCGATGAGGAGCGCGACGTCGCCGGCGCGCGCCTCGAGGCGCCAGCGTCCGTCGCGGAACGCGCACCGCGTGACCTCGAATGGGCCGTCGCCGTCGGCCCACCGCGCCCAGCCAGGACGCAGCAGCAGCGCGCCCGGCCCCTCGCGGGGCGCGGTGGTGCGGACCGGGCCGACCACGGTGTCCGCGACCTCGCCGCGACCGACCCCCGGAAGCACCGACGCCTCGCCGGTGAGGCGCGCCGCCTCGAGCGTGCCCGGATCGGCCCACACGGCGTCCGGCGCACCGGCGCGCACGATTCGCGCCCCCTCGGGGCCGCCGACCAGCACCGCCACGCGATCCGCGATCGCGAGCGCGACCTCCTGATCGTGGGTGACGAGGAGCGCGGCGGCGCCCGCGTCGCGCACCTCGTCGGCGAGCGCGCGCGCGAGGTCGCCCTTGCGGTGCGCGTCGACGTTCGCGAACGGCTCGTCGAGCAGCAGCACGGCTGGCGCCGGCGCGAGCGCGCGCGCCAGCGCCACCCGCTGCTGCTGGCCGCCCGAGAGCGTGGTCGGGCGACGCGGCTCGAACCCGCTCAGCCCCACCTGCGCGAGCAGCGCCGCGACCCGCACCGGATCCCGACGCGCGAGGCCGAAGCCGACGTTGGCCGCGACGTCCATCGACGGGAACAGCGCGTAGTCCTGGAACACGAGCCCGACGCCGCGCCGCTCGGTGGGCACGACGGAGCGCCCGTCGGCGCAGACCGTGACGCCGCCCACCGTGATCGTGCCCGCAGCCACGTCCGCGAGGCCCGCCACACACCGAAGCAGCGTCGTCTTGCCCGAGCCCGAGCCGCCGATCAGCGCGACGAGCTCTCCGGGCCCGACCGCGAGGTCGACGCCGCCGAGCACCCGCGCCGCCCCGTAGGACGCACGAAGCCCGCGCACGACCAGCGGATCAGACATGTCGCCTCCACCGCAGCGTCGCGGTCACCGCGACGAGCGCTACCGCCGCGAGGATCAGCCCCGCGAGCCCCGCGTCGTGCCACAGCGCCTCGTTGTAGCGATCCCACACCCGGAACGCCAGCGTCGACAGCCCCGTCGGCCCCCCGAGCAGCAGCGTCACCGGCAGCTCCTTGAGGATGGCGACGAACGCGAGCAGCGCGCCCGCGGCGACGCCCGGCGCGACCGCCGGCAGCACCACCCGCGCGCGGATCCGCGCGGCGGAAGCGCCCAGCACGCGCGCCGACTCGACCTGCCGCGGATCGACGCGCGCCAGAGAGGCGGCGAGCGGCGCGAACGCCTCGGCGAGGAACCGGGTCGCATAGCCGAGCAGCAGCAGCGCGCCCGAGCCCAGCAGCGCGCCGTAGCCCGCGCTGCCGAGCCCGAGCAGCCGCACGAGGGCCAGCGCAGCGAGGATCCATCCGAACGCCAACAGCACGCCGGGCAGCGCGCTCGCGAGCCACACGCCGCCCTGCACGGCCGCGCCCAGGCCCCCACGCCCGCGCGCGACGACGACCGCCGGCGCCATGGCGAGCAGGACGGTCACCACGGCCCCGAGCGCCGCGATGCCCGCGGAGTGCGCGATGGGTGTCCACGGATCGGCGAACGGGAGCCCACGCGCCCACCCCGCGTACACCCAGCCGAGCAGGGTGGCGAGCGGCACGATCAGCCCGACCCCCAACACCACCCCGTGCGCCGCGTACACGCCGCCGAGCACGAGGCCCCCGGGGCGCACCCGCGCTGGCGGACGCGGGTTCGCGACCGCCCGCGCCGCGACGCCACCGTGCACACCGCGCGCGACGAGCAGCAGCGGCAGCGTCAGCGCGATCAGCGCCAGCCCGAGCGCGGCCGCGCGCGGCAGATCCTGCCCGGCGACCGCCTGGTAGAGCCGCCACGTCAGCACCGGCAGATCGAGCACCGCGACCGCGCCGAAGTCCGACAGCGCGTAGAGCGCGGAGAGGAGCAGCGCATACGCCAGCGCGGGCCGGAGCGCGGGCAGCGTGGCGACGCGGAACGCGCGCCACGGCGCCGCCCCCAGCGTGCGCGCGGCCTCCTCCTCGGCAGCGCCGATCCGCGCCAGCGCGGCACCCACGACGAGCTGCGCGACCGGCGCCGTCACCGCGGCGAGCACGATCGCCGCGAACGGAAGCCCCGAGGGACGAAACCCCCCAGCCGGAGCGCCGATCCACCCGGACGGCCCGAGCGCCCCCGCGAGCGTGGCCGCGGCGAGGTAGCTCGGGATCGCGAGCGGGAGCAGCGACGCCACGCCCAGCGCGCGCCGTCCCGGGAACGCCAGGCGCGCGTGGGCCACCGCGAGCGCGCCGCCGAGCCCCGTCGCGAACAACCCCACCGCCACCGAGAGCAGGGCGCTGTTCGCGACGAGCGTGCCGCCCCGCGCCCCGAGCCACGCCGAGGCGAGATCCCGCTCGGGTCGGAGCGGATCCATGGGCGGGTCGACCAGCGTCCACCCGACCGCGAGCAGCGGCACGAGGACGACCCCCGCGACGATCCCGACCGCAATCCCCGACGAGACCCTCACGCGGCGCCCGTGCGCGCAGCGCACGTCATAGGAGTCCGAGGGCCTCGAGCATCGCGAGCGTGGGTCCGAGATCGGCGAGGTGCTCCTGGGTGATGGGCGAGAGCGGGATGTCGGCCAGCGGCGCGACGTCGGGATGCGTCGGTACGCCCGCGCGCGCCGGATACTCGAAGTTGGCGTGGGTGAAGTGGCGCTGCGCCGGCTCGGAGACGAGCCACGCCGCGAGGCGCTCGGCGTCGGCCGAGCGCGGAGAGCCGGCGCGGACGCCGACACCCGAGACCATCATCACGTTGCCGTCGCGGCCCGCCTCGGGGAGCGGGCGGTTCGCCGCACGCCGCCCGCTCGGATCAGTGCGGTGCAGGTAGTAGTGGTTGGTCCAGCCGATGGCCGCGCCGCCGCTGTTCACCGCGTCGACGAGCGCGGCGTTCTTCGGGAACGCCTGGGGCGCGTTGTCGCGCACCGCGACCAGCCACGCCCGCGTGGCGTCCTCGCCCCACGCGTGGCGGAGCCCCGAGACGTGCGCCTGGAAGCTGCTGTTCGTGGGCGCCCACGCGACCTGCCCTCGCCAGCGCGGATCCGCGAGGTCGGCGAGCGATTGGGGTGGGGTGTCGACGACCTGCGTGTCGACCACCAGCGTGCGCAGCCGGCCCGACGTACCGATCCACCGCCCGGCCGCGTCTCGGAACCGGGGGTCCACCGGGTCGAGCGTGGCGGCGTCGAGCGGCTGGAGCGCGGCGCGCTGCGAGAGCACGCCGAGGTAGCCGGAGTCCTGCGCGAAGATCAGATCCGCCGGGCTCTCGGCGCCCTCGACCAGCAGGCGGCTCACCAGGTCGGCCGTGTCGCCGTACTGCACCTGCACGTCGATCTTCAGCGCGGTCGCGGCCTGCGCGATCACCTCGCCCACCAGCGCCTCGCTCCGACCGCTGTACACGACGACCGGACCCTCGACGTCTCCCGTGGGCCCGCGCCCGCACCCGATCGCGAGCCAGCCCGCCAACAACGGCACCACGCACCGCACCACGAAACCACCCCAGTTGAAAACCATTTTCAAATAACGCATCAGCCCCGCGAGGCCAGCGCGACCAGACCGCCGGGCGAAACGCTGGACATCTCCGAGGTGACCGCGCGCGCGCTCGCGGTTAGCCCCCGGTCACTCGCTGCGGGTGGCCCCGCCGGAACGGTCCGGCGTCGGTCTGAGAGCACACCGCAGAACCTGATCCGGTTCACACCGGCGGAGGAAAGCGAGCGATGGACAGCTATCAAAAGATCTGGGGCTCAGGCTCCAAGCAAGTCTCGGTGGGCGATCTCGCCGTGCCGTTCCGAGAGATCACGCTCACCAACGGCGAGGTGATCCGCGTCGAGGACACCTCGGGGCCGTGGGGTCACGCGCCCGCCGACGGGCTGCCGAAGCGTCGTGCCCCGTGGGTCGCCGCGCGCGAGCAGCGCGGCGACACGAACTTCAGCCAGATGCACTACGCCCGGCAGGGCCTGATCACCGAAGAGATGCGCTTCTGCGCGATCCGCGAGGGCGTCGACCCCGAGCTGGTGCGCGCCGAGATCGCCGCGGGCCGCGCGATCATCCCGGCGAACAAGCGCCACCTCGAGCTCGAGCCGACGATCATCGGCAAGGCGTTCCGGGTGAAGGTCAACGCGAACATCGGCAACTCGGTGGTCCGCCACGATCTGGCCGAGGAGGTCGAGAAGCTCCAGTGGTCCGTGCGCTGGGGCGCGGACACGGTGATAGACCTGTCCACCGGGCCGAACATCAAGGCGACCCGCGAGGCGATCCTGCGCAACAGCCCGGTGCCCATCGGCACGGTGCCGATCTACCAGGCGCTGGAGCGCGTGGAGGGCCGGGTCGAGAAGCTCGACATCGA
>CAYQSE010000332.1:0-4665 GCA_964419905.1 uncultured Enterobacteriaceae bacterium
CCCTGATCGGTCCCCGCCCCGCCCGGGCCCCCCCCCCCACGACCACCGCCTCTACCGGATGCGCGCGTCGGCGACGAGGCCCTGGACCCACGCCTGGTAGAACTCGGTCCGCTTCTGGCTCAGCACCATCTCGCGCACCATGTCGCGCTCCTCGGCGAGCAGACCGAGGTCGGCCTCCTCGCGCTTGGTGAGCTGACCCACCCACATCACGTCGCCGCTCGTGTAGACCTCGGGCAGCACGCCGCCCACCGGCGCGCGCGCCGCGGCCGCCATCATGTCGGTCGGCGGCGAGAACATGCCGCGCTGACCGCCCGCGATCGGCGCGAGGCCGGTGTTCGCGGCGACCAGACCCTGCTCGTCGAGCAGCGCCGCCGGCTCGGCGCCCGAGGCGCTCCACGCCGCGAGCAACGACTCGGCGTACGCGGCGGCCAGCGCGGGCGCACGGTCCAGACGGATCAGGTTCGTCGCGAGCTCGCGCTGCACCTCCTCGACCGGCACGACCCGCGCGGGCTCACGCGCGTCGAGGCGGTACAGGCTCATGTGCGCGTCCTCGACCACGATCTTCGAGATCTGGCCCGGTTCGAGCGCGGCGATGGCGTCGACCACCTTCAGCTCCAGCTTGGGCTGCTCGACAGGTCCCATCGCGCCGCCCAGCGCCGCGGTGGCATGCTCGGAGTGGCGCGCGGCGAGCTTGGCGAAGTCCGCGCCCGCCTCGAGCTCGCCGCGGAGCGCCTCGAGGCGCGGCCGGATCTGCGCGGCGCCCAGCCCGTCGTCGCGGATCTGAAGGCGGATCATCGACAGCGTGACCTTGGCCGGCAGGTCGTAGCGGCGCGCGAAGTCCGCGTCGTAGACCGACTGCACGCGCGCCATGCTCGACGCGATGAACGCGTCGACATCCGCGTCGGTGACCTCGACGTCGTCCTCGAACGACAGCGGACGCACGCGCACATAGCGGACGTCCACCCGCGTGTTCTGCTCGACGAACGCCTCTTCCAGCGCGGGCTCGCTGACGGTCACGCCGAGGAACACGAGCTGGCGCAGCTTGCCGCGGAGGATGTCGTTGCGGATCTGCTCCTCGAAGTCCGAGCGGCTGGCGAAGGCGTTGCGGCGCAGCCAGCCCTCGTAGACCCGATCGTCGAACCGCCCCTCCTCGTTCTTGAAGATCTCGTAGCGGAGCAGCTCGCGGGCCACCTCGACGTCGCTGACGTGCAGCCCGAGCTTGCGCGCGTGCTGCCGCAGCAGCTCGTCCTCGATCAGCGACTGCCGGACGCGCTCCTGCAGGGCGGCCATCTCGGCGTCCCCGAGCGCGCTCTCGTAGCGGCGCGACTCGATGCGCATCCGCCGGGACAGCTCGGTGTCCATGATCTTCGTGCCGTTGATCGTGGCGATGACCGAGGTCTTGTCGCCCGCGGGCTGGGAGTACCAGAACACGAAGGAGACCACGACCAACGCGAGCACCACCTGCATCGCGGTGGAGTCGGTGCCCGAACGCATGGACTCGAGGATGGACATGAAGCGACCTCCAGCCCCGCCGGGTAATCGCCCCCGCTCACCGGTTCAAGGCTTGGGCTTCGGCTTCGTACTGGGGCGAGGGCTCGGGGCGGGCGCTGGCGAGGACCCCGACGCGGGCGCGGTGCTTGCGCCCGCGCTCCCGCCGGACGTCCACAGCGGAGCCAGGGTGTTGCCGCTCAGCCGGTTGCGCTCGTAGCGCTTGCGCGCGTTGCCCATCCAGTCGGTCAGGACCTTCTGGCGCTGGGCGTGGCTCGGGTGGGTGGAGAGGAACGCGGGCGGCTGCTCCCCGGCGACCTCGCCCATGCGCTCCCAGACCTCGATCGACTCCTCGGGCGGATAGCCAGCGCCCGACATGTACATCAGGCCCATCACGTCGGCCTCGGACTCGTGCGCGCGCGAGAACGGCAGGATCATCCCCACCTCGGCCCCGAGGCCGATCGCGCCCATGATCAGCGCGCGGTTCTCGGGGCTGACCTTCGTGCCCGCCGAGAGGAACAGCTCGAGGCCGGTGAGCCCGCCGAGCAACGTGAGCTGCTGGGTCATGCGCTCGGCGCCGTGCCGCGCCACCGCGTGCCCGACCTCGTGACCCATCACGAACGCCATGCCCGCCTCGCTCCGCAGCACCGGCAGGATGCCCGTGTAGAACGCGATCTTGCCGCCCGGCAGACACCACGCGTTGACCACCGGCTCGTTGATCAGCGAGTACTCCCACTGGAAGCGCGGCTGGTTCGCCTGGACCGAGATGCGCTGCCCCACCCGGTTCATCACGCCGTTCGCCGGCGTGCCATGCACCAGCGACGTGCCCTGAAGCATGGTGACGTAGGACTGCTGCCCCAGCGAGTTCATCAGCCCGTCGGGCACGAGGTTGTACTGGAGCCGATTGGTGAACGGCACCTTCTTGCACGCGACCAGACCGAGGCATCCGATACCGAGGACGAGCGCCGCGCGGCGAAGTGTACGGACCATGTTGGGCTCCAGGTGTTGCCAACCTCCACCATACTCCCTGGAAGCCGCGCTGCCATCCGCGTCCCTACGGGTGTAAGCCGTCTCGCCGACGGCCCGGGTTCCGCGACTTCTCCTTGTAGGATGGGGGTCGAAGATGCTATGAACGCCCCGTCGGTTCCCCGCCGATCCCGCCCCCCTGCGTCCCCCCGCCGCCCTCCCCCACCGCCCGCCCCCCGAACCCCAACATGCTCAGCGCCGTCCTCGGGCTGTTCAGCCAGGATCTGGCTGTCGATCTCGGCACCTCCAACACCCGCATCTACCAGCGCGGCGCGGGCGTGGTGTGCCAGGAGCCCACCGTGGTGGCCGTCCACACCGACCGCCGCGGACGGCGGCGCGTGATCGCGCTCGGCGAAGAGGCACGCCCGATGCGTGGCCGCACGCCCCGCGACATCGACGTGGTCAGCCCGGTGCGGCAGGGACAGATCCACGACTACGAGGTCGCCGAGGCGCTGCTGCTGCACCTCGTGCGCCGCGTGCACGGGCGCAACAGCTGGGTGAGCCCGAAGATGGTGGTCGCCATCCCGCACCGCACCACCGAGATGGAGCGCCGCGCGCTCCGCGAGTCGTGCGAGACCGCCGGGGCCCGCGAGGTGCACCTCGTTCCCCGCCCCCTCGCCGCGGCGATCGGCGCCGGGCTGCCCGTGGATAGGCCGTCCGGACACCTGCTCGTCGACCTGGGCGGCGGCGCGACCGAGGTGAGCGTGCTGAGCCTCGGCGGCATCGTGAGCAGCCGCGTGGTGCCTGGCGGCGGCGCCGGCCTCGACCGCGCGGTGTCGGACTTCCTGCGCGACACCCACGACTTGCTGGTCGGCGACCCGACCGCGGAGCTGCTCAAGCAGGAGCTCGGCGAGGCGCTCCCGCCGCTGCGCGCGCGCACCCGCCGGGTGAGCGGGCGCTGCGTGCGCCGCGGCGTGCCCCGCGCAGTCGACGTCGACAGCGCCGCGCTGCACTGCGCCCTCCACGACGAGGTCGCCGCGATCGCCAGCGCGATCCGCGCCGTGCTCGACGAGAGCCCGCCCGAGCTGGCAGCCGACATCGTCGACCACGGCGTCGTGCTCACCGGGGGCGGCAGCGGGCTGCGCGGTCTCGAGGCGGCGCTGCGCGAGGCCACCGGGCTCGCGGTGGTGCAGGCGGAGCGCCCTGCGCAGGCCGTGGTCGAGGGGGCGGGCCGCATCCTCGAAGAGCTCGAGCTCCTGCGAGCCGTCGCGTGCTGAACGACCGCCGGGTCCCACGCGAGTCCGGTCCGACCAAGCGGTTCCGCCCGGCGCTCACCGAGCTGCGCCCACGGCGGACCGCGAGCGAGCGGGCCGCGGGCGCGCGCACCCACACGCCCGCGCGACCACGCCGAGGGTGGCTGCGCCCGTTCGCGGTCGCGTCCCTCCTGCTCGCGCTCGCCGCGGGTTCCCTCGGCTCGTCGACGCACGCCGAGCGCCTCGCAGGCGCCATCGCGGCTGCGCAGGGCTCGACCGCGTACGGGCTCGACGAGGCGCGCCGCGCGTGGCGACGGCACCTCCAACAGGCCGCGGTGGAGGTGGCGCTCCACGACGTCGAGCGTCAGAACGAGCGTCTCCGCATCGAGTTGCTCGCGCTGCGCGAGGTGGACGCAGAGCGCCGGCGCCTCGCGCACCTCGTCCAGGCCCGCGGCGGGTGGGGCCTGGAGGGCGTCGGCGCCCGCGTCGTGGCGCACGGCGGCGGCGGGCGGACGACGCTGCGCGTGGACGCCGGGGTGGAGCGCGGGGTGGCGCCCGGACTCGCCGTGCTCGGCGCGAACGGGGTGGTCGGGCAGGTCGTCGCGGCGGGCCAGGGCTGGGCCGACGTGCTCGGTCTCACCGACCCGACGCACGGCATGGCGGGCGCGATCGACGACGGGCCACGCGGTGTCCTGCGCGGCACGCGCAGCGCGCTGGCGATGGAGCAGGTGCTGTCGCGCCACGAGGTCGCGGTCGGAGCGCCCGTGTCCACCACCGGCACCGGCGGCGTGTTCCCACCCGGCGTCCCGATCGGCGTCGTCACCCGCGTCACGACGGATCCGGGGACGCCGTTCTGGCGGATCGAGGTGGCCCCGATCGCACCGCCCGAGCTGCTGTCCGAGGTGCTGATCGTGACCGGGCGCACCGAGCTGCCGGAGGTCGCGTGGCGCTGTTCGCT
>CAYQSE010000333.1:0-4632 GCA_964419905.1 uncultured Enterobacteriaceae bacterium
TCCTCGAGCTCCTCCATCAGCATCTCGCTGTAGCCGATGAACGCGTTGAGCGGCGTGCGCAGCTCGTGGAAATTGTTCGCCAGGAACGTCGTCTTCGCGCGGCTCGACGCGAGCGCCTGGTCGTGGGCCACGACGAGCTCGGTGTTCAGCTCGTGCAGCCTGCGCTCGGCTAGCTTGGGCTCGGTGACGTCCTCGACGAGCAGGACGTGCGCGTCGCCGCGCTCGAACACCTCGTGCGCGTGCCCGGCGAGCGTGATCTCGAACACGCGCGGATCGCCGTCGGGCGTCTGGAGCTCTGCCAGGATGGAGCCGACCCGCTGGCGCCGATGACAGCGCGGGCAGCGCATGCCGCGCGGCAGCTCGACGGCCGCCTTCACCCGCTCCCACCACACCTGCGCGGTCTCCCACGCCGCGACCATCTCGGCGAGCGTCGGGCTCACCTGGGTCATACCGCCATCGGGCAGCAGGATGCCGATGCCGATGCCGACCGCGCGCGTCGCGTACTCGAGCAGGCGGCTCTTGTCTTCGGCGGCGGCGACGACCCGCCGGTGCGTGAGGTCGGTGAGCGAGCCCGCGATGCGGGTGGGCTGCCCGTGTGCGTCGCGCAGCGCCATGCCGCGCACCAGCACCCACAGCCACGCGCCCTGGTGGTCGCGGATGCGGTGTTCGGCCTCGAAGCGGACGGTGTCGCCGACGAGGTGCCGATCGAGCTCGGCCCGAACCCGCTCGCGATCCTCGGGGTGGATGCGCTGGAACCAGGCCTCGGGGTTCGGGTCGACGCCCTCGCGGTCGAGCCCCAGCAGCGCCTTCCACTGCAACGAGTAGTAGACGTAGTTGGTGTCGAGCTGCCAGTCCCACAGCCCGTCGTTCGCGCCCTGGATCGCCAGGGCGTAGCGCTCTCGCCCGCGCCGCAGCGTCTCCTCGGTGGACTTGCGCCCGGTGAGGTCGCGCGCGACGAGCACGACCTCGGTGCGTCCCACCGGGTACATGCGCACCTCGGCGTAGCTCCCCTCGCCAAAGGTGTACTCGAAGGTGCTCGGCTTGCGGTTCTGCAGCGTCCGCGGAATCAGCTCGGTGAACACCTCGCCGGCCGGCTCAGGGAACAGCCGGGCCGCCGGCTTGCCGAGGTCGCTCGCGGACACCTGCGGGAACGGGGTGCCCGCCGGCTGGTTGCTCGCGAGCAGGACGCCGTCCCCGCGCACCCGGAGCATCCAGTCGCCCATCGCGTCCCACACCGCGTTCAGGTCGCGCACGGCTTCGCCGCCGACGAGGTCGGTGGTGGGGCGGCCGAGGACCTGATCGAACCAGAACGCCATCCCCTTCAGCCTAGCACTGGGATCGCGGGGATCCAGGTACGATCGCCACGACGCGATGAGGGTCGGGCAGGACTTCGATCGCGCCGCACCGATCGCGAACCGCGCGCGGGGTCGAATGACCGCGCGTGAACCGACGTCCGTGGACAACCTGCCCGCCGGTCGGGTACACGGAACGGTCCCGGTTCGCGACGAGGGTGCGCATGTCCAGAAACCTCCTCCCGCTCTTGCTCGCGCTCGCCGGGTGCAGCGACTACACGCTGCACGACTTCGAGACCGTCGACGTGTTCAACCAGATGCCCGCCGAGGCGGTCGACATCCTGCTGGTCGTCGACAACTCGTGCTCGATGGCGCCCTACCAGCTGCGCCTCGGCGCGAACTTCAACGCGTTCATCTCGTTCTTCATCGGCGCCAACGTCGACTACCAGATCGGCGTCGCGACCACGACGATCGAGGTGCCGACCTACACCCCGGAGCTGCCCAACTGCAGCCAGCAGCGGCTCGACGAGATCCCGCCCGGCGGGCACCTCGTCGGCGGCACCATCATCAACGCCGACACGCCCGACGCGGAGGCGGTGTTCCAGGACCTGGTGATGGTGGGCACCTGCGGTGACGGCTACGAGATGGGCCTCGAGTCGGCCCGTCGCGCCCTCGATCTCACGGGGCCGGGCCAGGTCAACGAGGGCTTCCTGCGCGACGAGGCGCAGCTGTCGATCATCTTCGTCAGCGACGAGGAGGACGGGTCCATCGATCCGGTCAACCTCTACATCAACGACTACTACGAGGTGAAGGGGCAGCGTGAGCGCGGCGTGTTCAACGCCTCGGCGCTCGCGGTCACCGACCCCACCGGTTGCCTCAACGCCCAGGGCTCCACGCTCGGCACGCGCTACCTCGACGTCGCCGAGCAGACCGGCGGCGTGGTCGGCAACCTGTGCGATCAGGACTTCGCAGGCATCGTCAACGAGCTGTCACTGAACGCCAGCCGCCTGCGCGACACCTTCTTCCTGTCCAAGGAGCCCAACCCGCTCACGCTGACCGTCACCGTCGACGACGTCGAGCTGCCGTGCGAAGGCCTCGGCTGGATCTACACCTACGTCCCCGACGCCGGCGTCGACAAGCCCGCGATCGTGTTCCAGCGCGACGGCATGCCGCAGCCGGGCCAGCGCATCGCCGTGCGCTACGACCCGGGCAACGGGGACACCTCCCTGTTCTGCGGCGGCGCGCCCGCCGACGCGGAGGCGCGATGAGCCGCGTGCTGCTGTTCTTGTTCCCGCTGCTCTCCTGCAATGGCGGCGGCGGCCCCGCCTGCCTCGACCACGGCGACTGCGAGGGCACGTCGATCTGCGACGCTGCGACGTCCACCTGCCGCGAGGTCGGCTGCCTGACCTCCGAGGACTGCGCGCTCGGATCGCACTGCAGCGAAGAGCTGAACACCTGCGTCACCGGCTGCGCGCAGGACGACGACTGCCTCGCGGGGCAGTCGTGCGGACAGAGCGGGCAGTGCGAGACCTACGGCTGCCGGTCCACCCAGCTCGACTGCCGCTTCGGCGAGACGTGCAACGGCGCGGGCCAGTGCGTGCCCACCACCGCACCGCACTGCGCGCTGGCCAACGACTACACCGATCAGCTCGACTGCACGTTCACGCACGGCGGCACCCTCGCGTGCTTCGGCGGCATCGTGAGCGGCTACTGCACCGGCGACACCTACTGCCTGCTCCCGTGCTCCACGACCGGCGCCGAGTGCCCGCGCGGCACCACCTGCTACGCGCCGTTCACCAACACCACGCAGACCTACTGCACCGGCGACTGCCCCTACCTGAACGCCAACGGGTTCTGAGGCGCGCGATGGGCACGCACTACCAGGGCCACGAGGCCGTGCGGCGGGCACTGACCACCTACATCAAGCTGATGCGCGCGAGCGAGTCGGTCACCCGGCGGCTCGGGCCGAACCTGCGCGCCGCGGGCCTGACGATCTCCCAGCTGGGTGTGCTCGAGGCGCTGCTGCACCTCGGCCCGCTCACGCAGGGCGAGGTGGCGACGAAGATCCTGAAGAGCAGCGGCAACGTGACCACCGTGGTCGACAACCTCGAGCGGCGCGGTCTGGTCGCGCGCGAGCGCCACGCGACGGATCGGCGCTTCGTCCGGGTCGACCTCACGCCCGAGGGGCGCGCGCTGATCGCCGACTTCTTCCCGAGCCACGCCGAGGCCATCACCGCCGAGCTCGCGGTGCTCACCGACGCCGAGCAAGCCGAGCTGGGTCGCCTGTGCCAGAAGCTCGGTACCGGGCCCAAGGACGACTGAGCGGCCCGCGGTGCGCCGCGCGCGCCGCTGGTGTATCTTTCGACCGGACGACGCAATGTCGGGAGCCGGTGCATGCGGGTGACGTTCTACGGGGTACGCGGGTCCTGTCCCGCGCCCGGGCCGAGTACGGCCCGGCACGGCGGCAACACCTCGTGTGTCTCCGCGCGCCTCGATGACGGCACCTTGTTGATCTTCGACGCCGGCACCGGGCTGCGCAAGCTGGGCGCCGAGCTGAAGGCCGAGGGCTACGATCGCCCCATTCACCTGCTGCTCTCGCACACGCACTGGGACCACATCATCGGGCTGCCGTTCTTCGCGCCGCTGTGGAACCCGAGCACCCAGCTCGTCATCCACCCGCTCACGAACAACCGGCAGGAGCGATTCCGCTGGCGCCCCACCCTGTTCGACGAGATCCACTTTCCGGTGCCCGCGGCCGACATCCCGTGCACGATCGAGCTCGCGGACCACCCGCGCGGGCAGTGGAAGCTCGGCTCGGCCACGGTGCTGCGCATCCCGCTGAACCACCCCGGCGGCAGCCAGGGGTTCCGCATCGAGGACCGTGACGGCGGGGTTTTCTGCTACCTCACCGACAACGAGATCCGGCCGCCGGGCACGGTGACCACCACCGTCGAGGACCTCGCGCAGTTCGCCGCGTTCGCTGACGTGGTGGTGCACGACGCGCAGTACCTGTCCGAGGACATGCCGCACCACCACGGCTGGGGGCACTCGGTCGTCGAGGACGTGCTGAAGTTCGGCAAGCTGGCCCGCCCGAAGATGCTCGTGCTCTTCCACCACGATCCCGAGCGCGACGACGCCGCGCTCGACGCGCTCGGCGCGCAGGCGAACGCGTGGATGCGCGAGCAGGGCGTTCCCACCGAGGTCGTGATCGCCCGCGAGGGCCTGTCGCTCGACCTGCCGCTCGGCGGCTGACGCCCGCGCACGCAGGGAAGGCGGTCGGCCAGTACGGCTGTCGATCCTACACATCTTGGCTGCGGCCCGAGATCATGTGGGGCGGGCG
>CAYQSE010000334.1:0-4624 GCA_964419905.1 uncultured Enterobacteriaceae bacterium
CCGGCGCGCGCCCGCAGGTTCTGTGCGCGCGCGACGCCGGAGACCCCGTCCCCCGCGGGGGGCACGCCGGCGTCCTCGGCGCGCGCGTCGCGCGGGTACAGCGCGAGCGCGAGCGCGCCCGCCTGGAAGAACACGACGTCGCCCTGGCTGGCGGGCGACGCGACCCACCCGAGCGCCTCGTAGAACCGTCGCGCGCGGGCGAGGTCGTGGACGCCGAGGGTGACGAGGCTGATGCGGGTGTCCACGGTGCCCTCGCGGCTACGCCTCGGCGGCGGTGGTGGGCACGAGCCGCGCGATCACGGCTCGGAGCGCCTGCTTGCGGTCACTCTTCGTGATCGCCTCGAGCAGCGCGGCCCGCGCGTCGGGGCGGGCCTCGACGAACGAGGCGATCAGCGCCTCGCGCACGTCCTCCCGCGCCGAGAGCGCGTCGATCAGCGACTCGGCGGCGCTGTCGGGGACCCCCTCGATCAGGATCGCGGGCAGCCCCTCCAGGATCTCGTCGGCGGCGCCGTGACGCACCAGCGTGATGCACTCGAGCGCGACGAGCCCGGCGTTGCGAAGGCGCGGCACGAGCCGCTCGCGGATCGCCGGATCGTCGAGATCGGCGGTCGCCCATGCGGCGCGGAGCAGCGCGTCCTCGACCGAGCCGGCGCCCGGGTCGAGCGGGTCGGCGGTCAGCAGCAGCCCGGTGTCGAACGCGTCGAGGGAGACGAGCAGCAGCTCGGCGAGCTCGCGGCGCGCGAGGTTCGCGGCGAGGCGCGCCGCCTCGGTGATCGCCCCGGGGCGCGCCCGGTTCTGCAGCATCGCGGCGCACAGGCCGACCGCGAGCTCCGGGTCGAGCGCGCCACCCTCCACCATCGCGGCGAGCCACCGCGACGGCGCCTGGCCGGCGACCACCTGTCCACCGCCGGCCTCTGCGTCGGCGAGCACCGCGCCCAGCAGGCTCGGTCCGTCCGAGAAGGTGCGATCGGCCCAGGTGACGGGGAAGCTCATGCGCTCAGCCTACACCGGGCGCCACACGCGCGGCGTCGTCGTGGCTGACCCACGGGCGCATCGTGCGCTCGTCGAGCGCCGCGAACGCGCGCTTGTAGTCGGCGAACGACCCGCCGGCGTGCACCGCGTCGAGGACGGCGCGTCCCGCCTCCGGCCCGCCCTGCGCGAGGACGTACTCGACCCACGCCCACCTGGCCGAGGTGGGTCGCACGTCGGCCCGCCCGCGCAGCCCGCGGGTGAGCTGCTTCATCCGCGCGTCGACCTCCTTGATGCCGGCGAACGGGATGCCGTCGAGCGGGGTCATCCGCTTGGCGACGAACGGCGCGACGCCGAGCGCGACGCGCGTGATCTTCGCGAGCTCCACGGTGAACCGGATCAGCTCGTCGAGATCCGCCTCGGTCTCGCCCGGCAGCCCGATCATCATGTAGACCTTGAGCGTCTCGAAGCGGTGCTCGCGCGCGATCTCGGCGCACGCGAGCAGGTGCTGCTCGGTCGTGCCCTTCGAGATGTCCTTGCGCAGCCGCTCGCTCGCGGCGTCCGACGCGACCGTCAGCGTGCGCGCGCCGCTCTGCCGCAGCAGCGCGGCGATCTGCGGCTTCTTCGCCACCCGATCGGCGCGCAGCGAGCTCACGCCGATGCTCCGCCCGCTGTCCACCAGCGTCTGCAGCAACCCGACGAGCTGGGGGTGGTCGCTGACCGCCGCGCCGACGAGCCCGACCTTGCGGGCGTGATCGGGGATGAGCGACAGGATGCGGTCCGGGGTGACGAGGCGCATCCCGCCGTTCGTGGAGCGTCGCATCACGCAGAACGTGCACATCCGGTGGCAGCCGCGCTCCGCCTCGAGCAGGAACATGTCGGCGAGCTCGGTGTCCGGCGACAGGATCAGACTTCGCGCGGGCAGCAGCGCGTCGGTCGCCTTCGCGACCGCCGGCAGCGCCGCGCCATGGCGCTCGGGCACGTAGCCGCCGGGCAGCGCGGCGATCGCATCCAGCCACCGCCCGCGATCGTTCGCGTCGAACAGCGCGGCGACGCCGGGCACGATGGTCTCGTCGGCCTCGCCGAGCAGCATCGCGTCGACGAACGGGGCGGCCGGCAGCGGGTTGCTGAACGTGATCGGCCCGCCGAGCAGCACGAGCGGGTGCTCGGGCCCGCGGTCCTCGCGCAGCGGCGGGATCCCGGCGAGCTCCAACAGCGAGATCAGGCCCGCCAGCTCGAGCTCGTAGGCGAGCGAGATCGCGATCAGCGGGAAGTGCGAGAGCGGTGTCTCGGACTCGAGGGAGCGCGGCGGCGCGGCCGACGCGCGCGCCGCGTCGACGTCGTCGGGCAGGAACACCCGCTCGGCCGCGATGCCAGCGTCACGCAGCGTGGACAGCAGCCACTGGTAGCCGAGCGACGACATGCCGACGTGGTAGGGCGAGGGGTAGGACCACGCGACACGCCGGGAGCCGCCCGCGAACGGGGGACCGGTCTCGCGGGCCACGCGCGCCCGCTGGGCGTCGATCTGGTTCCAGCCTCGTGCCATGCCGCAGGGGCTAACGCGCGCCCGCCCCGCGCGTCGGATCGGGCTGGGTGAGCACGAGCCCGGCGGTGAGCAGCCACACCGCGGTCGCGAGCGAGCCCGCCGCGTGCGGGGCGTCGACGACGAGCAGCGTGGCCGAGGCGCCGAGCGCGAGCGCGACCGGCGCGGCGCGCCGCCAGCCCGTCGCGGCGACCAGGGGCAGGGACAGCACGGGCAGCAGCACGAGGTAGTGCAGCCACAACAGCGGGCTCGCCGCGAGCACGGCGGTCCACGCGGCGGCCGCCGACGTCGCCTCCGACGGGGAGCGGATGGCCCGCAGCGCTGCGACCAGCACGAGGCCGGTGCGGGCGATCAGGGCCGTCGCCGTGATCCAGGGCGCGGGCGTGGTGTACACGCGCGCCGCGTCGGTCACCCACCGCGCGAGCCCGGCGTCGATCGAGGCGTTGAACGGGTGCACCACGACGCCACGCGACAGCGCGCCGAGCCCGTCGACGAATCCTGGATAGAGCGAGGGCGGGGACACGAGCAGCCCGAGCCCGACCGCGGCGGCGAGCCCTGCGAGCGTCCATCCGGCGAGCGCGGCGCGCCGTCGCACGAGCAGGTACGGCACGATCAGCACGGGGACGATCTTGAAGATCGTGGCGGCCGCGAGCGCTGCGGCCCCCAGGCGGCCGGTCGCACGCCCCCCGCCCGCGACGAGGAGCGCGGCCGCCGCGAGGAGCAGCGGCGCGCTCTGGCCCATCAGCACCGTCCACATCAGCACCGGCGTCAGCGCGAGCGTCGCGCCGAGCCACCACCCACGGCCCGCGTCGGGCACCCGCCGCTCGGCCACCCGCAGGCCGAGCACGCACAGCGCGGCCATCGCCGTCGACCAACCCAGCAGGACGGCGGGATAGGGCAGGCTGGCCACGGCGAGGAACGGCAGCAGGCTGGGCGGCGGCGCCACCTGCGCCGTGATCGCCTCGGCGGGCAGGCGGCTCAGCTGCATCGCCACCTCGAGGAACGCGGGCGGCACGTCGTAGAGGTGCTCGGCCTCGGCGCCGAGGTACGCGGACTCCGGGTGACCCGCCCGAACCAGCCGCGCGGCCACGACGAACGGGAGCAGATCCTGTCCGTGCGTCGCGATCAGCGGCGTCGCGAGGATCAACCCGTCGCGCGCGAGCCCCGCCGCGCGCGCGCGCGCAGCGGACGGGTCGCTCTCTCCGCGCGGGTCTGGCATCAGCGCCTCGGTGGGTCGCGCGAGCCTACCCCGTCCCGCTGGGCGCGGGGAATGCGCGGGCCCGACCGCGGGTCGCCCCACCGACGTTGCCGTCCCCGCCGCGCGCCGGTAGTCTACCCGGCGTCCCCCTCCCCGCCCCGCGGATCCAAGCCCATGCACGGCCTCCTCGTCCTCCTCCTCGCCACCGCGCTCGGCCAGGACAGCACCCAGGCGTTGTCCTGGGACGTGACCTACCAGGGCAAGGCGATCGGCACCCGCACCGTAACGGTGAAGTACGTGCCCGAGGAGCACGGCACCCGCCGCATCCTCGAGAGCGAGACCGCGCTCGACGGCAAGGCCGCGGGCCTGCCCTACACCTTCCGGCAGCGGTTCACCGCGACCGCCTCGGGGCGCGCGCCGGCCTCGTTCTCGTCGGTGGTCGACGACAATGGCGACGGGCGTGAGGTGCAGGGGCGCATGGTCGGCGGCACCTGGCTCGTCACCGTCGTCGAGCAGGGCCGGAGCAAGACCTGGGAGGTCGACGGCGGCGCGATCCACATGTCGACGATCGACCTGTTCGATCCCGAGTCGTTCGTCCCGATCGGCAAGTTCGCGTCGGTCAAGATGCTCGCGGCCGAGACCGGCGACATCTGGGAGCAGCCGGTGCAGCGCCTCGGGCTCGACGAGGTCGTGATCGGCGGCCAGAAGATCCCGGTCGAGGCGTGGGCGGTCGACCCGCCGCAGGGCCGGTCGACGTTCTGGTACACCACGGACGGCGTGCTCGCCCGCTACGAGTACCGGTGGATGGGGCGCATCGTGCGCGCCCAGCTCAGCGCGCCTCCCCCGCCCGGCATCGACGATGGGCCGGTGCCCGGCAGCGGCGTGCAGACGATCGGTGAGGTCGACCTCTAGGA
>CAYQSE010000335.1:0-4578 GCA_964419905.1 uncultured Enterobacteriaceae bacterium
ACGCCCGCCCCACGTGATCTCGAGCCCCACTCGAGATGTGTAGGATCGACAGGCGCCTCGCCCAGACCCTTACCCGTGCGTTACCGCGGCCGGCCCCCGGCCGGCCGGCCCATTAGCTCCTGATGTGGTGCAGCGCGGCTTCGCTTCACCCACAGGGGGTTCCGATGGGGATGTCCGGCAAGGCGCCGACGATGGTGGTGTGGGTGATCACGCTCGTGCTGTTCGTGGTGGCGCTGGTCGCGCACTTCGGATTGATCGACGTCGGGGAGCCCATCGCGTCGTGGTCGTGGATCGTCGGCTTCGGCCTCCTGCTGGCCGCGTGTCAGATCAAGGGCCTCTAGAACGCAACCCTGAAGGACGGCCCACGCGACTTTTTTTGCTGCGCGGACTTGCGTCGCCGACAGGAATGAATATTCCGTCCGGCATCGGAGGGCCGTGGTGGCCAGCAAGCGTGACGACATCCTCGACGCAGCCCTGCGGCTGTACGCCCGGCGCGGGTTCCACGGCACCACCATGCCGGATCTGGCGCACGAGGCCGGCGTGGGGGCGGGGACGATCTATCGCCACTTCGACAGCAAGGAGAGCCTGGTGAACAGCCTGTACCAGCACTGGAAGTCGCGCATCACCCAGGCGGTGTACGCGGATCTGCCGCAGGACCTCCCGTGGCGCAGTCGCTTCTCGCTGCTGTGGAAGCGCCTGATGGACTTCGCGCGCGCCCACCCGGACGCGCTCGCCTTCGTCGATCTGCACTACCACGGCGACTACCTCGACGAGCAGAGCCGCCTCGTCGAGCAGATCTCCGCCGCCACCCTGCTCGGGTTGGTGATGGAGGGGCAGGCCGAGGAGGTCCTCGTGGACCTCCCCCCCGCCGTGCTCATCGCCATGGTGTACAGCGCCTTCCTCGGGGTGATCCGCGCCGAGCAGGCCGGCTACGCCACCCTGGACGACGCCCTGGTGCGCGCCACCGAGGAGCGCGCGTGGGCGATGATCCGCCGCTGAACCTGTCGTCCCCCTTTTTTTGTCCGCCATCCACCCCAACGGAATGAACATTCATTCCACCCGGAGCCCACATGACCGCCTCCACAATCCTCATCACCGGCGCCACCGCCGGCATCGGCCGGCACGCGGCCCTCACGCTCGCCCGGCGCGGACACCGCGTCATCGCCACGGGTCGCCGCGCGGACGCGCTGGCGTCCCTGCAGGCCGAGGCGGCTGGGCTCGACCTGCACACGCTCCGCCTCGACGTCACCTGCGACGAGAGCCTCCGCGAGGCCGCCCGCGCGGTCGACGCGCTCACCGCGGGCGCTGGCGTCGACGTGCTCGTCAACAACGCGGGCTACGGCCAGCTCGGCGCGGTGCTCGACGTCGACGACGCGCGGGTGCGCGCCCAGTACGAGACCAACGTGTTCGGACTGCTCGCCGTGACCCGCGCCTTCGCGCCCGCCATGGTGCGTCGCGGGCGGGGGCGCGTGATCAACATCAGCAGCATCGGCGGCGTGTTCACCCTCCCGCTGTTCGGCGTCTACAACAGCACCAAGTACGCGGTCGAGTCGCTCTCCGACGCGCTCCGTCGCGAGCTTCGGCCGTGCGGCGTGGACGTGGTGGTGGTGGAGCCCGGCACGATCAACACGGCGTTCGCGGCCACCGCGAAGGCGAGCGTGCAGCCTGTCGGGAGCGCGTGGGCCGACGCCTACGCCGCCGCACAGCAGAACTACGCGTGGGCCGAGCGCATCGCGCCGGACCCGACCCCGATCAGCCGCGCCCTCGTCCGCGCCATCGAGTCCCGACGCCCGCGCGCCCGCTACATGACCCCGTGGCGCGACGCACTCCTCATCCGCCTCGCGAACCTGCTCCCGACCCGCCTGGTCGACGCCGTCGCCATCCGCTTCTTCGGCCTCGGTCGCGTCGTCCCCTCCCTGCTCGACACCGACGTGCGGGAGGTCGCATGATCGCGCTCCTCACCACGCTCGCCCTCGCCAGCGCGTCCGATCACGACGCCCTGGACACCGTTGCCTGGACGGAGGTCGCCACCCGGCGCTCGGCGGTCGGCGAGGTGCGGGTGCGACGCGCCCGGGTCGACGGCGTACTGTGCGTGGAGGGGCTGGCCCGCGTCGCGGTCAGCGCCGAGCGCCTCCTCGCGGTCACGGATCGGATGGTGACCTCCTCCGACTGGTCCTCGGCGACCCTCGCCCGCTCGATCGAGCTGGCGCGCGATGACGGCGGCTTCGTCCTGTACCAGCACTTCGACGCCCCGAGCTGGACCCTGTCGGCGGACCGCTACTGGGTGATCCGCGGCGAGCCGCGCGCGCTGGACGACCACACCCGACGCTATCGCTGGCACCGCGTCCCGGCGTCGGACTGGCCCGAAGCGCAGGCCGCCTCCATCGCACTGCAGCCCCTCGCCATCGAGGTGCCGGTGAACTACGGCGAGTGGCGCTTCACCGAGGTCGCCGGCGGCACGGAGCTTCAGTACCGCGCCTGCGCCGAGCTCGGGGGGCGCGCGCCCGCCGCCCTGGTCACGTGGCTGACCACCCAGCAGGTGCCCGACCTGGTCGCCGAGCTGGTGGTCGAGGCCGACCGCTCCTGACTCGGCTGCGGACCGAGACTTCTGACCGCGGCGCAGCGTGGTACGCTGGTCCTTTCGTGGAGTTCCGATGCGCATGATCCGCTTGGCCGGTGTGACCGCCGCGCTCCTCGCCGCGTGCACGCCCACCACGACCGTCTCCGTGGCCGGCGGCGCCCAGAATGGGCCGTTCGTGCTCGGCTCGACGGTCGACGTGTCGCGGCTCGGCGGGCGGGGTCAGCCGACCGGCGAGCTGTTTCGGACCTCGACGCGTGACGACCTCGGGGCGTTTGGCCTCGAGGTCGACCTGCCGATCCCGTCCGCGGTCGAGATCGTCGCCGAGGGCTTCTTCTTCGACGAGGTGAGCGGGACGGTCACCGACGGCGCGCTGACGCTGCGCGCGTTCGTGGGCGTGTCGTCCGACGGCGCGCAGACGCGCTTCGTCAACCCGCTCACCCACCTCGCGGCCCGTCGCGCCCGCCACCTCCATGTCGACGGCGCGACCCTCGACGCGGCGATCGCGCAGGCCGAGGCGGAGGTGCAGGACGCCCTCGGGCTGGTGGTCCCCGACGCGCTGCCCGACGCCTCCGCGCTCGATCTCCTCGGCGGGGACACGGCGCCGAACGCCTACCTCCTCGCCACGAGCTGCCTGCTGTCGACGGCCGCGCACGCGGAGGTCGCGGGGACCGAGTCCTCGCCGACCGCCGCGCTGCAGGAGGTGCTGAACCAGATCGCGGCCGACCTCGAGTTCGACGGTCTCCTCGACCCCCCGCGGCGCGCGTGGATCGAGGCGGGGCGTGTGTCGATGGACGGACAGGGCTGTCGCGACCACCTCGCGCAGCGGCTGGAAGCGGTCGGACGCGACGATGTGGTGGTCCCCGATCCGTTCCTGGTCACCGATCTGGACGGGGACGGCGTGCCCGACGCGCTCGATCCCGACGCGGACGGCGACGGGATCCTGGCTGCGGACGACCGGCTCGTGGACGGCGCGGCGTTCACCGAGGGCGGCTTTGGGGGCGGGGGCACGTTCCACAGCACGAGCGTGGTGGTGATCGACAACCGCGACGGGGATCGCGGCGGACATGCCTGGTCGCTGCGGGTGAGCGACACGACGGCGGGCGTCTACCAGCCCGGCCCCGTGCGCCTCATGCGAGACGACGGCGAGCCGCTCCAGGGCATCGAGCAGGTCGCCACGTGCGACTTCGCGCTGCCCTACTTCCTCCGCCACCACGACGGCACGGTGTGGACGTGGATGCCGGGCGGCTCGGCGGTGTTGGACGAGGAGGCACCCGCCGGCGTGGTGGAGCTTCGATGGGCCGGCGAGGTCGGCGTCCACGCGCGCGACGAGGACGGCGCGTGGCACCTCGCGAGCGTCTCGGGGAGCGGCACGTGGTCCTGGCAGTCGGTCGATGGGCACGACGGGCGACAGGCGCTGAGCGCGAGCGTCGACGGTTCCGCCGAGGCGTGGATCGACGCGGGCGAGGGCTGGGTGCGGCCCGAGGGGAGCACCACCGCGCGCGTCGTCGGCGGAACGGGGGACGAGGTCGTCGAGGTGATGATGGTGGGCGAGGAACCCTGGTATCTCGACGCAAGCGGGGTCGTGTATCGGGTCGCGGATCCGGGCGCCCAGGCGCCGGTGGCGGCGCCGGTGGCGGGCGTCGAAGACGTGACGAGCCTCGTCAGCCGTGCCGTGGAGCACTACATCGGCGGGACGGACCGGGTGTGGCTGCCCCACGGCACCTCGCCCGCGCTGGTCGCGTCGGAGGCCCCGGTCTTCCGCGGCGCCGGGCGCTCCGGGCTCGCAGCGCCCTACCACGTGCTCCTCGGCGTCGACGGGGACGTCCACCTCTCCCCGATGGGTGAGGATGCGCCGCTGCGCGTCGCGATCCCGAAGTAGGCGCTGCAGCGCCCCAGACGCGGCGAAGGCTGGTTCGCGAGGATCGATGGACGTGGGGCGAGTCGCCTGTCGATTGATCACATCTTCACGAAGACCTGCTGCAGGCGGGTTCGCGAGG
>CAYQSE010000336.1:0-4520 GCA_964419905.1 uncultured Enterobacteriaceae bacterium
TCAACGCCGAGTCCTCGCTGCACAGCCTGCGGCGCGACGACGGGTGGTCGGGCCGCTACTACGACGACCTGGCGCTCGGCGCGCTGCTCGCGGGCGATCCCCGGCGCGCGCTGATCCTCGGGCTCGGCGCGGGCGCGTCGCTCGGGCCGCTGTGGGCCGCCGCGCCCGAGATCGTCGTGGATGGGGTCGAGATCGATCCGGTCGTCATCGAGGCGGGGCGGCGGTTCTTCGGTCTGGACCCGGAGGACCCGCGGCTGACGGTGCACGTGGCGGACGCGCGCCCGTGGCTCGCGCGGCAGCCCGGGTCGTGGGACGTCGTGCAGGTCGATCTCTACCAGGGTGGGCCGTATGTGCCGTTCTACCTGGCGACCGCGGAGTTCTTCGCGCTGATCCGCGCGCGGCTGTCGGACGAGGGGGTGGTGGTGCTCAACGTGTTCGACGTCTCGCCCGATCGCGCGCTGCTCGCCGCGATGGGGGCCACGCTCCGCACCGCGTTCGCCGAGGTCTTCGTGCTGAGCCGCCCCAGCGGCAATCACACCCTGTTCGCGTTCCCCGACGCGCGCGATCTCGCTTCGCTCAGGCGAACGCTCTCGGGTACAGTGGCGCCGCGTCCAGTCGCCGACCTCGCGTCGCGCGCGTCTCGGACGATCGGAGTTCTCGCAGTGCACGAGGGGGCGATGGTGTACACCGACGATCACGCGCCGATTGAAGCGCAGACCCGGCGCATGTTCCTGGCGGTGCGGCGTTGATCGCGCTGTTCATGCTGTTGGCTGTCGATCCGGCCCACGCCTTCACGCTGCAGGGGTTCAACCACGACTGGGCGGCCACCGAGTCGTACTGCAACATGAGTGATCTGGCAGAGAGCTGCACGCCGCAGGGCGTCAGCAACGATACCCGTGACGGCGCCTTCGCGCTCGGGCCGCTCACGCAGTTCGGCGTCGTCGACTCCGCCCGCCCTGCCACGCCATCGCAAGTCCCGCCCTTCGGATCCGATGGGCTCACGCTCTCGCACGGCAGCGCCCTGCTGCGTGCCGAGTTCCCTGCCACCGCGATCCTCTCGATGTACGCGCACACCGAGGTCCTCGACGGGCTCGACGTCGACACGGACTGGTACACGATCGCGCCCGACGCCGGGCTCTGCGTCGAGATCTGCATGTTGCCCCGGGGCACGGCGGGCCGCGCGACGGTGCAGGACGACTGGCAGCTCGACGTGTACCTCGGTGAAGAGACGTCCCCGCTCTTCGAGCAGATCGGTCCCGGATGCCTCGACTGGTACAGCGACGGCTCGTCGCTCGCGCTGCGCGTGTCGGATCCCACCCCCGAGCTGGTGCTGCTCACCGCGGCGACGCTCGCGCACCAACACTACCGCCTGCGCATCGGGAATCCTGACGGCAACCAGGGCGCGACCTGGTTCCCCGACGCGGACGGCGACGGGCTCGGCGACAGCGCGGCGTCTGGCGTGTTCGCGTGCGCCCCGCCGGTGCCAGGCTGGGTCGACAACGCGCTGGACTGCGGTGACGACGACGCCTACATCCGTCCCGGCGCCGTGGAGCGCTGCAACGGGCGCGACGACGACTGCAACGGCACGCCCGACGACACGACCGTCACCTTCGCCTGGTACCCCGACGCCGATCTCGATGGCTATGGGGCGATCGGCGGGACGCCGGTGTACGCCTGCGGCAGCCCGGGCGTGGGCTACGCGCCCAACGCGACCGACTGCGACGACGCCGCCTCGGCGGTCCATCCCCTCGCGGTCGAGACGTGCAACGGGGTCGACGACGACTGCGACGGGCTGATCGACGACCAGGTCGCGTGGGCGACCTACTGGCCTGACACCGACGGCGACGGCTACGGCGATCCGCTGGGCGAGGTGCGCTCGGCGTGCGCGGATCCGGGCGAGGGCTGGGCAGACAACCCGCGTGACTGCGACGACAGCTCGGACGCGGTCTACCCGGGCGCGCCCGAGGCGTGCAACGGCGTCGACAACGACTGTGATGGGGTGCCGGACAGCGGGGTCAAGCAGGCGAGCTGGTGGCCCGACGCCGACGGTGACGGGCAGGGCGACGCCGACGCGACGCCCGTGTTCGGCTGCGCGCCGCCCGAGCCGACCGGCTTCGTCGACAACGATCTCGACTGCGACGACACGCGCGATGACGTCTACCTCGGCGCGCCCGAGGTCTGCGACGGGGTGGATCGCAGCTGCAGCGGCGTGGCCGACGACGGCGGCGTGCTGCTGACCTTCTATCGGGACGAGGACGGCGATGGCGCGGGGGATCCGGACGCGGCGACCCAGGCGTGTGCGTCGCCCGGCGACGGGTGGGTCACGGTCGCGGGCGACTGCGACGACGACGACGGCGCGCGGCATCCGGGCGCCGAGGAGGCGTGCGATGGCGTGGACAACGACTGCGACGGGTATGCCGACGAGGGCTGCTTCGAGCTTCCGCCGCCGCCCGGGGCGTGCGGCTGCTCGGTGCCGGGCGCGCCCGGCTGGGGTCTGGCGCTGTGGGTGCCGCTGCTGATGATGCGGCGTCGGCGTGGAGGTGTCGCATGAACCGCGCGACGATGCTTCTCGGTCTGGCGATGCCGTTCGCCGCACAGGCGTTCACCCTCGAGTACGGCAACCCCGACTGGCCCGCGACGGAGCGGTACTGCTACTGGGTGGAGGACGGCACCGGCGACGTGGTCTACTGCGAAGAGCTCGGCGAGAGCAACGACACCACCGATGGGGCCTACCACCTGGGCACGCTGCCGGTGGGCGGGATGCTCGACTTCGACGACCTGGCGCCGGGCAGTTTCTTGTTGGGCGTGTTCGGCTCGACCGAGGTCAGCCTGAGCCACGGCAGCCAAGCGCACAT
The DNA here is from genome assembly GCA_964419905.1 of uncultured Enterobacteriaceae bacterium. GTDB lineage: Bacteria > Myxococcota_A > UBA796 > UBA796 > JAFDJI01. The sequence continues at coordinate 2,856 of CAYQSE010000336.1, forward strand.
CGACGCGGGCGATCCGGATGTGTTCTTCCACTACTTCCACGCGATCCATCCGGCGCTCGGCTTTGACGTGGACGTCGATCACTACCGGTTTACCGCCGAGGATGCGCAGTGTTTCCAGGTCTGCCTCCATCCGGCGTCGAGCTACACCAATCCCTCGATACTCCCCAACGATTGGGCGATCGAGGTCTACGACGCCGCGGACCAGCTCCTCGGCGCGGCCACGGGACCCATCGGGCCGTCGAACTGCGTGGACGCGGTCGGGCAAGGGGAGATCACGCTCAAGGTCTGGGACGCGAGCCCGACGCCCCGCGACCAGAACCCGCTGACCTTCCCGTTCATGTATCGGATCGTCGTCGACAACAGCGGCGGCGACGTGCAGCGGGAGTGGTACCCGGACGGGGACGCCGACGGCTTCGGGGATCCCGACGGGAAGGTGATGCTGACCTGCGGCGATGCCGGGCCGGGCTACGCGCTCGACGGCACCGACTGCGACGATGGGGACGCGACGACGTTCCCGGGCGCCCAGGAGCGCTGTGACGGCGTCGACAACGACTGCGATGTCGACATCGACGAGGGGCTGCCGTTCGCGCCGTACTGGCCCGATGTGGACGACGACGGCTGGGGCGACGCGAGCGCCGCCCCCACGCCGTTCTGCGCGCCGCCGGGGGATGGCTGGGCGCCGGTTCCGCACGACTGCGACGACGACGATCCCAAGACCAATCCCGAGGGGGAGGAGGTCTGCGACGGGGTCGACAACGACTGCGATGGGCGCGTGGACGAGGGTTTTGGCACCCCGTGGTGGCCCGACGCGGACGGCGACGGCTTCGGCGACGCCACCGCGACGCCATCGTTCTACTGCGAGCATCCCGGCGATGGGTGGGCGCCTTCGGGGACCGACTGTGACGACGGTGACGTCGCCGTGAATCCGAAGGCCGACGAGACGTGCAACGGGGTCGACGACGACTGCGACGGGTCGGTCGACGAGGGGCTGGCCAGCACCTCGTACTACCCAGACGCCGATGGCGACGGGCATGGCGACGCGGGCTGCGCGCCGGTGGCGTTCTGCGACGATCCGGGCGAGGGCTGGTCGACGACCCGGGATGACTGCGACGACACGAGCGCGAGCGTCCATCCTGGCGCCACCGAGGTGCCCTACGACGGCATCGATCAGGACTGCGACGGCTTCGATCTGTGCGACGCGGACGGCGACGGCTTCGACGCGATCGCGTGCGGCGGGACCGACTGCGACGACACCGACGCCGACATCCATCCGGGCGCGCCGGACGCTTGGTACGACGGCGTCGACTCCGACTGCGCCGGCAACGACGACTACGATCAGGACGGCGACGGCCACGTCTCGGCGGAGTACGCCGACGACTACGACGGCGATCTGCCGGCGGACGACTGTCTGGACACCGATGAGTTCGTCGTCACCGAGTGCGTCCGCACCTGGGCCCAGGGTGGCCTCAGCTGCACCACCGGCGGTGGCGCTTCGGGCCCGTGGGCTCTGATCGGCCTCGTCCTGCTGGCCCGGCGGCGCCGCCGCGGGGCCTGACGCCGCCTCCGTTGTTCGTGGGTCGGCCGTCCCGGCTGTCGATTGATCACATCTCCACGAAGACCTGCTGCAGGCGGGTTCGCGAGGATCCATGAACGTGGGGCGGGCGT
>CAYQSE010000337.1:0-4441 GCA_964419905.1 uncultured Enterobacteriaceae bacterium
ATGTGATCAATCGACAGCCGTCCCGGCCGACCGCCGCAGGTTGCAAACCGAACCCACGGTCTCTGGTGTTCCGTGGGTCTCCATGTAGATCCGTGGCTCCCAGGTGGCGCCACCTCACCACCACCTCCGACCTCCGCCTGCGGCCTCACCGTCCGATCGCCACCTCCGCCGCGGTGCGAGACTCCCGCCATGCCCAGCCCCGCCCTCGACACCGACGAAGCCGCCGCGCGCGCCCAACGCGACGTCTGGCGGCGCATGGGCCCCGAGCGCAAACTCCTCCTCGCCCTGCAGATGCGTGATGACGTGCGCGAGCTCGCCATCGCGGGCGAGATGCGCCGCTCCCCTGCCCTGTCGCGGCGAGAGGCCGAGCTCGTCGTCATCGGCCGAATGCTCGGCGACGCGCTGTTCGAGGCGGCCTACGGTGGTCGCTAGCGGCCTGGGCGACTTCCTGGGCCGGGCTTCCCCGATCGGCGACCTCGGAGTAGGGTGAGCGTCGGAGGTCCGCGTGCTGCAGCGCCGCATCCTCGCCGCAGTGGTGCTCCCGCTGGCGGCGTTCCTCGCCGCGGCCTCATGGTACGGGCTGCGCGCCGGCATGTGGCACGTGCTCGTCGCGCGCGACGCGATCGCGGTGGACCCGTTCGCGATGGCCTACCAGATCACCGCGTGGGGGCGCGTCGGCAGCCTGGTGCTCGGCGGCGTGCTCGCGGCGCTGATCGGCGGCCAGGCCGCGGCCGCGCCCGGGCTCGCGCTCGCCGCCACCGGGGCGCTGGTGTTCGGGCTGGGCCCGGAGGTCACCCGGGTGCCCGCGCTGATCCTCGCCGCGTTCGGCAGCGGCCTCGCGACGCCGGGGCTGTGGAGCGCGGCGGCCAGCGCGTTCGCGCAGCCGACGGCCCGGCTGCGCGAGGCGCTGTGCTTCGCGCTGTACATCGCCCTGCAGATCGGGGCGTTCACCGCGTCCCAAGGCGCGTCGTGGCTCTCGGACGGGCCCTGGGTGTCTGCATGGTTCGCGGGCGTCGCGCTCACGGGTCTGCTCGGCGCGCTGCTCCTCGGGGTCGCCGCCACGCTTCACCATGTGCTGCCCGCCATCCCGAAGGACGATCCGACCGAGCGCCTGCGTGGGATGCCGGTGCTCGTCTCGGGGGTGCTGCTGGTCACGTTGCTCGCCCCCTACACCGCGCTGTGGGTCGTGAACCACGCCGTCACCGCGTTCGTCGCCGGGTCGTCCTTCGACCCGACGCTGATCTGGACCCTCAACCCGATCGTGGTCACCGCGGTCGCGCTGCTCGCCCTGGTCGCGGCGCTCGCGCTGCACGCCACCGGGCTCGATCTGCCCGGGCTGCTGTGGGTGGGCGCGGGCTGCCTGCTCGCGGCCGCGGGCGCCGGCCTCGGCGCCGTCACGGTCGGGGTCTCGGTCTATGGCGGCATCGCCGCGATGGGCGTGCTGGCGGTCGCCGAGGCGTTGCTGCTCCCGTCGATGCTCGCGTGCCTCCTCGGCGAGGTGCACTGGCGCGTCGCCGGGCCGCTCGCCGGGCTGTGGCTCGCGCTCGGTGGCGCGGCCTCCAACATCATCCCCCCGCTGGGCGACACGCTCCCGCCCGCGCCGCTGCTCGGCGGGTGCGCCGTCCTGCTCGCGCTGTTCGGGGTGCTCACGCTGGTGGCCGCCGTGCCGCTCCAGCGGCTGGCGCGCCTCGAGCCCGCCGCGGCGCCCGAGGCGGACTGACTCAGAGCTTGCTGCGGGTCTGCGCGAGGATCGCCTCGATCTCCTCCATCGTCATCTCCGCGACGTCGTCCTCGTCGGCCACGGGCGCCTTCGGCGCAGCCGGCGCACCCGCGGACGCCGGCGACCCGAGCGCCTCGACCTCCTTCGCCGCGGCAGCGAGCGCCGGATCGGCGGCGCGCACCGCCGTCGCGCCCGCGGCCTTCGCCTCGGCCTCGACGTCCTTGCGCCACACCTTGAACCGCTCGTGCATCCCCGCGACCGCGTGCTTGGGGTCCTTCGTCTTCGCCGCCTCGGCGTCGACCTCGTCCGCGAGGCCCTCGAGCGCCACCTGCGCGTTCGGGATCTCGGTGCCGAGCGACGCGCCGTGCTGACGCAGGTTCACCGCGAGGATGAACGGGCTGATGCGGCCCGTCGCGAACATGCGGAAGCTGTCGTCGATCCGGTCCAGGGTCCGCTTGACCATGTGCGGGTTCATGAGGATCCTCCTGCTGCCGACGCATATCAAGAAATGACGTCGGGCTCCGCTTCGCGGCGCGCCTCCCCGCTCCGATCGCCCGGACGTGGGCGTCGGATCCTGGCCGACCGAGCGGCGCGCCGACCCGAAGCGGCGCCCGCGGCGTCCCGCGCCGAGTAGACTGGTCGCCCATGAACACACTCACCGGAACCCTGTTCGGCGTAGGCCTCACCGCGCTGCTGCTCGCCGCCGCGATCACCGCGCCGGGCGGCGGCGGCACCTCGTACTGGCCATCCGGCCTGATCGTCGTCGGTCTGGGCACGCTCGTCGCGAGCTGGAGCCTGCTGATCGCGCAGAACGGCCACTACGAGGTGCGGCTGCGGGAGGCCGCGCTGCGCCTGGACGACTGGGCGACGGATCTGCGGCGCGCCCGCGCGGCGCTCGGCGACGCGGAGCGATCCCAGCTCGTCGGCGCGCCGACGCAGGACAGCGCCCCGCTCCTCGCCGAGGTGCTCGACCGCCTGGCCGCCGCCGAGGGCGACGACGCCGCGCGTCTGGTCACCGCCTACCAGGGCCTCGCGACGCCCGGCCCCGCCGCCCCGATCGCGCTCGACGCGCTCGTGTCCCAGGCCGAGGCGTTCGCCACCGCGGTCGCCGGCCGCACGATCGCCGTCGCGCGCGCGATCGAGCCGCACGCCGAGGTCGCGATCGACCACGCGCGCGTGGCCGCGATGCTCGCCCGCGTCCTGCTCGCTGCCGAGGGCGATCCCCCGCCGCGGCTCGAGGTCGGCGAGTGGCAGGCGGGGCTGCTTCGCGTGCAGGTCGCCTCCACCGAGCCCGCGCCGCCCGCGGGCGGACTCGCCGCCGGGCTGCACCTCGCCGCGTCGCATGCGCGCGCGCTCGGCGGCTCGCTCGAGTGGTCCGAGGCGTCCGAGGGCGGCACCCGCTACGTGCTGCTGCTGCCGCTCGAGGAAGAGGACGTCCGCACCGATCCCGGCGTCGGCTGAGCCCGGATCAGCCCGGTCCGCCGGCGATCAGGAAGCCCATCACCGCGCCGTACGCCGTGCTCGTCCACGGGCTCGCGGTGATCGCACACGCCCCCGACCGGCACCCGACGACGCGGTGGTAGCCATAGCCGGCGCCGGCCCCGATCAGAATCCCCAGCACGACGCTCATCTCCACCTCCGCGGGCCACAGGAGCCGTCAGCGCGCCCGACCGCGTCGTCACGAAACGTCACGCCGCTCAGCGCGCGTCGGCGAGCAGCCCGCTGGTGATCAGCACCGCCGCGAGCGTGGCGACGGCGAGCCAGAACGCCAGCGTGCGCAGGCGCGCCGCGCGCACCGACGCATCGCGGGCGCGCGCCCGCGCGAGCCCGTCCTCGCCGAGCAGATCGCCGAGCACGCCCGCGTCCGCGGCGAGCACGCCGACCACCCGCGCGGCCAGGTGCTCCGCGACCGCCGCGTCCAGCGCGCCCGGCTCGCGGATCCCCGCGACCCAGAACGCCTGCGGATGGAACACGATCCGCCACCCGCGCGTGGCGAACTTGCGCTGCACGGTGACCGGCGCCCACGCCCCACCGTAGTCGATGCACACATCGACCCGGCGCGCCCACGCCCGCGCCCGCCGGCGTCCACGCCACGACGCGCGCGGCCCGTCGAGCCCCGCCTCGGGCGGGCCCGCCGTCAGATCCCGCGCGAACCGCGCCGCCACCTCGGCGCCCGCGCCGCGGAACCCGTCGAGGTAGCGCGGCAGCAGCACCTCGAGCACCAGCGCCTCGGCCCGCTCCAGCGCGTCCGTGAAGTCCTCGAGGAACCGCCGCGGCGTGCCCCGCACCCCCGGGTCGTGCGCCGCGTGCCACGCCGCGCGGCGGTGCGCGTCCGAGAGCACCTCCCACGCCGCGGCCACCCGCTTGAACCGCGCCTCGGCGTCCGGCTCCGGGTTCCGGTCGGGGTGGGTGTCCCGCGCGAGCGCACGATACGCCCGCTTGATCTCGTCGATCGGCGCGTCGTGCGCGACCCCGAGCACCGCGTAGGGGTCTTCGGCCACCCGCCCTCCCAGGTCGCGCACCTACCGCGCGCCGCCGCACCGCGCCCGTGGGCCGGCGCATCCGCGCGGAAACCAAACTTGTTTCGGCGCGGCGAGCCCGCCTGCATACCCCCCTTTGCCGCACATCCACGCGTGTCTGTGGTCCGACGATTGACCGACGAGCTGGGCGCGTGCCGTTGATCACGACGGTCCATCAACGCAGGGGGGTTCCATGTCGACG
>CAYQSE010000338.1:0-1728 GCA_964419905.1 uncultured Enterobacteriaceae bacterium
AGCACGCCCAGCGGGGCCGCGAGGTCGACGCCGACCGTGCCGGTGCGCGGCGACGGCCGCGGGCGCGCGGCCGCGGGCGCCTTCGTGCCGCGCGGCAGCAGGAAGGTCAGGTCCAGCACCTCCTTCGGCGTCACCGGCAGCACGACGACCTTCGCCTCGGTCGCGAGCTCCGTGCGCACCGCGTAGCCGCCCGGCGGCAGGTCGCGGAACAGGAAGCTGCCGTCCGGGCCCGTCCGCGTCGTCTGCCCCGTCGACAGCGACACCTCGACGCCGCCGAGGCCGAGGTCCCGCTTCGAGCCCACCTGCCGGTCGCCGTCGGTGTCCTCGTACACGATGCCGCCGAGGATGCGCTCGGCGTGCATCCGCACCGGGACGTGCGCCGAGCGCCCCTCGGGGAGATCCACGCGGACCTCCAGCTCGTCGATCGGGCGGTAGCCGGGCTCGAGCCCGAACGGGTCGAGGACGACGGTGTAGGTGCCGTCGCGGAGCCCGGTGAAGCTGAACCGGCCGTCGCGCGCGGGCACCCGGGCGATCACGACGCCGCGGCTGTCGCGGAGCATGACCTCTTCGATCGGCACGGTCGCGTCGCCGTTGTCGTAGACGCCGTTGTCGTGAAGGTCGAGGTAGAGCACGCCCTGGATGCGGCCGCCCCAGATCACGCCGAGATCGGCCTCGACGCGCTTGAGCGCGCCGACGTCCACCTTGCGGGTGGTGGCCGCCAGCGCGTGCAGCCCGGCGCGCTCGAAGGTGAGCGTGTGCTCGCCGGACGGGACGTTCCCGAACAGGTAGCGCCCGTCGGCGTCGGTCGTCGCGACCCGGGTGTCGTCGAGCGTGACCTTCAGATCCGGCACGCCGTCCTCGCCCTCGTCGCGGACGCCGTTGTAGTTGCGGTCGAGGTAGATCACGCCGGTCACGCTGCCCCGGAGCCCGAGCCCGCCCTGCTCGCGCGCGAACGAGCCCGGGTAGAGGGTCCAGAACGCGTTCACCATCAGCGCAGGCTTCCAGTCGGGCACGCGCGCGGTGGCGGTCGCGCCGACGCCGAGCTCGAACAGCCGCCGGAACCGCCAGGCGACGTCACCGTTGATCGCGGCGTAGGGCTCGTTCCCCGTCTCGCGCTGCTGGAGCATGTACCAGGCGGACAGGCTGCCGCGGACGGGCCCGGTGTACGCGCGGTAGGCGAGGAGCCCGGTGTGGATCGCCGAGACGTCGAGGCGATCGTAGCGATAGCTCGCCATGAGCTGCGAGCCGCCGAGGTCGAGCGAGGTGAACGCGCCGGCGAAGTGCTGCGTGGGGTGGTCGTCGCGGAGCAGCACCCGGTAGCTGCCCCCGAGCGCGAGCTTGTCGATGGGGCGCACGGTGAGGCCGCCGCTGACGTTGTCGCCCTGGGTTCCCACCGCGCCGTAGCGCTGCGCGAAGCGGTCGTAGCCCGCGTGGAGCTGTAGCGCGCGACCGGGGCGCCACTGGACGTCGGCGAGCCCGCGCAGCTCGCTCGCCGCGGGCTGCACGCCGGCCTGCTCGCGGGTGAACGCGTTGAACTCCACCCGCGTGGACACCGTCTTGGTGGGGCTGTAGTGCAAGCCGCCCTGCCCGCCGACGTTCGCGCCGCGCTCGTCGATGGCGACCGGGTTCAGGAAGCCGCGCGTCGCGCCCGCGGCGTTCGCGAACGCGGTGAGCCCGGTGGCGGGCGTCGCGCGGGCGTTCACGCCGGCGGCGACGCCGGGGCCCGAC
>CAYQSE010000338.1:1738-3185 GCA_964419905.1 uncultured Enterobacteriaceae bacterium
TCGGCGATCAGCCCGTTCATGCTGTAGCCGCCCTGCAGGCGGTTGTAGGGCGAGACGCCGCCGCCGGTGGGCCGCACGGTGACGCCCGAGGTCAGCTCGCCCCACGGGCCGCCCCCCGGCAGCCAGCCGACCGTCGCCGCGCCGAGCATCAGCTCTTGCGGCGCGAAGAAGTTGCAGCACACCGATGGCCGCAGGCCGCCGGCGACGACGCCGACCCGCAGCGGGCTGTCGCCGATCAGGTACGACGCGCGCGCCCCGCGCAGCGGCACGCCGACGCCGGGCACGCCGCGCAGCCCCGGCGCGAGCAGCTCCGCGCGGTCGCCGACCTCGACGGACAGGCGCGGCGTGTCGAAGTGCGCCTGCAGGCTCGACAGGCCGAACCGCCCGTCGGGCACGCGGATCACGCCGACGAACGCGCCGGTGTCGAACCGATCGCCGGCCTGCTGCCAGTCCGCCCAGTGGAACATCGTCAGCGCCTGCCGATCGTCGAGCAGGCTCTGCGTGTAGGTGTACTGGCCGCCGAGCGCGAGCTCTCCGCGGGACGGATCCGCGTCGTAGCGCTCGGGCACGCGCCGCCGCTGCTCGGTGGGGCTCGCGCCGCGGAACACGATGCCGCGGTGGCCGGACGGACCGCGGATGATCGCGATCGCCTCGCCGCCGGGTCGGTCGGCGCGCACGAGCAGCGCGGTGGGGCTGACCTGGAAGATCTCGACGCCGTTCGCGGAGATCACGACCAGGTCGTCCAGCGGGCCGATCTCGACGATCTCCCCGGGTCCCGGCGCGACGAGGATGGTCTGGTTCTCGGTCTCCGCGGCCGTCGCGGGCCCCGAGACGACCGCGGCGAACAGCAGCAGCAGCCAGACCAGGATGCGCATGCGCCTACCGCCCCGGGGGTGCTCCGGCGCCCGCGGGGACGACCAGGGGGTAAACGACCGGAACCAGGAGGTCGGGACCATACATCACGGCCCCCGCGAACTCATAGGCACCTTCGGACGCCGCCTTGGTCCAGTCCGCGAACACCGAGACCGTCTCGCCGGGCAGCGCGTACTTCGGCGCGCTGGACGCCACGGTGCCGAGGACGTCGCCGTCGGTGCCGCGGATCACGCCGCGGAGCGTGAGCGGCAGGTGCACGTTGCCGGTGTTCGTCGCGCGGGCCTCGACGCGCGCGGGCGCGTCGAGGCTGGGCGGGACGTAGGTGATCTCGCCGACCTTCAGACCGGGCTCGGTGGTGCCCTCGACCTCGAGGAGGACGACGACGCCGATGCGGGTGCCCATCGGGGCGCTGGCCAGTGCGCCGAGATCCTCTTCCAGCAGGGACGAGATGAACACGGTCGTCGTGTAGCCGCCCGCGGCGTCGTCGGGCACGGCGACCGTCGCGAGCAGGTCGACCGCGCTGTGGGCTGGGATCGTGGTGATGCGCGGGACCACCTCGGTCCACCCGGCGGCC
>CAYQSE010000338.1:3195-4407 GCA_964419905.1 uncultured Enterobacteriaceae bacterium
GAGCGCGGCGTGGTCCCCGGCGGGCTCACCTGGCGGCCGTCCGCGGCGGTGTACCAGTAGTCCCACGCGAACGCGGACACCGAGAGCGGCGCGTCCCCGGTGTTCGACGCGGTGATCGTGAACGTGTGGCTGCCGCCGGGTGGCGCGGCCGGGGTGACCACGACCGGGCTGACCGCGAGGCCGAGCGCGTGCGCGACGTGCAGCGGCGCCGCGAGCATCGCGGCGCCGAGCAGCCATCGGTAGCGCGCGCCCGGAGCGATCAAGGACTGGGGACGTACTGGAACGTGAACGGGAAGGCTTGGTTCGTGCCGTTGGCGCTCGCCGGGAGGTGGAGCGCGAGGTCGACCGGGGCGGTATAGTTGGCACCAGCCACAGCGTACGTCGCGCAGGTGGCGGCGGTGGCGGTGGCTTGGATTCCACCGCCGAAGGTGCCCGGTGTTGTTTCCCAGGTGAAGGTGGTGGGCGTGGGGCTGGCAACGGGCGCGTCGCACTGGAAGTAGCCAGCGGCCTGACCTGTGGCGGTCCCGCCGACGATCTCCAAGACGACCTGGGTCGTCCCCGTGAAGTTCATCGTGGCCTGGAGCTCGGCGACGAAGGTGGCCGAGGAGTCCGAGGTGTGGAAGAACTTGCGCTTGTCCGTGCCAATGGCGCCGGTGCCGGTGTTGTTGATGGCTACGCCGCCGAAAGCCACTGAGACGCTTGTACTGGTGCCAGTGATCACATTCGACAACGCCGTGCGTCCGTCGATCGTGACCGCGATCGTGTTGTTCAACGTCGCTTGCAGCGTCACGGTGATCGGCTCGCCGGTGGTGGTCTCACCAGCGCCGAACGCGGCCATCGGGAACACCAACAACGCAGCGGCAGCAAGATTTCGGTACACGCAGTTCTCCTGGGCGGTACGGCGGCCTCACTGTAGCAGAGCCTTTGGGAGACGCAATAGCCCCTGGCGCGCGCTCAGCGGACCTCGAAGCGGATCGCGGCGTCGGCGTCGCCGCTCTGACGGTGCGAGGCGAACATCGCGACCTCGCACACGACGCGATCGCCGACGCGCAAGCCGTGCGCGATCGGGGTGGGCTGGGCGCTCAGCGCGATCGCGGTGTCGACCGACCACAGGATCGGCGCGACCGTGACGCGCACGTCCGGGGCCTCGCGCCCGCGCGGGACCGCGGCTGCATAGAGGTCGAGCAGCCCGCGCTCGAAGTGCGGCAGCCC
>CAYQSE010000339.1:0-4402 GCA_964419905.1 uncultured Enterobacteriaceae bacterium
CATCATCCTGACGCCGAACTACAACGCCGCGCACGACAACCACTTCCACGTCGACGAGACGCCGTTCGCCGACTTCATCGGCGCCACCGACGGCTACCTGCTGGGGTTGCTCGACGACGACTGCGGCGGTCCTGAGCTCGCGGCGTCGTACGTCCCCTGAGTGGGGCGGTGAGGACGTGATGTGCGGTGTTTTTGTCGCGTCTCGGTGACCGAGGCCGCTGGGTAGGGCCACTACCGGGTGGCTTGGAAGTTGCATGGGGGTGAGCGCCGCAGACACGGAGGCGTTCATGTCGTCCCCTCGCCACCTCGCGATTCAAGGCATCCTGCTGGGCACGCTGCTCGCGCTCGGCGCGTGCAACCAGTGGGGGCTCGACCCGTACTCCGACCTCCAGCCCGCGTCGGACACCGAGACGAGCGCGCCGGATCCGGACGATGTCGCAGACCCGGACGACGACGACGCGCCTCCGGCCACCACGGCGCCCGAGCCCGAGGACACCTGCGCCGCGGACCAGGTCGCGGACTGCGACGGCGCGTGCCTGCCAGCGACCTGGCTCGGCGATGGGCTGTGCCAGGAGCGCTTCGACTGCGCCGCGCTCGACTACGACGACGGAGACTGCGACCGCCCCACCACGCCCTCGAACCCGTCGAACCCGTCGAACCCGCCCGCGAGCTGCCCGAGCGGTGAGGTGGAGGACTGCGACGGCAACTGCAGCGACGAGACCTGGGTGGGCGACCTGTACTGCGACGCCGAGTTCCAGTGCGCCGCGTTCTCGCAGGACGGTGGCGACTGCGATGTGTGCGGTCCCGACGAGGTGATCGGCTGCGACGGCTACTGCACGCCTGCCACCTGGTACGACGACGGCGTCTGCGATCCGGGGCTGAACTGCCCGACGTGGGGCTATGACGGCCAGGACTGCAACCCGGGCGCGACCTGTCCGGCGGGCGAGCTGCGCGACTGCAGCGGAGCCTGCCGCCCCGGCTGGTGGCTCGGCGACTTCTACTGCGACGCCGAGCTCGACTGCGCGCGCTTCGATTACGATTACGGCGACTGCCTCCTGTGCGAGCCCGGCGAGGTGGTCGACTGCGACGGGCAGGGGTGCAGCCCGGCGTCGTGGCTCGGGGACGGCGAGTGCGACTGGTGGCTCGACTGCCCGTACTGGGGCGACGACCTCGGCGACTGCGCGCCCTGAACGGGGCGCTCAGTCGATGTCGTCGAAGAGCTCCTCGTCCTGGAGCGACTGCACGGCTGCCTGGATCAGGTCGGTGCGGGTGAGCAGCGCCTCGGGGGCGACAGCGCCCGCGGCCATCACCGGCAGGCAGCCGAACCGGTGCTTCGCCATCAGCGACGCGGCTTCGTGCAGCGGCGCCTCCGGGTCGATGGTCATCGTCTCCTCGTGGCGCACGACCTCGAAGCACGTCAGGTCGCGGCCGCTCGCGACGTCGTCCTCGATCAGGTCGCGGTAGGAGAGGATCCCGACCAGCGCGCCGGTCTGGTCGAGGACGACGACGTGTCGGATCTGTCGCTCGAGCATCAGCGCCCACGCCGCCTGCGCCGGATGGTCGGCGCGGACCGTGGCGATCGGGCGGCTGCCGGCGCGACCCGCAGGGAGCGGCATCGGGCCGAGCCCCTGCGCGTAGCGGACGCCGTCGTGCTCGGTGATCACGCCCATCGGATGGTGGTGCTCGTCGACGACGACCGCCAGATCCTGTGGCGCCTTGGCCAGACGCGCGAGCAGCGACTCGAGCGCCTCCTCGGGCTGTGCGGTGAGGTGTGCGGGCTCGGCGATGTCGACCGCGCGAAGCTCGGTGGCGGCGTCCTCGAACGGTACCCAGACCTCGCCGTGTGCGCCGGCGAGTCCGCCGCGACGGAACACCCCGAAGTCGGTGACCACGCCAGAGAGCCGGCCCTTCGTGTCGACCATCGGCAGGTGGCGGAAGCGACGTGTCGAGAGCAGGTGCGCGCACTCGGCGATGCTGGTCTGCTCGCCGACCACGATCGGGTTCGGGGTCATCAGGTCGGCGACGTCCATCGGCCCTCCATGTTCTCGATACTAAGGGATCACGGGGGGGCCTGTCGCGGACGGCGCGTTACCGCCCGGCCGCCCAGCCACAACGCCGCGATGTCGTGGACCGCCGCGAGATCTTCGCTCGGATCGCCGCGCACCAGCAGCAGGTCCGCGACGTAGCCGACGCGCACCGCACCGCGCTGCCCCTCGGGGTCGAGGAAGCGGGCGTTTCCCCAGGTGGCGGCGGCGAGGACGGCCTCCACCGGCAAGCCCGCGGCCACGAGCAGGTCGAGCTCGCGGTGTGTCGCCGCGCCCGCGACGATGCCCAAGCCTGGGCTGTCGGAGCCGACGAGGATGGGCACGCCCGCCGCGAACATCCGGCGGACGTTGTCGTCGCGCGTCGGCGCGGCGTCGTGCAGCGAGGCCGCCCACGGCGCCATCGGGCCGGTGATCGGCGCGTCGCCCGCGGCGGCGCGCGCCAGGTCGCGCAGCGACGCCGGGGAGAGGATCTCCCGGGCGAGCGGGTCGATCGCCGGGTCTTGCTCGGCGATCCGCTGCGTGGCCTCCCACACCGCGAGGGTGGCGACCACCGGGATGCCCTTCGCCGCGAGCGCGGCGAGGCTGGCGTCGCTCACCGCGCCGTGGTGCGGGCTGTGCACCAGCGCGTCGACCGGCAGCGCGACGGCGCGGTCGAGGTCTTCGGCGCGCCCGACGTGGGCGAGCAGCCGCGCGTCGAGCGCGGTCGCGCCGATGCGGAGGCGGGCGAGCGCGTCGTCGGAGATCGTCGGCGCGTCGGGCGGGAGCGCGTCGAGCATCACCTTGATCAGCGGGGTGATGCCCTGTCGCGCGAGCGCGGTGGTCACGTCGTCGGCGTCGGCGACCTCCCACGCCATGTCGCGGGTGGCCCAGCGCACGAGCGGGCCCGGGTACATCGCGGTGACGCTCGCGCGCGGGTGGCCCCCGGGCGCGGCGAACGGCTTGCCGGCGCCGACGACGCGCGGGCCCGCCCAGCGACCGCGCGCGAGCTTGTCGGACCACCGCGCGATGTCCTCGCGCGGGCTCGCGAGGTCGAGCACGGTGGTGACGCCGGCGTACAGGAACGCGTCGAGCGTGTGCGCGGGTCGCGGCAGGCGGATCCGGCCGGGCACCGCGGTGAGCGAGCCGAGGTGGACGTGCAGATCGATCAGGCCCGGCATCAGTGTGTGCCCGGTGCCGTCGATCTCGTGGGTGACCGCCCCCGACCACGTCGTGCCGACCGCCGCGACGAGCCCGTCTGCGAGCACGACGTCCTGCGGCGCCGAGGTGGTGCCGTCAGGGCGCAGCACGCGCACATCGCGGATCCGCGTCACCTCGGGCGCGTCCGCGACGCGGGTCAGCGGCGCCCCGAGGGCGAGCGCCGTCAGCAGCAGGAGCAGCACGGCGCTCAGGCCAGCCGCACGTACTCGTAGTCGACCGTGTGGTTGTCGATGCCCTTGCGCGGGGCAGCGATCCAGTTGGCCATCTTGCCCGGCTCGAGCACCGGCTGCATCAGCGAGCCGACGTACGCGCGGTCGGCGTCGGTGGGCAGCCAGTCGGCCTCGCGGGCCGCGAACTGCGCCGCGCTGATCGGGTTGCCGTCGAGATCGAAGTGCTGGCTCGAGTAGATGCCCTGGCGCCGGAAGAACCGGCGGCTCGGCAGCGTGATGCGGAAGTCCGTCTCGAGCTGCTCGAGGCGCTTGTTCCACCGCGCGACGACCTTCTCGCAGTCGGCGATGTAGTGGTCGCGCAGATCCTCGTTCATCGCGTTGCGGAGCGGTATCTCCTCGTTCACGAGGCGACCGCCGACCACGTGCGGGATCGTGCGCGCGCCCTGCAGCGCGACGTGGTCCTCGTAGCCGGTGGACTCGCGGTAGCGGCCCTTGAGGCCCGCCGCGAAGTAGTCGGCCGCGTTGCTGGATACCTCACTGCCGAACAGGTCGAGGCTGTAGCAGAACCAGTAGTTCACGTACTTCTGCACCGTCGCGAGATCGATGCCGCCCTGGGCGCGCGCGTCCTCGTTCGGATCGCGGCGCATCAGCTCGAGGCCGCGCTCGAGCACGCGCTCGATGCCCGTCTGGCCCACGAACATGTGGTGAGCCTCTTCGGTGAGCATGAACCGGCAGGTGCGCGACAGCGGGTCGAAGCCGGACTCGGCCAGCGAGGCGAGCTGGTACTTGCCGTCGCGATCGGTGAACGTCGTGAAGCAGAAGAAGGTCAGCCAGTCCGGGCAGGGCTGGTTGAACGCGTCGAGGATGCGCGGCTTGTCGGCGTCGCCCGACCGGCGCGCGAGCAGCTCGTCGGCCTCGTCGCGGCCGTCACTGCCGAAGTAGGCCTGGAGCAGGTAGACCATCGCCCACAGGTGACGGCCCTCCTCGACG
>CAYQSE010000340.1:0-4395 GCA_964419905.1 uncultured Enterobacteriaceae bacterium
GGGACGCCCGCCCCACATGATCTCGGGCCGCAGCCAAGATGTGTAGGATCGACAGACGCGACGCCCGCCGCAGCGCCTCCACCCCTCGCTTGACGTCGGCCGAGGCGCTCGCGGCGCGGGCCTCCGCTACACCAGCTTGTCGCCGTAGAGCCTGTCGACGTTGTCGCGCATCTTGATCTTCTGGACCTCGGTGATCTGGTCCGAGTCGCGGATGATGCCCTTGACCTGGCCCATCGCGAACGCGCCGGACTCGCAGAGCTCCTCGACCTGCTTCCACAGCGCGACGTAGGGCTCCATGTCGTCGTGGCGCGCGATGCCTCCGAGCTTCTTGCGCCCCCACTCGGCGAGGCGGTTCTTCTTGTCGCCCTTCACCTTGTCGGTCGACGAGCGCTTCACCTTGGTGAGCCGGTCGGACACGCCCTTCTCGCCCGCTCCGAGGCCCGGGATCATGCCGCCGCGGGCGGCGGACAGCCGTGCGAGCGGGGAGATCGAGTGGTCGCGCGGGTCGCCGATGCCCACGCTCTGGAACTCGAACACATCGCCCTCGGTGAGCGACTCCCCCGCGGCATGCACGACGTCGCCCTCGGCGCGGAAGTGGGTGGACTGGATGGCCTGGTCCGGGTTCTCGTCGTTGAACTTCTTCAGCTTCTCGGTGTCTTCGGCCTGGATGCCCGGGGCCTGGAAGGTCACGACCCGGGCGACGTTGCCCGGGAATCGGCACGCGGCGTGCTGCGCGAGGGCGCCGCCGAGGCTGTGCCCGGTGGTGATGACCTTGCCGCCGGCCTCGGACATCATCCCCGCGATGCTCCCGATGTTCGAGGCCATCTGGTAGGCGCCGACGCCGTGACGGTTGGTGTCGTCGGAGATGTCGCGCTTGTTCTTCGGATCGGTCCCGGCGAACGCGAGGACGGGCTTCGGCACGCCCCCGTGGATGGCGCGGATCACGCTCGCCATCTCAGAGGTGCCGGTGAGGGCCTCGGCGGTGGGCACGTAGAGCACGGCGCCGAAGCCGCTCTCTGCGTCCTGGACCCGCCCGGCCTGGCGGTAGCCCCAGGCCTCGAGCTTGTCGAGGGGCAGCCGACCGTAGGCGCCCTGGTGGGCGAGGGCCTCCATCACGATGTCGCCGTTGGAGATGGCGTGGGCGTCGCCGCGAACCCCCTGCTGCCGCCCCTGCATGTCCAGGCGGGCCTGGTAGAGGGTCTCCTTCGGGCTCTTCAGCTTGTCGAGCATCGACTTCGCGTGCTCGTTGCCCATCGGCTGCAGGTCGTTCTCGGGCGCCCCCTGCTGGGCCGCGGCGTCGCCGCTCGGGCTCGAGGCCGACCGCTTCTTCCTTCCGAGACCAAGCATACACACCCCAGATCCGTCAAAGGCGCGTCCAGGGTAGTCGGCGCGTGGCGACTTCGCTCGAAAGTCGCGCGCGTTTCGCTCAGGCTCCCGCGCCGCGGATGGACGCGACGCTCTGTCCCGATTATCAATCGGTTGATTATCTACGGGAGTGGTCATGGAGCGCGCGCGCATCCCCACCCACGGCCGCGAGCCCGACGGGCTGCTCGCGGAGATGGCGACCTTCCGCGCTGACGATGCGCGGTATCGCCAGGGCCGCACGTTCAGCCTCGTGTACTGGGCCGGCGACGCGCACCACGCCCTGCTCGAGCGCGCGCACACGCTCTACCTCGCCGAGAACGCGCTGAACCCGATGGCGTTCCGCAGCCTGCGCCGGATGGAGGCAGACGTCGTGCAGATGACCGCGAGCCTGCTGCACGGCGGTCCCGAGGTGGTGGGCACGATGACCGCAGGCGGCACCGAGTCGATCCTCACCGCGGTCAAGACCTACCGTGACCGCGCGCGCAGCCGCCGCCCGTGGGTACGGCGCTGGCAGATCGTGGTCCCCGAGAGCGCGCACCCCGCCTTCGACAAGGCAGCCCACCTGCTCGACATGGGGATCCGCCGCGCGCGGGTGCGCGAGGACGGGCAGGTCGACGTGGACGCGCTGTTCCGGCTCGTCGACCGCCGCACCGCGCTGATCGTCGCGTCTGCGCCGCAATATCCGGTGGGCACCGTCGATCCGGTGCCGGAGATCGCGGCGCGCGCAAAGGCACGGCGGGTGCCGTTGCACGTCGACGCGTGCGTGGGCGGCTTCCTGCTGCCGTGGCTCGAGCGGCTGGGCGTGGCGGTGCCGACGTGGGACTTCCGCGTCGACGGGGTGACCTCGATCTCGGCCGATCTGCACAAGTTCGGCTATGCCGCGAAGGGCGCCTCGGTGCTGCTCTACCGCGACATGCGCCTGCTGCGGCACCAGTTCTTCGTGTCGACCCGCTGGGCCGGCGGCGTGTACGCCTCGCCCGGACTGCCGGGCACGCGCCCGGGCGGGCCGATCGCGGCGGCGTGGGCGGCGATGCACGCGCTCGGCGAGGACGGCTACCTGCGGCTCGCGCGCGAGGCGTGGGACGGCGCGGAGCGCCTGCGCGTCGGGATCGCCGCGATCCCGGGGCTGTGCGTGCTCGGGCGGCCGCACGCGACCATCGTGACCTGGGCCGCCACCGGCGACCTCGACGTGTACGCGATCGCCGATCGACTGGAGGCGGCCGGCTGGTCGGTCGACCGCCAGCAGCACCCGCCGAGCGTGCACTGCACGGTGTCGCCGGCGAACGGCCCGGCGCTCGACGCCTACCTCGCCGATCTGCGGGAGGCCGCCGCGTGGGTCCGCGTCCACCCCGAGGCGTCGGGGATGGGCCAGGCGGCCGTGTACGGAGCGATCGCGAAGGTGCCGATCGACGGGCTCGCGCGGCGCGAGGTGCGCAAGGCGCTGGAGCGGGCGTATGCGCCCGACGGCGGCGTGATCGAGGTCGACGCCGCGCCGGATCCGCGCGTGCGTCGGGTGCTCGACCGGATCGACGCGATCCGGTCGCGCTGGCGGCGCTGAGATGCGTCCGCTCCGCATCGGCTACGCGCGCATCGCGCAGGAGTCCAACGCGCTCTCCCCGCTGCGCACCGAGCTCGCGGACTTCGAGCGCACCCACTGGCTCGAGGGCGCGGCGCTGCGCGCGGCGTGCGCGCGCGGCGGCGTCGAGGTCCCCGGGTTCCTTCGCCGCGCCGAGCTCTCGGGCCTCGTGCGCGCGACCGAGGAGGTCCGCGGCGTCATCTCGGTGCCGCTGATCAGCGCGGGGGCGATCCCCGGCGGCCCGCTGTCGGCCGACGCGCTCGCGACGCTGAAGACGCGCCTCGTCGCGTCCCTGCGCGACGCGGGCCCGCTCGACGGGCTGTTCCTGTCGCTGCACGGCGCGCTGCGCGCCGACGGCACGGAAGATCCCGAGGTCGACCTGCTGCGGGCGGCGAGGGCCGTGATCGGCGACGTCCCGCTCGCCGCGACCTTCGACCTGCACGGCCACCTGACCGCCGAGAAGTTCGCCCTGATCGACGTGATCGCCGCGTACCGAACCAATCCGCACCGCGACCACTTCGCGGTGGGCCGCCGGGCGGGCCGGATCCTCGTGCGCGCCGCGCGCGGTGAGGCCTGGCCGACGCAAGCGTGGCGGGCGCTGCCGATGGTTCTGGGCGGCGGCACGACGCTCGACTTCCTCCCGCCGATGCGCGGGCTGTTCCGGCGGATGCGCGCGATGGAGCGCGATCCGCGCGTGCTGTACTGCTCGCTGTTCGCCGCGCACCTCTGGAACGACGCGCCCGATCTCGGGTGGGCGGTGTCGGTCGTGACCGACGACGCGCCGCACCTCGCCGACGAGCTCGCCGACGCGCTCGCCGACGCGGCGTGGGCGGTCCGCGACCAGCTCCCGCCGACGCTGCCCGACGCCTCGGAGGCGATAAGGCAGGCGCGGGCGGCGCGATGGTCGCGGCGCACCGGCACCGTGTGCATGTCGGATGCGTCCGACATGGTCGGCGCCGGCGCGATCGGCGAGAGCACCTGGCTGCTCCGCGCGCTGCGCGACGAGGGCGGCGACCTGCGCGCGTATGTCCCGATCCGCGACGATGCGACGGTGGCGGCGCTGTGGGACGCCCCGGACGGCGCGTGGGTGTCGCGCGCCGTCGGCGGACACTTCGCGCCCGAGCTCTCGCCCCCGCTGCCGATCGAGGGGCGACTGCTCCGCCGCGTGCAGGTCGACGGCGTGGGCCGCGTCGTCGTGCTCGACCTCGGCGCGATCACGCTGGTCGTCACCGAGTCCCCGCCGCTCGCGATGAAGCCGTCGTTCTACCGCAAGGTCGGCCTCGATCCCTGGAAGGCGGACGTGTGCGTCGTGAAGAGCCTGTTCCCGTTCCGGCTGTACTTCGCCGCGGTGAACCGCAAGACGATCTACGCCCGCACCCGCGGCATGACCGACCTCGACGCGTGGCGCACCCTGCCGCACCGCGGGCCGGTCCACCCCCGCGACCCGGTGCCCG